>JABMPE010000755.1 GCA_013203845.1 Rhodopirellula sp. | reverse complement strand
GGCCAATTCCGAACGTGTCGCCCAAGAAAACGTGCTGCGGCCTGGAAGGCCGCGCGCCCAAACCCAACTGTCGCTGTAGTGTAAAAGCCTTCTGGTTCAATTCAAATCGCAATCCGCCTGAACGGTTTACCTTCGTTCAGAGTTGGGCGCTCGGGACGGCCCTTGTATTTGTAAACGAGGCCCATGTTGTCCAGGCCAAGGAGCCATAGGATTGTGGCGTGCAGGTCGTGAACGTGGACCGGCTTTTCGATCGCGCGCAGACCAACGGAATCGGTGGCTCCATACGCGAATCCGCCCTTGACTCCGGCACCGGCAAACCAGACCGAATAGCCCCACGGGTTGTGATCGCGACCTTTGCCCTGTTCGCTCATCGGCATCCGGCCAAACTCGCCGCCCCAGATCACCAGCGTGTCTTCGAGCAGGCCTCGTTGTTCTAAATCTTCCAGCAACCCGGCGACCGGCAGGTCCGTGCGACGGCAGTAGAGATCGTGATTTGTGGCGACATCGCTATGAGCGTCCCAGCCGTTGGTGTCGCCTGAGTAAAGCTGCACGAAGCGGACGCCGCGTTCAACCATGCGACGCGCCAGCAGACAGCGTCTGCCGAATTCGTCGGTGTCCTTCCCGCCGATGCCGTACAGCCTTTGCGTTGCCGCCGACTCCTGTGAAATGTCGACGACTTCCGGAGCTGTTGCCTGCATTCGGAAAGCGAGTTCGTACGAGTTGACTCGGGCCAGCAAATCCTCATCGAAGTCGCGTTGCTCGGCATGCTGCTGGTTCAGTTTCCGAATCAGTGAGAGAGCTTTCTGCTGCCGATCTAACGTCACTTCCGGTTGAGGACGCAGATGCAGAATGGGATTTTTCCCGGCACGCATCGTCGTGCCCTGATAAGTCGCTGGGAGAAAGCCGCTGCCCCAGGCGGGCGGGCCGCCTTT
Organism: Rhodopirellula sp.; assembly: GCA_013203845.1. Classification (GTDB taxonomy): domain Bacteria; phylum Planctomycetota; class Planctomycetia; order Planctomycetales; family Planctomycetaceae; genus JABMPE01. The sequence continues at coordinate 13,712 of JABMPE010000755.1, read as the reverse complement.
CACTCCGTTGCCGGGATCCGGAAGAACAACAAACGCCGGCATGTTGCCGTTTTCTGTTCCAAGTCCATACGCTGCCCAGCTTCCGAGACTCGGCTTGCCCATCAGAATACTGCCGGTATTCATCTGATAAACCGACTGCGGATGATTGACGCTGTCACCGTGGCAGCTTCTGAGCACGCACAACTTTTCAGCGTGCTTTGCGGTGTGTGGGAGAAAGTCGCTGATTTCCAGACCGGATTCACCGCGCGGATGGAACGGTCGAATCGGACCCAGCAGTGGATTCTTCGCGACATTCCGCCTGGTCATGACTGAACCAAAGCTGTCCGGCAGCGGCGTTCCGGAAAGACGAGCGAGTTCCGGTTTTGGATCCAGCAGGTCGACGTGCGACGGTCCTCCGTGCATGAACAGCCAGATCACGCGTCGGGCTCGCGGAGTAAAGTGCGTCTGAAGTGGAGCCAGTGGATTATCTGCAACTCCGGCGGCTGACCGCTGATCGCTCAGCAGGCTGGAGAGAGCAATTGCTCCACAGCCGCCGCCAGCCTGAAGAAGAAATCGTCGCCGGGACGGCTGCCCATAATCAGTCACGTTGTCCGCTCCTGCAAAAGAAAAGCCCGCAACTGTCACCAGCTCGGGCTTCAAAATGACGGATTGCAGGGCACTTCGTCAACCGGCAGTCATGGGCGCGTAGCCCCGGTCTTTATCAGAGAGGACTTCTTCGGTCACATCAGCGACAAAGTTATCGGCGACTTTCTTATCCGAATCCGGAGCGGTCGCCCCGGCGTTCATCCCAACGCCCGGATTCCTGATGAGAAACGGGAGCATATCCCAGACAGCTGCTGAGTAAGTCCGAAACATTGGATACTGCAGTTCCGGCTGCTTCTCGACGTACTCGTTCATCTTTTCTCTGAGAGTTCGGTGCGCGACTCGTGGGTGTCGGTGGTGTGGGCCGTGGATGAAAATGTCAAAGTTGAGCCACGTGCAGAGGCGGGTAAACCAGTTTCGACCGACGACAGTCCGCGTGCCCAGCATCGGATCGTAACTTGCCATTCCGATGTGCTCAGTGAATTTTCGACCGGACTGGATCATTCCGGCAATCATATGCGGAATAGCCCACGCACGGAGAAACGCCCCCCAGGTTCCGGAGTTCGTAAAGATCGCGAACAGGCTTCCCCAGAACAGCACACAGACGGCGTACTCCATCCAGACGGTCCGACGCAGCTTCTTATCGGTGAGCGGCGAGTCCTTGTGGAAAAACAGGCGACCGTAAGTCACCATCGAACCGAACATGCCGAGGAAAAAGTCGAACATCGCAAAGCGACGTCGGAACCCGATGGAAGCTTTGGGATCCGAGTACGGCCAGAGTTCCCAGTCATGCGGCTTGTTGAGGTAAGCGTGGTGCCGGATGTGGCTTTCGCGATAAACCGTGTATGGCACAAAGATCAGTGTCCCGATCACTCGCCCCAGCCAGATGCTGGTTTCGCGGCGCGGCGTTAGCGTCTGATGAGCCGTTTCGTGCAGGCAACTCGTCCAGCAGAACATGCTGTAGGCAGTAAACACGGACCAGAAAATCTGCCAGCCAATCAAGTCAGCCGGCCATTGATTCCACAGCGCCCAGATCCCCAGCACGCCGCCAGGAAAAAACTGAAAGCGAGCCCACGTCCACTTGTCACTGAGAGCTTCCTGCTCCTGATTCGTAAAGATTGTAACCGACACCGGTAAACAGCTCCCGTGATGGCAGGGTAGGTCAGGGTTTCGCACTGCAACATAAAGGCGGCGAATCCGTGCCTAAGAGACTGTGGCGTGAATCACGCGCAGTACGCCATCCAGCATGCGTACCTTCAGCCCACAAGCAGCTTCGATGCTACTCATGTGTGGTTCAGATCGTCAACTGTCGGACAATATTCAACGGATTGATGGCCGGCCTTCATGACTTTTCCCTACTTCGCAGCAATACCCAGGCTCCCACGCATCCAAGGGAGTCGTTCGAGGTCGACATTTCCACCGCTTAAAATCACTCCAACCGACCTCAAGCCCGCAATCGGCTCAAACTGACGACTCAGAATTGCCGCCAGAGCGACAGCGGAACTCGGCTCGACCAGCAGCTTCGCGCGTTCCCAGAGAAGTCGCATCGCCGCGACGATTTCGTCGTCGCTGACCGTCAGAATCCGTTCGACAATCGGGTGAATGATCTGCCAGTTTCTTTCGCCGAGACTCGTCAAAAGACCATCGGCAATCGTATCTGGCGCAGTCTGAGGAATCCGCCGGCCAGCTTCGAAGGACCGAGCGGCATCGTCCGCTCCCGCGGGCTCTCCGGCGAAAACACGAAGCGACGAATTCAGACCACGAGCGGCGATGCACGTGCCTGCGAGCAACCCGCCGCCACCGACCGGAGTCACCACTGCATCAAGTAACTCGCCCAGTTCTGCGACCTGTTCGTACAGTTCCAGCATCGCCGTTCCCTGCCCGGCGATCACGTCGTCGTTGTCGTACGGATGGATAAACGTCGCTCCGGTGCGAATCTGAACTGCGTCCGCTGTCGATTCACGTGCGGCGAGTGTTGGTTCACAAACAATTACTTCGGCGCCGTACCCCTCGACCGCGGCCTTTTTCACTGACGGAGCGGTCGATGGCATCACGATGTAAGCCGGCACACCTCGCATCTTCGCCGCCAGAGCCAGGGCCTGCGCGTGGTTGCCGGAACTGTGCGTCACCACTCCGTTCGTAGCGGCTTCGTCGGAAAGCTGAGCGATCGCGTTGAAAGCTCCGCGAAACTTGAATGCTCCGACTTTCTGAAAATTCTCACATTTGAAGAACAGGCGCCGCCCGGCCAGCTCATCAATCGCCGAGCAGGTCATTACCGGAGTTCGATGTGCGACACCAGCAATCGCCGTCGCCGCTCGCTGCACTCTCTCAAAATCAACGGCTGAAGCATCCATTCCTGTAGCAATTCCTATCACAAGGGAAGGCACGAACTCAATTGACGGGACTCTCGATCAGGTTCCCACCGACAGCAAAGGATTGGAGCCTTGCTGGATCTTTGCAACGATCGACGCACCAGTCACAAAACGAAAAAAGCCGAGCCTCTCCTGCGGTGAAGATAGGCTCGGCTTCACAGTCTCTCGTCGCTTGTGCCCTGACAGTTGACTTCTGAACGGTCAGCGAACAGCTACCTGACCAGCTTTGGTCCATGATTCCCGATGCCGATGGTCCTGAAGACTTCGAGCAGGTCTTCGGCATCAGAGCCTCCTTCCGCAACGTGGTGGTAGTAGGTCACTCCCTCTTCGTCCGGGGAGGCAGCGTTCACCATCAACGAGCTGTAGGCGCTCGCACCGAGTGTTACCACATGAAGCTTGTAGCCTCGGGCTTTAATCGTGTTCGACCACTTCGTGATCGAGGTATTTTCATCGTATGTCGTTTTCTTGCTGTACGGCGGTGGCGGCAGTGTGCCCGTCGGCCCATCGTTTGGCTCCGGATAGGGCTCTGCCCGATTTGCCTGACCATCAGTCATCAGAACAATAATCGTCTCGGGTTCCGGCTCCTTCGGTAGTGGAGCTGGCCGCGGGCTCGGATCGCTCAAAACCACATCCAGTCCTGCACGCAGCCCACCTCCGATGTTTGTATAGCTGTTGTAGAACCCCTCTTTCAGGTCATTGATTCGGTTGAGTGTGCTGATCTTGTCGAAGTCCAGGTCAGTCTCCGGGTGTCCGGTTTCCTGCCACCGGTTGCGGGCTCGATCAATCCAGGAAAACACGGCCAGAGCAACACGATCTTCTGGCAACAGCGCCTTGACCAGGGTTGTCGCTGCCTCTTTGGTGTTCTTCATGCGTGATTTCCCATTGGACATTTTCGCATCCATTGATCCCGAGCAGTCGAGAATGACGACGATGTCTCGCGGCACAGTGCTGGCCAGAGTTGCGACCGCCTCAGCTCCCGTTGAATAGACGTCGTCGCCAAACACCGGTCCAAAGAAGGCTGGAACGCCGTTATCAACGACACTCACACGGATGGCGTCGGCCTTTGTGAATTTGGTACCTGCGGTGAACACTCGAGCGTCGACGTCCCAGATACCGTACTCGGTCGTGACGACTAGATTGGAGCTGGTCGTGTCGTAGCCATTGACTGAAAGCAGTTGATTGATCGTCTGCGTAACTGCCTCTTCGTCATTCGTCAGATCGTCGATCGCGGCCAGAGCTGCAGCATCGACCGCCGCTCGCAGACGAGTCTTAGAAACCTGCATGTAACCGAAATCGGTCGTAAACGCGGCCATCCCCAGAATGAAGACCATAAACACCGCAGCGAAAACAAGGATCGATCCACGACGAAGTCTGCAATTTTTCTGGAGCACATTCATGGTGCAATTCCTGCTGAAAGCGATCATGTTCGCGATACACCACCAGTTTCGGACGTGGCATCGCATACTGAGCCAAACACTAGTTCGGCCTTTTGACCGTGCTGAAGAATTCGCTGGCGGACACGTTGTGATTGGTTCTTTTGCCTGATACCTGCTGAAAGTAGAGGAAGAACCGAACTGTCACTAAACTAGCTGTGCAGATGAGGCCACATCCCGTTGTCGGCGTGCAGCCTGCTGGCAACGTTCGATTTCGCCATCGCAACCTTTCTCATCCAGCACAGCATCCCAAACCATCACCGCGCCGTTTCGGCTCATCACTTTCCGGGTTATGCGCATGTCACAAGTAACAACCAGCATTCGAGCCGGTGGACTGCAGGCAGTGTTCACCGCCGTTGTCATGGCGACGATCGTCGGGTGCGGCAGCCAGGCGTACGAGCAGCGGCTCGCCGAAACCGCGAAGTACTACGCTTACCGGCAGCAGGTCGACACCGCTCTGGAACGCAACCCGTGGCAGGAATTCGGTATTCAACTGAGACTTCCTCAAGGCTTTCAGGAGATTCCCGGACCGACAGAAGAAGGCGAGCACGACGGTCGACAGCCGAACTTCCTCAGCAAGCCACTGCCAGGACTGGTGGCCGCGTGGCAAAGCGAGGTCTATGTCGAAATTCCCGACCGCGAATCAAAAACGATGCCAGCGTGGATATTTCTCTGCACCAATCACCAGAGATTCCTCGACCAGCAGTCCAATCCAACAGCCACCCCTGCCCTTTTCGTGGAAGACCTGAGCAACGTGCTTGCCGCAGAACTTCGCTACGAACCGGATACCGCGCTGAACCGCTGGACGTACGAAGAAACCCGCGCTCCGGTGGGGACTCCGTACGTCCCTCGGAAGACGTACGAGTGGATCATGCTCGACGACGAGCGGAATATTAATGACGAACGGGTTCGCATGCAGTTTCGGCTGATCCGTTACTACGTCAATCAGATTCAGTTCTGCCTGCTGACGGTCGCTCCACACGAAGAAATTCTCGACCGCCGCGACTGGCGTAAGTTTTACACGGGCATCGACCTGGCGATGGAAAACCTCGTCGTTTCCGGAGACCCGCCGCGACAGCAAAGCTCCGGCCCGCCGGCAAGTGGCGGCGGTTTCTAGATCGAGAAGCCTCTGTTCTCCGTTCTCTTCGCGTGAGCCTTAATTGGCGTTGAGTCTCTCATGACACGTCCGCTGGTTGTAATCGACGTCGTTGGCCTGACTCACGAAATGCTCGGCCCCTACACGCCGAACATCTCCCGGCTGGCCGCCGACGGATTTTCGCGGCCCATGAGCACGGTCCTTCCCGCCGTCACGTGCTCCGCGCAATCGACAATCCTGACCGGATCACTGCCGAACAAACACGGTATCGTGGCCAACGGCTGGTACTTCCGTGACGTTTCTGAAGTGGCTCTGTGGAAACAGTCCAACCGACTGGTGCACGGCGAACGTGTTTACGACGCCGCTCGCCAGCGAGATCCCAACTACACCGTCGCGAAGATGTTCTGGTGGTACAACATGTACGCCGACGTCGACTGGTCAGTGACGCCACGACCGTGCTACCCAGCGGATGGTCGCAAGCTGTTTGACTCGTACAGCCAGCCTGTCGAACTGAAAGACGAACTGCAGAACAAGTTCGGTATCTTCCCGCTGTTCAAGTTCTGGGGCCCCGGCGCGGACATCACCAGTTCACGCTGGATCGCGGACGCCTCAATCGAAGTCATGCAGCGTCACAACCCGTCGCTGACTCTCGTCTACCTGCCGCACCTGGATTACAACCTGCAGCGACTTGGCCCGTCTGATCCAGCCATTGCCGAAGACATCCAGGCCGTCGACGCCGAAGCCGGCAAGCTGATCGACGCAGCCAAAGCTCGCGATGCGGACATCATCGTGCTGTCGGAGTATGCCATCACCGACGTTGACCGCCCGATTCACATTAACCGCATTCTGCGTGAACATGGCTTCCTCGACACGCGTATTGAAATCGGTGGCTGGGAAACGCTGGATTATGGCTCATCGCGAGCGTTTGCGGTGTCGGATCATCAACTCGCTCACGTTTACATTCGCCGCGCCGCAGACATTCCAGCAGTCGCCGAAATTCTGAAACGAGTCGACGGCATCGAGCACGTTCTTGATCGTCAGGCGCAAGCGGAATTCGGCATCGATCACGAACGCTCCGGCGAGCTGGTTGTCGCCAGCGATCGTCGATCCTGGTTCACCTACTACTTCTGGCAGAACGACGCACTCGCTCCCGACTATGCCCGCTGCGTCGATATCCACCGCAAACCGGGCTACGACCCCGCCGAACTCTTCGTCGATCCAACGCTGAAGTTTCCCAAACTGCGAATCGCCAGCCGCCTCGCCCGCAAACTGCTCGGCTTCCGCTACTACATGGACGTGATCGGCCTGGATGCCAGCATCGTCAAAGGCAGCCACGGACGATTACCGGATCCAGGCACGGAAGAACGCGACGGCGCGGTCTTCATCAGCTCTTCAAAAGCGATCGACCAGGATTCAATCGCGATGACCGACGTCAAAAGCCTGATGCTGAATCTGCAGTTCAGATCCTGAACCCGGACTCACGTCAAAAACAATTGAATCGCGGAGTCCGCGGAGTTCTCGCAGAGGATCAGGGAGAAACCAATTGCTCTCCGCGTTTTCCTCAGCGGCCCTCTGCTCCTTGGCGTTGAAAATCTGCATTGACTGCATTGATCGACAAAAAGAGGACGTGCCAAAGTCAGACGTCGACTTCCGCCGCCAGCATCTGAATCTGCTCCAGCGGCACGAAGTTGCCTTTCCCGACGCCGGGGCAGCCTTTCTGGATGCCCTTCCAGTCAGCTTCGCTGGACAGGTTCGAATTCCAGAACGGCCAGGTTCGGCACTGCCGCGGGCGCGCAGGATAGATCGTGCAGCCTCGCTTCTTCGGATCGAAATAAACGCAGTCGCCATTCGCGTACTCGTTGAGCGAGACGCGACCGTGAGCCGGTCGCGTGTTCATCAGACGGATTTCGCCAATCGGCTTGTCGAGGTAATCGGCGATGGCTCGAATTTCGTCCTCTTCGACCCACACGTAACCCGGCCCTCCCGTGCAGCAGTCTCCGCACTGAGTGCATTCAAACGAAAGACCATCGCGATACCACGGTCCCGCCAGGGGCGTGTCAACAGAATCCTGATCAGCCGCTTTGTCGTCAGGCGTATTACTCATAGGTTCTGTCCAATTTCAAAGACGGCCGCGGTATCGAGCAGCAGATCGTTCGCGTTGAATAACCTCTGAACGGCGGCTTTGTGAATCTTCATCTTCGTGCCGCCGACGCCGATCGCTCCGTAGCAGAACACGCCGTTCTGTTCGACGGCTTTGTCAAAGACCTCGACCCCTTCAATGCCAACCGGCGGAACAGCATTCAGGTCGATGGCTACTTTCAGTGATCCCAGCTGCGAACGCTGTTCGGCTGACAACAACTGAATCCCAGCCGCGCCGGTCGCGATGATGACCTCAACGCCTTCCGCTGCCGTCGTCAGTCCGTCGGGCGTTCCTGTTTCATGAGCCGAAACATTGGCCCCTTCAACTTTCAAACGAACGGCCTCACACGTCGCTTCCGCCCTGGCCGCTGAACGAGTTCCAATCCGGACGGTCGCTCCGAGGCTCGTCAGAATCTGAGCCGCTCGCTGACCAACCGGTCCGGTCCCGCCGAGCAGCAAGGCAGTCGTTTGCGAAAGATCGACATGCTTGCCAGCCGCCAGCACCGCAGCCGCCGCCGTTGTGTTCGACCCGTTCGAATCCATCAGAATCGAAACCCGTACCGGCCCGAAGAAGACCGACTGAACTTTCTTCAGCAGAGACTCGCCGTCGGCGACATTGCTGCCCCCGATAAAAATCGCGGTATTCTTCAGACCGTCTCCACCGCGAGTGAACATCGCTCCGTGTACCAGCGACGTGACGTTGTCCGGCGTGACTCCGCCGTAAGAAAACAGCTCATCGACTTCCGAATCAACCGCGACGACGCGATCAAAAGTGCTCGGGTGGGCGTCCGTGTCGAGCTGAATGAGTATCTTCTTCATGATTGCTGCCTGAGTAATTTCACAGACCAAGTGCAAACAAAGAAACCCGGCTTCGATGGGAAACCGGGTTTCTGCTGAGCTTAACAATTCCGACAGATTAGCCAGCGTAGAACGGGTGCTTGGCGCCGTCTTTTTTGGCCAGCACTTCGTCCATCGATGGCTCGTTCTTCATGGCGCGAGCGATCGACAGCTTTGTGGCTTCTTTGTTGTATTCGTAAATCTTCTTGTCGTCAGCAGCGTCCCAGTGAATGAACACGCCGCAAACGATAACCAGATTTTCGGCCTGATCCTTCGGGATAACGCCTTCAGCAACAGACTCGGCCACAGCGTCGGCGACTGCTTTCTGAGCGGGACCGAACATCTGCACGGCCTGCTTGGCACCTTTAATAGTCACTTTCGTGATCATGACGGTGGCTGGCTTGACGGCCAGGTTTGGCTCAAGGACGGCCAGCAGGTTGCTGTGTCCGGCCTTCTGATCAGCCAGCGAGTTAGCGAAAGCCGCACCAACAGGACCGTTCTTGTCACCGATCATCAGATCGATATGAGCCACTTCGTTTCCGTCTCCGACCAGCGCTTCACCGATGAACAGCGACATACTTTTCTCCTGTTGTCTGACTCTGGTTCCTGTAAAGTTCCGCGACGGCGTCTGATGAAACAAAACAGCCGGCCAGAACATGACGGCGGACATCGCCATCTGAAAGTTTGTTTTGAGGATGCAGCCTTATCGACCGCAATCTCCTCCTGAATGAGGAGTATCATTGGTTTTGACACCTTCCGTGACAAGCGTCCGGCAGGCTCCGAAGTCGAATTTCCAAAAGACTTTCCGTCTGTTAATTCCTTGCAGGTTTTCGGTTAAACGCTCCATGCCAACGCGTGAGTCGCTAATCCTTGTCGGGTCGAGTGTCCGAGCCGCTGCGCAGTCTGCCGTTCGAGCAGGCTTTGATCCGTGGTGCATCGACCAGTTTGGCGATCGGGATTTGACCGAAATCGCTGCGGATACCTTAACGATTTCAGACTGGCCTCACGGTATTGAGTCTGTCTTTCAGAAAACTCCCAGCGCCGACTGGATTTACACCGGGGCGGTGGAGAATGCTGCCGAACTCGTCGCCCGCCTGTCGGAGTCTCGACGACTTCTGGGCTGTGGTCCCGACGCGTTGAAGCGGCTCCGCGACCCGCATTGGCTGGCTCAGACACTGACTCGGGCGTCGCTACCAACTCTTCCGGTCGCCGTACCGACAGCCGACTGCGTCGAATTATCAGAGAATCCAGCCGCGACAGGACCGCTGTTCCCTGATGATTGGATGCTGAAGCCGCGTGCCAGCGCCGCGGGCATCGGAGTTCGACAATTCAACGAGAGTGATTTCGAACGACGAAACAGCGAAGATTATTTTCTGCAGCAGAAAGCGATCGGGCGAAGCATTTCAGGCCTGTACCTTGGATTCGAAGGTTCCGCTCAGCTTCTGGGAATGTGCGAGCAATTGTGCCGCGGGGCCGACGTCGGCGCCGGCCAGTACGTCTACGCCGGTTCGCTCGGGCCGCTTTCGGTCAGCGACGTTCCGAACCGCGTTTTTGATCAGGCTCAACAGATCGGCTCAGCAATCGTTGACGGTGTTCGAAACGAGCGCGCTCAGATGTCGGGCCTGTTCGGCATCGACTTCATTCTCGACGAAGACTGCCGCGACCTCTGGACTCTGGAAGTCAATCCACGATACACGGCCTCGGCAGAACTTTATGAACGCGCCTTCGGCTGGCCGCTCATGAAATGGCACGTGGATGCCTGCCGCGGGTCGTTCTTCGAAACCGAATCGTCGCTTTCAGATTCTCGCTGCAAACATCGATTTCGAAAGCATGGCAAATTGATCGTCTACGCCCGGCAGGAGTTCATCGCCCCGGACTTCCTGCCGCTGACCGCTCGGTTGCAGAGTCTGGTCAGCGATCACCTCTCTGCTGCAGACATCCCGCAACTCGGCACGCTGATTCAAAAGGACGAGCCTGTCTGCACGCTCTTTGGCAACCACGAGAGCCTCGAAGGCTGCCACGAGCTACTGATGTCGAGCGAGGCGGCCATTCAAAATCTCATCGAAAGCAAACACCCGGCTGCCTGGTTCAAATAACGCTCCAGGTGGGAAGCATCAGTCGCGGCGGCTGTTGAGTTTGGCGAGCAGTCTGAGGATTTCGATGTAGAGCCAGACAAGCGTCACCAGCAGGCCGAACGCGCCGTACCACTCCATGTATTTGGGGGCTCCGTGAGCGGCCCCCTGCTCGATGAAGTCGAAGTCGAGCACCAGGTTCAGAGCCGCGATCACCACGACGAACAGGCTGAAGCCGATACCGACCATACCGGCCTCGTGGATGTAGGGGATGCCCGCCCCGAAAAAGCTCATCACGAAGCCAACAAAGTACAGCAGGCAGATCCCGCTGGTGGCGGCAAAGATACCCAACTTGAAGTTCTCCGTCGCCCGGATGATTCCCGTCCGATAGGCGAACAACAGTCCGAACAGCGTCCCGAAGGTCAGGCAAACGGCCTGGAAGGCGATGCCTGGATATCGCACCTCGAAGAAAGCCGAGATCCCACCCAGAAACAGTCCTTCCGCCGTGGCATAAACCGGAGTCGTGATGGGTGACCACGACTTCTTGAAAATCGTAATCATGGCCGTGATCAGCCCGACGATCATGCCCCCCATCATCAGTGGCTGCACGATCGGATTCTGCTGAGTGAACTGGTTCCAGGTGACCGACGCGGCGGCCACGACAACGGCCAGCAGCAGTGCCGTTTTGGTTGCCGTTCCCTGAATCGTCATCGCGGCGGAAGGTTCGTAGACGGCAAAGCCTTCGAACGATTTCGAATTCAGTGCGGGGTTTCCTGATCGCATGGTTTTCTCCAGAAATGACCGACGCGTCCAGAGAACACATCCGTCAATAGACGCCTGCTCAAGTTAGAAGCTGACCCGACGCAGAACCTGGGTTGCTGGCCGCAGTCTACTCGCCGAACCAGCGTTTCACGATGTCCTGATCCAGCTCGCGCAGCGCTTTCAATGAAATCGTTCGTTCCTTCCCCGAGGATTCGACCAGCGTCACTTTGCCGGCGGAATACGACTTCAACGTTGCTTCGAGTTTGCGGGTGGACCGGCCCAGCGACCAGTCTCGCGGCATCGGCTCGCCGAATTCGTCACCGATCTTCCACTGGCGACGGATCATTTCGTAACCGACGGGGTCGTACTCTTTGAATTCCAGACGATGGTACGGCTGATAGTTGCTCCGTGCAAAGAACATGCAAGACGTTTCCGCGAAGTATTCCAACTGGTTCTGCGTCGCGTACGCCGCGGCGAACGACCCGCCTTTGTCGTTCTTCACGTTGCGATACAGATTCTGCGACATCGCGTTGTCGTAAGCCGACAGAATGTGCGGTTCTTTCTCCGGCCATTGCTCAAGCTGATACGCATGCGCGAGTTCATGCAAAACAGCCTTAAACGCCCAGAGGTCGTTGAGGACGACATAATTATTGGCGTCGTAAACCACGACCACACTGTTCCACCGCTCATCGCGTTTGGCGTCGAACTTCGGCGACCCCGGTCGAAAATACGCGAGACCATTGTCTCTCCCGCCAGATGTCGCCTTCGGTCCGTACATCATCCAGAACTGCTGCTTCGCGACGAACGGATGAGAATGACGCGGAAGGATCTCCAGCGCCAGATCAATGTTCTTTTTCAGCCGCACCAGCGACCGACGAGCCAGTTGCGGGTCCTCTTTCAAAAGCTGAGCTTCGACGACAAACGTGCGATCGTCGATTGTGACATCTTCATACTGCCGCGGCGGATTCCGAAAATCCGGTTTCTCCGCCTTATTTTTCCCCGGCGCTTCCTGAGCCAATGCCGGAGACGCGGAAACCAGCAGAAGTACCAGCGAGGGAACAGTCATCAATCGAAATACCATCCGGCAACGCATCAGCGGCTCCTCAATTTATCGTGATCCCAGCTTTCTACAGCTTCCAGCCGTTGGGGATGATGGCGTCTTTCGGGATGCAGATAATTCCGTCACGAATGTAGACGCCATTGATATCGCAGTTGGGTTCCAGGCCGTCGCGCATCGTGATCTGACAGTTCTGGCCGATGCGGGCGTTCTTATCGACAATCGCTCCGTCGATCACTGTGCCGGCTCCGATGCCGACGGGAGGTAATTCGCCGGATTCGTCCGTGCGGTCGCAGTCGCTTTCGTAGAAATCGGCTCCCATGACAATCGTGTTCTTAACGGTCGCGCCTTTCCCGATGTGACAACGCAGCCCGATGATGCTGTTTTCAATCGTCACGTCGTCTTCGACAAACGCTCCGTTGGTAACCAGAGCCTTTTTCACTTTCGCGTCCAGAATTCTGGCCGGCGCCAGCGAGCGGGCTCGCGTGAAAATCGGATTTGCTTCGTCGATCAGATTGAACGGAGGATTCGCTGAAGCCAGCGCGAGATTGGCATCGTAGAACGACCGGATGGTCCCGATGTCTTCCCAGTAGCCATCGAACAGGTGGACGTGGACCCGGCGGGCGCGGATCGACATCGGGAAGATTTCCTTACCGAAGTCCGTGTAGGTCGACTTTTCGAGCAGTTCGACCAGCACATCCTTCTTGAACAGATAGATCCCCATGCTGGCCAGCATGCTGCGACCGTTACTGGGAATTCCCCGAGCGTCGATCCAAGCGGGATCCATCCGGACAATGTCCATCTCGGATTTCTCCTGCGGCTTTTCCAGGAAGCCATGCACGCGTCCGGCTTCGTCGATCCGCATGACGCCAAAACCTTTCGCGTCTTCATCGCTGACCGGCAGCGAGGCGATGGTTGCGTCCGCGTTTGACGCCAGATGCGTCTTCATCATCTCCTGAAAATCCATCCGGTAAAGCTGGTCACCCGACAGCACCAGCACGTGTTCGATCTCAGGCTGCTGAATGTACCGCAACTGTTTTCGAACCGCGTCGGCGGTTCCCTGGTACCAGGTTTCGCCTTCGTTGGTCTGCTGCGCGGCGAGGATTTCGACGAAGCCAGCTCCAAACCGATCGAACCGGTACGTCTGCCGCATGTGCCGGTGGAGACTCACCGAGTTGAACTGTGTCAGCACATAAATCTTGTTCAGCCCCGAGTTAAGGCAGTTCGAAATCGGAATGTCGATCAGCCGGTAGTTTCCAGCGAGAGGCACTGCCGGCTTCGAACGATGCTCTGTTAGAGGAAACAAACGAGTGCCCCGACCACCGCCGAGAACGAGACTGACAACATTGTGAGACATAGGTG
>JABMPE010000754.1 GCA_013203845.1 Rhodopirellula sp. | reverse complement strand
TCGGGCCTCCAGGTTGCCGCCTAAGTTGATCGCTAACGATCACTTAGACGCACCCGAAGGCCATTCAGATCCCGAAACTCTGAATAATCCGCGCTAGGCACGGCAACTAGCACAAATGAGGGGGGTATGGAACGGCAGAAACAGATCAAGAAAAGGTGTCCGGTACCGAACGCTGAAAACGGTACCGAACACCTTGTCTTCATTTTCTTTATACGGTCGCCCATTTCTGATTTCCTTTTTAATCGGCATCCTTGTCGAGCTTCCGTTCGATTTGATCCATTCGCTGATCCAATACGTGCACGGCTTGAGCACACGTGGAAGCGATCAGCGCCACGAGGAGGAACAGCACGGGCATGGCTCCTTCCTTCATCACGATGAAGGCTGAGACCAGGGATAACGCCGCGAAAAGGAGAAGGAGCCACTGAGTTGATTTCATGATTTTTTTGGCAGAACGTCACGCGTCACCCGGTACGCGCGAAAGATTTACCATTTCGAAAACGCCGACTCGCGTACTCGGGTGCACGCGATTGTTGAACATAAGATTAGAACTCGGCTCCGCGAGTTTCTAATCCACTGTGGTTCTGTCTCTTCTCCGGTCAGTCCCACCAATTGAATGCAAGCTGACCGATTGTTCGAGGCTTCCAGTAGTTTACCTGTTGTCGATCTGCTTGCGCCAGCTGAGCAAGATCATCGTCTGTGATCGGCCGATTGAGTTCAGTTGCGCTAGCGATTTCGACGTCAGGGTACATTTGCGAGATCTCGCCTGCAATGTTGGGATTGTCAACGAACTGCAAGCATTGATCAGCATCATCGAATCGTTCGGCAAAGACAACGATGGGAAAGTTCGAATGTCCGAGAACGAAAAGGCGTGCGTTCGACGATTGTAGTTCCGCCACATGAAAGTTCGGGGGGATCTCAGCCTCGGCGATGGATGCAACGTTCCAGTCTTGCGATATAGCTACGGCGTGGACGAGTTGTTTGAACTCGGCCATCGGATACTGGGGGAGTGAATCACATTCGCGTGACTCGAAAAAGCTCGTGATGCCGGGCCGGAGTTTCATGATCTCATAGACAGAACTTGATTACTTATCCGGAGTTTTGACCCTGATAAAGCTCTTATCAGTGTTTTTATCCCGGTGTAGACCGTTTTTATCCCTGGATAGCTCTGGATTTATCTCAGGTTTTATCAGGGTGAAGGCTGAACTCTACGACGGCCTGGAGCTTGACGCAACTAACGTACTCACCTGTGCGCGTCGTCTGAGAAGTCGAGCTCTGCGGTGAGCTGGATCAGGCTGTCGCTCGAACGTGGCGGTTTGCCGTGAGTGTCGGGAAGTTCAGCCAGCAGGCTCTTCACTGCCGACATGGCGAGGACGATCGAACGCGGTTCCCGTGATGGCTCGTCCCATACGCGGAGCTCCGGAAAGCAGAGCTTGATCGAGTCAACCGGTCACCTCCACATGGAAGCGGAGCAGTGTGACTGGTGCGACAGAAAGCCGTGTGAATCCGACGTCAACGGGGCTCCTGTCGCAGGCAGAACTGGCGGAGCATGCTGGCGTAAACCCGCTGGCCGGCTTCCAGTTGCTCCAGCGCAATCCATTCATCGCTCTTGTGAGCCTGCGCGATGTCGCCGGGGCCGAGCACGACCAGGTTTTCGATCTCATCGAAGTTGCCCGCTTCGGAACCATAAGCGACTGTTCTGGCAGGTCGACCGTTGGTCAGGGCGACGCTTTGCTTCACGTACTCGCTGCCAGGTTCGCGTCGGAAAGGTGGGTTTCGGTTCTTCAACCAGAACTCGACGCCGTGCTGCTTCGCCGCAACTCGAATCTGCTCGACCAGCGACTCAACATCAGCACCAGGCATCGGTCGAAAGCAAACGGTACAGACACTCTGCGGCGCCGTGATGTTGACGGCTTTGGTGTGATCGTTAATGCCGATATTCATGCAGACGGTGGGCGGTTCGAATTCGGTATCCATCAGCGACGTGTCGGATTCCGTCCGTTCGTAAATGGCTTTGACATCCTGCAGAAACGGGATCATCGCCAGGTTGGCGTTTACGCCTTCCCGCGTGCTGGAATGAGCGGCCTTGCCGTGCGACGTTACCACCACCTGGACGCCGCCTTTGTGAGCGTACACGACGTCGAGACTTGTCGGCTCCCCCACGATGCCGACTGCCCCGCCTTCGATCAGTTCTCGATACAGACGCGACCGTTCGGCAATCTCGATGGCACCTCGATGATCGATTTCTTCATCCGACGAGCACGAGATGTAGACCGGGTGTTTGAAGTCTTCTTTGTTGAGAGACTGCAGCGCGGCAAACATGCAGGCAATCGAACCTTTCATGTCGGTGCTGCCTCGTCCGTACAGCCGCCCGTCGCGAACGACCGGCTCAAACGGTCCGTGCTCGCGGATCGACCAGTCGTCAACCGGCACCACATCGGTGTGTCCGAAATACGCGAGCCCACCAGAACCGGTTCCCCAACGACCGATCACGTTGGCCTTCAGTACGCCGTTGTCCTGGTATTCGATTCGTTCGGTTTCGCACCCCAGTTTCTGCAGCACGCTTTCGGCGTAGTCCGTCACCGGCCCATTCGAAAGGGACGACGTCGATTCAAACCGGATCAGCTCGCTGGCGTAATCAACAACGGTCACTGTGTGTTCCTCTGAGTCGTGTGCCTCTGAGTCTGGTTACAAAGTTGCAGCGAGTTGCAGAGAGAAAACGGCGATTCTCAAAACGCTACTCCGCAACGGTGTTGAGGTATTCGAGCAGGTCGGACATGGCCTGCAGGTCGATCTGCTTCTCCAGACCTTCCGGCATGAAGGACAGGGCGGTGCTTTTGAGTGTCTCGATCTCGTTTCGCTGAACACTCACTGATTGCCCGTCCGGCTGCTGAATGGTCACGCTGTTGGCGTTCTCCGAAAGGATCATGCCCGAGTAAACGCGACCGCTTTCGGTCAGCAGAACATAGCTGACAAACTTTGGTTTCACTTCGCGATTCGGGTCGAGCACGTTCAGCATGATAGAGGCCAGACCTCGCTGCCGGATGCCCTTCAGATCGGCCCCGATGATTTTCCCCTTGCCTTCAAGCTGATGGCAGGCCGTGCAGTTTTTCTGAAACACGGCTCGTCCCCGTTCGACATTTCCATCCAGCTGCAAAGCTGGCTGGTAGGCATCGACGACGGCCTGTCGACGCTGCAGCGTCTCACCCGCAAAGACATCGGCGACCCGTTTCCGAATTTCGGCGCTGGGATGCTGCCTGAGCAGTGAGATGCGTGCCGGATCGATATCGGTCGCATTAATGCGTTGCTCCTGTACTGCGTCCAGCAACTGGCCAACCCAACGTTGGCGAGACAAGAGAACTTCCGCCGCCTGGCTGCGGAGCGCGGGACTGAAATCGGACCAGTGTTCGATGATCAGTGCGGCAGCGGCTGGTTCCTCAAAACCACCACACGTCGCAATCGCCGCCGATCGCACGGCTGGTGACTGACGTAATTCCAGCAGCTCTGCCAGCAGACTGGAAGTCTCCGACCAGGCCGCCAGTTGAAGGCTGCGGATCGCGTCGACTCGTTGGCTTTCAGACAGTTCCGAGTCTGCCGCACGTTTGCGGGCGTCGTCCAGAATCTGCTTCAGGACAGCGGCAGCATCACCGCCCGCGGCAGACAGAAACTGCGTGCGTGCCGATCCCGTCAACTTCTCAACGGTAGCCTTGACGATGGCCGCCTTGAACGTGGCATCACTTTTCGGAATCTGATTGATCGCTTTGAGCACCGACGCGACCTGACTCGACTGCCCCGCTCGACTGATCTGCTGAGCGAGCGTGGTCAAAAATCCGCGAACGTGCGGCATCTGACGCGTCTCCGGTTTCGCTGTCAAACGCAGAAAAATATCCCCGGCGTTTGCCCGTGATGAACTGAGCAGTGCCAGACGCATCCACTTGTCAGCTCCGTCACGCACCACCAGCCCGGCAATGGCATCGGCCTGCCCCGAGCCGCTGATGTCTCCCAGCGAAAACGCGACCTGATAGCGCACGATCAGATCGTCGTCGTCAGCCATGCGGAGCAGTTGATCCCGCACGGAAGCAAACTCGTTGGCAGCGTGAGAAGCCAGCTTCGCGGCCTGCACGCGCACGTTGGCATCCGCATCAGAAAGCGCTTTCAGCAGAGTGGCCTCGTCCAGCCGACCATACCCGTTCAATGAATACATCGCGGTCATGCGTCCTTCCGGCGATCGCCCTTCGCGGACCAGCGTCTGCAGCAGCGGGACGGCAGCAACATCCTGTCTCTGATAAAGCAGCCGAGCGGCCACGTCCCGATGCCAGCCGTTGGCGTGATCGAGCAAGGCAACCAGTTCCTCTGTGGTGGCGTTGCTGAGCTTTGGCCGCGATCGTCGATCATGATCCTGCGGAACGATGCGGTAGATGCGGCCAAGTTTGTAGCCAGCGACCGGATCGATGTGCTTGAAGAATTCGGGTGGCAGAAACGCGGCCCCTTCGATCAACTGCCGGTACATATCCAGAACATACAGCGAACCATCCGGAGCATTTGCAAACTGCACCGGTCGGAACGACATGTCCCGCGACGCGACGAACTCGGCGTTCGCGTCGGCGCGACGCGCGACAAGTTCCAGCCCGTTGGATTCGATCTTCGCCCGGTAAATCAGATTGTTAGCCACGTCGCCGACCAGCAGATTTCCGCGATACTCCTTCGGCCAGGCATCGCCGCGGTAGATGGTGATGCCTGTCGCGCCGGTGAAAAAACCAAACGGAGTGCCGCCTTCGTCCGAGCCTCGGAACTTGCCTTCCTTGCGCAGCCGGGTTCGCAGGATTCGCCAGGGTTCGCCGGGACTGATGCGGAACAGCTTTGTGTACTTGCCGTCGGGAGCGATATCGACAGCCGCCGCCGGAGCTTCAACATTCGGATTCCTCGCCACATACCGGTCGTCGTACATCAGCGTCTGAGCCGGAACGCTGTTTGAGCACACGAATTTGCGACCCCAGTTATCCAAACTCAGCCCGTGCTGTCCGCCGCCGCTGGTCAGTTCGAACTTTCCGAGCACTCGCGGATCGAAAATGAATCCGCGGCCACGTACCGAAACAGTCGTAGCATCGGCGGGTGCCTGATCGACGGCTTTGACGTCTCCACCGCTGAGGTTGGTCGACAGGTGAAAGCGATTGTCGAAGCCCCAGCGAATGGAGTTGAGGTGCGCTTCTCCAGCCTTGTCCGTACCAAATCCGGTAAAGACGACCGTGCGCTGGTCAGCCTGACCGTCGCCGGTTGTGTCTTTGAGATAAAGCAGATCGGGAGCATCCCCCACAAACACGCCGCCAGCCCAGCAGGCAATGGCCGTGGGGTATGTCAGGTCCGACGCAAACAACACGCTTTTGTCATAGACACCATCGTCGTTGGTGTCTTCCAGAACGCGGATCGAGCCTTTCGTCTTGAAGCCTTCAACGACGTACGAGTTGTATGGCGGCAGCTCCACCACATACATCCGGCCGTCTTCGTCGAAAGCGACAGCGACGGGATCGTGGACCAGCGGTTCGGCGGCCACGAGTTCCATCCGAAACCCGTTCTGCACTTCGAGCATGGCCTGAGATTCTGCGGGGCTTTTTGCCGTCACCACCGGCAGTTCTTTGCCGATGTCTCCAAGGTCATTCTGAGCCGCGGCCGGAGCAACGGCGAAAGCGGCGACATACAGAAACATCACAAACGTAGTGCAGCTCTTCATCAAATTCTCCCGGCTCAGCGTTGTCACGACCTTTGTCGTTGGTCGAGGTGAACCGTCAGGATCACGGCAGATCGTCGACAGGTCAATCGTCGACAACGCGAGCCGGCGCATGACGCTGGTGAAAGGCGTTGACGATTGTTCGCGGACTTCGGCCAGAAGCGGCAGGCAGATGACCGTTGTTCGTCTTCACGAAAACGAGAACTGAAAACTTCCCACCGCGATGAGGCTCAGCGGCGCCGCAAACATTCACGCGTCGAAGTTGATCAGGTTACCGCGGTGATCGTCGAGCGGTGGATCGATGGCTGCCGGGCCTGATCCTGAGCGGGCCGAATTCGCATCTTCGGCAGTTTCCGGCTGATCTTCCGAGTCCGGGTTCTGATGACCGCCGTTGCCGCTGGCCGAGAAGAATGCGTCGGCGTCGCGATCGGCAGAGCGTTCTGTTTCTCCGGCACCGTTCAGGTTCTGCGAAAACGTGGATCGATCAGCGGCCGTTGAACGGTCGGAGGAATCTGCGCGTGCTGCGTCCGTTCCTTTGGTGCTGCTGATGTTGCCCGCGTACGGGTTGACGCCTGGTACGAAACCGGCGGAGCCAATTCCACTCATCTCGCCCTCACTTTCGGCGGGTCGATCGGCCCGACAGAAACGTCAGGCCAGGCGGCCATGTTCCATTATCGCGAACAATTGTCGTTCGCGAATGTCTTCAGCGACTGACGAAGCAGCGCCGTGGCTCGAATGTCGATCAAAGGGGCAGTTCGAAGAGCAGCACAACTCCGCGATTCTTCGCCGAGCTGAGCGTTATCTTGAGCGATCTGCTCATTCTTCGGCACCCGAGTTCTCTCCTGATCGTAAAAACTGACCCCTGATTCTGAAGAATTCCGCGATTCGTCTGCTTTGGTTGAAGTGTCGAAGCCGCGTTCTAGCGGCGTTCAACTGTCAGCGAGTGGAACGGCGCGTGAACTCAGAACCGTTCGTCAAATTCGCACAACGTGCCATTCCACAATCACTTGTGACAGATCCAGTCCACCTGGCCGAGCGGTTCGGCAATCGTTGTGATTCGTTGTCGGCAGGGGTAGACTGGCCGACCTGTTTTCCAATGCTGCAGATGTTCGAACCGAATGAACAATTGCGGCACATTTCAGCCGAGTATTGTAATGAAACACGTTCTCTCTGCAGTCGTTGTCAATCAGCCGGGTGTCCTGGCTCACGTTTCAGGAATGCTGGCCTCGCGCGCTTTCAATATCGAAAGCCTCGCGGTCGGTGAAACCGAAAACGCCGAATTCTCGCGGATCACGTTCGTCGTCAGTGGCGACGAAAAAGTGCTGGATCAGGTCCGCAAGCAGCTTGAGAAGATTGTCACGATTGTTCGAGTGATTGATTTCTCCGGCAAGGAATTCGTCGAGCGGGATCTCATGCTGATTAAAGTCGGCGCGATTGGACGTCAGCGCAGCGAGATCAAAGAACTGGTCGACGTGTTCCGGGGAAGTCTGGTTGATATCAGCTCAGATCACGTGATGATTGAGCTTTCCGGCCAGGAAAAGAAACTGGAAGCTTTCATCGATCTGATGCGACCGTTCGGAGTTCTTGAAATGGTGCGCACCGGCAGAATTGCTCTGCTGCGTTCCAATGAAGAGAACGTCGACGTCGAAGAACGGGCAGCACACGAGGATCCGACCGCCGCCTGTTGAGCACCTGTGGGGCGGACGTTTTTCCGCCGACAACCACGCGACCGTTAGCAAGACGGTTACCTTTCCAGCAGGTACGAAGCCTGCCCGCGTTCCGATCTGTGGAACGAGGTCCACCTGAACAACGTCCGAAAGACCCAAGCCATGCCAGTTACGATTTACTACGACGACGATGCCGACCTGTCACTTCTCAAAGACAAGACTGTGGCGATTCTTGGATACGGCAGCCAGGGACATGCTCAGGCTCAGAACCTCCGGGACAGCGGTTGCAATGTCGTAGTCGGTCAGCGAAAAGGCAGCGCGAACTACGACCTGGCCGTCAGCCACGGTTTCGATCCGATGTCCGCCGCCGATGCTGCCAAAGCGGGCGACCTGATCAACATTCTGCTGCCAGACGAAGTTCAGGGTGACGTCTTCAAGTCTGACGTGCAGCCGAACCTTGAGCCCGGCAACCTGCTGATGTGCTCGCACGGGTTCAACGTTCACTTCGGTCAGATCACGCCTCCAACCGGCGTCGATGCGGCCCTGGTCGCTCCGAAAGGTCCGGGGCACCTCGTCCGTTCCGAATACGAAAAGGGCGGCGGCGTTCCTTCGCTGATCGCTATGTATCCTGGTTCTTCTGACAGCTCGAAGCAGCTGGCTCTGGCTTACGCCAAGGGCATTGGTGGAACTCGCGGCGGCGTCATCGAAACGACCTTCGCCGAAGAAACCGAAACGGACCTGTTTGGCGAACAGGTTGTGCTTTGCGGCGGTGTGAGTGCTCTGGTGAAGGCTGGATTTGAAACACTGGTCGAAGCCGGTTATCAGCCGGAAATGGCCTACTTCGAGTGCATGCACGAACTGAAGCTGATCGTCGACCTGTTCTATCAGGGCGGCCTGAATTACATGCGGTACAGCGTTTCGAACACCGCTGAGTACGGTGACTACACTCGCGGCCCTCGTATTGTCGGCCCGGAAGTCAAAGTCGAAATGAAGAAGATCCTGGAAGAAATCCAGAGCGGTCAGTTCGCTCGCGACTGGCTGCTGGAGAACAAAGTCAACCAGGCATCGTTCAAAGCAACTCGTCGTCGGGAACGCGGTCACCAGCTCGAAGAAGTCGGCAAGCAGCTGCGCAGCATGATGACCTGGATCGACTCGAAAGAAGTCTGAGGCAGGCACGTCGTTATTCTCGCGCAGGCGGAAATCCAGACCGCAAGACGACAACTGGATGCCCGTCTGCACGGGCATGACGCGATAAAAAATTTACGGAATTGGTTTCGCTCAAAAGAAAGCTCGCTCCCGATCGGGGCGAGCTTTTTTTGTCGCGTCCTGATCGGCACCCACCGTACGACAGCCAGCTTTACGACAATCGCACTGAGTCGCTCCATTGGCTCAATGTGTCGACGGAGCTGTAACCGGGACGGTGACTTCCGGGTCGTTCGGGATGTAGAGCATGCTCAACAGGTCAAGGGTTTCGCGGATCGCGTCGGCGCAGCCATCGTGATATTTTCGACCGCATTCGCTGTCGAAGAAATCACGACCTCGCTCAGCTTCTTCCGCGAAGGCTGCTGCTTCAGCTTCGTGAAGTTCCACTTTGGCCGAAAGTTGTTCAACGAGCTGTCTGAGTTCCATAGAAGTCTCCGCTAATCAGGCAGCGAGCGCTGGAGCGAGCAGACACGACTCGTCGTCAATCACGCGCTGCGTTTGGTGGATGTTGAGTCTTCAGTGATGATCTTGTTGAGTTCTTCTTCCGTCGCCTGCCGAATCTGCTCGATGATCTCCTCAGGCGAAATGATCTTCGGCACGCCCTGACCCCATGCGGGGGGATCCGAGAGTTCACCATTGTCGATCAGCATGTGGACGGCGGTGCGAACAAAATCGCTGAAGGACTGCTCGCCTCGAACCTGATCAACCCGGTCGACCCAGTCCTGAGGCCAGCGAATCAGCTTGGGAACAAGTGCGGTCTCCGTAGCGGCGTCCTGTTTCTGGCTTCCTGCCATGACTGCTCCTTTTCGATCCATGAGTGAGATATCTCTTCGATCGGCAGCTTGATGGCGAAAGAGTTATCTCTTTCGAGAGATATCTCTCATTTTTTCCGAAATCGTGGGAAAGCGTGGTTCATACATGGATCATGCGTCTCTCTTTGGACCACGGCTTGCAATGCCTGGAATCCGCACGAAACAATGCAGGCTGATCTCAGCGAATGCTGATCCATGCTGCGTGTCGGGCGTTGTGGAACGCTGCAACGTCCGAACTCTGCGTTTGAGGGTCTTCCATGACTAAACGACTGATCCTTCTGCTGTTGGTAATTGCCGGTCCGAGAGCGTTTCCGACAGATGCGGCTTACTGTCAGGACGCCACGTCTGAAAAGATCGAAGAGCCATCAAAAGAAACGACGGCGGCACCCGCAGAGCCGCAGCCTGAGACTGACGCACAGCCTCAAAAACCACCCAGCGGCCTGATTGCTCGCTACATCACGGTCACCAATCCTGCAGGGGAGCTGGTCTACGCGCGCGTTCGGAACGCGCTGGTCGAATTGCAGCGGCAGGCCGAACACGAAGATCGCGATACGATTCTGATTCTGGAAATCGAACGCGGGTCCAGCACATTCGGCCAGGTGAGCGATCTGGCAAAAGAACTGACCTCCTCCAAATATCCGCGAGTTCGCACCGTGGCCTGGATCCCGAAAGACGCAGACGGGCAGGCGTTGACCGGCTACACCGCGATTCTCGCACTGGCCTGTCGAGAAATTGTCATGCACCCGGACGCGGAACTGGGTGACATTGGCCGGGGAACCGCCCTTGATAACGACGAGCAACTCTCGATCATCAACCTCGTCGAAAAGCGATACAACACGAAGGTTAACGGCGCCCTGGCGGTCGGCTTTGTCGATCCGAAAAAAACGGTATTGAAGATCAAAGTTGTTTCCGGAGAAGGCGCCGCTCGCGTCACGGAAACCCGAGTTGTGACCAGCGAAGAAATGCAGCGGCTGCAGGAATCGAATGTCGCCATTCCCGATGTCATCACGATCAAAGAGCAGGGCGATATTCTGCTGCTTTCAGGAAGCCACGCCCGACAGCTCGACGTCCTGGTGATGCAGACGGCTGAAGATCGTGTCGACCTGGCCGACCTGTACGGTTTCGATCGTCGTTACCTGCGGGAAAGTATTACCGGCGACAAGCCGCCGCGCGCAAGGATCATCAGGATTGACGGAGTGATCGATCCGATCCTCCACGAGTATGTCGAACGGGAAATCCGTCGAGCCGAAGCTGAAGACGCCAACCTCATCATTTTTGAAATCAAATCACCGGGTGGATACCTGCTGGACAGCGAACAGCTGGCCGAGCGCATTTCGAAGCTCGATACCAAAAGACACCGCACCGTGGCCTACATTCCTGAGTATGCCTACAGCGGCGCCGCGATTATATCGATGGGTTGCGACGACATTTATATGCACCCTGACGCAAAAATCGGTGATGCCGCACCCATCGAAGTCCGGCCGGGAGAGCCGTTTGAGCGAGCTCCGGAAAAAACGCTCAGCCTGCTTCGTGAATCATTGAAAGTGCTCGCCAAACGCAAAGGTCGTCCGCCAGCACTGCTCGAAGCGATGGCTGATAAAGACCTGCGGGTTTATGAGGTCACCCACAGCCAGACTGGTCGCAAGTCGTACGCTTCCGAAGTGGAAATTGAAGAATCGGGCGGCGAGTGGATCAAAGGCCCGCTGGTGGCTGAGTCTCGCGAAGACAACCTGCTGACCGTTTCCGGACGGCGTGCTCATGACCTGAGTCTGGCCAACGAGCCCGTTCACGACCTGGGTGAACTCAAGCAGCGGCTGGGAATCCCGGCCGCTGCCGTTGTGCCAGCTTCCGAACAAACCTGGGTCGATACGATGATCGTTATTCTCAAATCGACAGAGGTCACGTTTCTGCTGTTCATGGTGGGGATGATCTGCATCTACCTGGAGGTCTACACGGTCAGTGGCTTTTTCGGGATTGGCGCAGCGTTGTGCTTCGCCATCTTTTTCTGGAGTCGATTCCTGGGCGGCACCGCTGGCTGGCTCGAAGTCACGCTGTTCCTGTTCGGCCTCGCGTTGATCGCGATGGAGATCTTCGTCATTCCCGGCTTCGGTGTGTTTGGACTTTCCGGCGGACTGGCTGTCATCGCCTCGTTGATTCTCGCCAGCCAGACCTTTGTTATCCCATCGACGAGCGCAGAGTTCGATCAGTTCAGCTGGACGGTCGGGACGCTCAGCAGTTCGATCGTGGCGGTGGTCATTGTCGGCTCTGTGCTGAGTCACTTCATGCCGAAAATCCCAGGACTGCGAGGCTTCGTCCTGATCGCGCCTGGCACGGTCGACGACGGCGGCCCGCTGCTCAACCCCGATATCACCGGCGATGCTTCGCAAACGCTGCAGATTAATCAGGACTCCAGCCTGCTCAGTCAGACCGGAACAGCGTTCTCGACGCTACGACCATCCGGCAAGGCGCATATCAATGGCAGGCTGGTGGATGTCGTCAGCGCCAGTGAATTCATCGACCCTGGCACGCCGATCGAGGTTATCGAAGTGGCGGGAAACCGGGTTGTTGTTCGCAAGACAACATAGGATCGCTGCCAGTTCTTTTCGTCGAGCGTCTGTTCTTTTTCTCCGTCGATGAACCGGGTTTCCTGCGACAGGCCTTCCAGCTTTGCAGTGCCGCTCATCTTCGTCACTCATCTTCTTCCTGTCCGGACATGATCCGCAGGTAGCTGTGATAGCGGGTTCGAGTGATCAACGCGTCAGAAACAGCCTGTTTGACGCGGCAGCCGGACTCGTGCGTGTGTGAGCAATCGGGGAAACGGCACAGCGCCACGAACGGTCGGAACTCGACAAAGAACCCTTCAACTTCTTCCGGCATGACGTCCCACAATCCAAGCTGCCGGATGCCAGGCGTGTCGACGACCCAGCCGCCGGATTCCAGTGCGACCAGAATCGCTCGACGAGTTGTGTGTCGGCCTTTCTGAGTGAACTCGCTGACCGTCGCCGTCCGGTGGCCCAGTCCCGGCTGGATCGCGTTGAGTAGTGTTGATTTTCCGACGCCGCTCTGGCCGGCGAAGACGGATTGTCTGTCTTTAAGCAGGTATCGCAGCAGCGGCATGCCGGCTCCGGTTTCGGCGCTGGTGAGAACTGTCTGGTACCCCAGCTGCCCGTACAGACCGAGGATCGGCTGCAGTTCGACCGGGTCGACAAGGTCTGCTTTGTTAATGCAGATCAGTGCATCAGCGCCGCCTTTGGCGGCGCTGATGATGAACCGGTCGATCAGGCTCGGCTTGAGTACCGGATCCACGGCCGACATCACAATCACTACCTGATCAACGTTCGAAACGATCACGTGTTCGTACCGCTTACTGCCTCGCGACAACGCACTGTGGCGGGGATCGACCCGTTCGATCACGCCGTGCTGATCGTCGAGTTTCTGAAACAGTACGATGTCGCCCGCGACCACTGCGTTGCGAGCGTCTCGTGACATCGTGCGAACGACTCGCCGAACGGTGCATTCGAACTTCTCGCCAGCTTCGTTCTGGACGATCGAATTCAGTCCGGTCGCGCTGAGGACTCGGCCTTTCTGACAATTAGTCTCGTTGACTTCGATGGTCAGTGCCCCCGATTCCTCATCGGTGTCCTGGACGATCACTGTCCGGGAACGAGTCAAATCGCCCTTGCCCGAGAGTCGCTCTGCCGACGGAAGATCTTCGACGCGAGCGCCTTCAGCATCGTCGGCGTCGGAAATTCCGGACGCGTCGCGCGTCAGATCGTTGTCGGTCCGCGATCGTTTGCCGCGATTCTTACGAAACGCCACCCGCTGTTTCAGTTTATTCTTACCGCGTTTCGCCACGAGCACTCCGAAGGGAACGATCCGCTTTATCTGTAATGAGAAGACTTCCGGTGGAAAGCCTGACCTGACAAATTCAGGGGATGGCTGACCACAGTCAGGCACGGAGACGCAGAGTTCAGACTGTCAGACTCTGTGTCTCCGTGTCTCTGTAGTCAGGCTTTTCAGGCAGACGCCTATTTTGCAATCTTGATCCAACGGCTGCATACTAGCCGGATTCCACGGACCCGCCGATGCTACACAGGTTCGCCGCTCAAAATTACTGCGGCTGAGCTTCTCACCGTCAGATATTCTATTCCGACCAGAGATATCCAACAGGAGTCGTCATGACCACTGCATTTGATCGAATCGCCGAACTGAAGTCGTCCACAGGTCCCCAGGCGGCGATCGATCTGTTGATCCAGACTCTACGGGAAGAGAAAAATTATCACCGCGTGTTTGACGCTCTGCTGATGAAGAAGAAGAACGAACTCGGTCTGCCGCTGCTGCGTCCGACGTCGCTGGACGATGTGCCGGCTGATCAGCGTGCCGACTTCGAAAAATACTACGTCGACTGCGCTCGCGAAGCTGGCTCGCTGTTTCTGAAGAACAACCAGCTCGGTGAAGCGTGGGTCTACTTCCGCACGATTCAGGAACCCGAACCGGTTGCTGAAGCCCTGGAAGCGGCCACGTTGCCGGACGATTACGAGAAGTCTCAGGAGCTGATCAACATTGCTTTGTACGAAGGGGCGAACCCGGTCCGAGGCCTGCAGTTTCTGCTTCAGTCCAACGGCACCTGCAACACGATCACTGCGATGGACCAGGCACTTCAGGGACTCGATGCGAAGAACCGGCAAAAGGCAGCAGCAATGATCGTCCGCCACCTCTACGCCGAGTTGGTCATGACGGTCAAATCCGAAGTCGAACGCCGCATGCCGATTCCGCCGTCAGCCAAAGAGCCCACGCTCCGCGAACTCATCATGGGTCGCGAGTGGCTGTTTCAGGAAGGCAACTATCACGTCGATGTTTCGCATTTGAATTCGGTCGTGAGGTTTGCCAGGTTCCTGGAACCGGGGATGCCGGAACTTGAACTCGCGGTGCAGCTGGCCGAGTACGGCTGCCACCTCGACACGCAGTTTCAGTACCCTGGTGAAGCACCGTTCGAAGACTTCTACCCATCGCACCTGCATCTTTTGAATGTGCTGCTGGGCCGCAACGTCGACGAAGCCCTGGCGTACTTCCAGCAGAAACTCGACGCCGAACCAGACGAACCCGATCAGCAGATGATCGCGTACGTGATGGTTGACCTGCTGGTCCGTTGCGAATTGATCGACCAGGCCATGGAAATCGCCAGCCAGCACCTGCGATTCCTGGACGAGCCTACGTTCTCGTTTGCCGAACTCTGCATCAAAGCCGGGAAACCCGAAGTCTGGGCCGAAGCATCCCGAGCCAAAGGGGACCTCGTCGCCTTCACCGCCGCGATTGTTCAGAATTCGTAGTCGGCCTGAACATACGCCTTGAATTCGGGTGGCTGGGGTCGAGATGCGAGCGACGAGCCCAGCCACCCGTTGTGATCGCTAACTGCTAACGATTAATTGCTAATGGCTCTTCCTTCATGACCAACGTCAATCAGAACCGAGCCGCATGGAATCGCCTGGCCGAAACAGGCAGCCAGTTCGCCAACGTTGCGACCGATGAGGAACTGAAGAATCCGCTGCAGACACTGGAAACTCGCGGCTGGCTTCCGTCGAGCGTTACCGGTCTGAACGTGCTGTGTCTGGCTGGCGGAGGCGGCTGGCAATCGATTCTTTACGCTGCCGCCGGGGCAAACGTTTCCGTCGTGGATCTCAGCCCGTCGATGCTGGCTCTGGATCAGCGCGAGGCGGCTCGACGCAACCTGAAAGTCAACTGCGTCGAAACGTCGATGGACGACCTCTCAGAATTCGGCGAGGCATACTTCGACATCGTGCACCAGCCGGTCAGCACGTGTTACGTCTCAGACATCGGCCGCGTCTATCGCGAGATCGCTCGCGTCTCAAAAGACAACGCGATTTACATCAGCCAGCACAAACAGCCGACCAGCCTGCAGATCGTCCGCCGCGACCATCACGACAACTACGTGATCGGCATCCAGTATTACCACGAGGGCGCGCTGCCCGCGACGACAGACGTTTCTTATCGAGAGCCCGGCGCGGTCGAGTACATGCACCGCTGGGATCAGCTGGTCGGCGAGCTGTGCCGATCAGGCTTCGTGCTGGAAGATCTGCGTGAACCCTACCGAGGCGACCCTCACGCCCAACCCGGCCACTTCCGCCACCGAGGCCGCTACATCGCCCCCTACGTCCGCCTGAAAGCCCGCCGCCTACCGCGATCCGGTGAAACCACCGAACAGCCCGCAAGTCGAATCTGGACTCCAGATTCGTGAATTTGGAAGCTCTTCGCAAAGCACTTCGACGCCACCTCGTTCCCAAGTTGAACTGATGGAAAACGAGGGATCGACATTATAACGGTCGCCACCAGTGCCTTATTGGTTCGGGGACAGCGCTCAGCAACCAGATAAAGGCCTTGTCGGTCAGAAGCGATCTCCAGCAGTCCGCAACTAGCAGCGTGTCCGGATAGGTGTTGTGTGGCGTAGCCGGTGCGTTCTGAAAATATCAGAATTTCTGTCGCTGTCCTGTTTGGTTCGAGGCATTTCGTGAACGACGTGGAAGATGGGGTAACCACATGGA
>JABMPE010000753.1 GCA_013203845.1 Rhodopirellula sp. | reverse complement strand
TGACGGAGTTGATCTCGTCGAGAAAAATGGTCCCACCGTGAGCCGCCTCAAACCGCCCGGTGCGATTCTCATTGGCACTTGTGAAGGCGCCTTTGACGTGCCCGAACAGCTCGCTTTCCAGCAGGCTTTCGCTCAGGGCTCCACAATTTACTCGAATGAACGGGCCGGAAGCGCGAGGGCTCAGTTCATGGACCGCCCGCGCGACCAGTTCTTTGCCAGTACCCGTTTCGCCGGTCAGTAGCACGGTTGTCGAAGCCGGGGCGACCAGTCGCGAAAGCTCAAAAACCTCGCGCATAGCGGGGCTGCTTCCGATCATGCCAGAGATCGAGTCAGCTGAACCGGGATTCGACGCGGATGCCATTTTGCGCCCTGAACTGTCTTTTAAATAAGTAAGTTTTTTAAATAAGTAAGTTGCAGCGTCATGTCAGTCAGAACCAGTGCCCAGCCTGACCGACGAGATGAAAGACTCCTGTGAGCACATGAATGTTCGCGAATCGATCAGATTATGCGCAAACTATGCGCAGCAGGTCAAGGATGGACTGGGTTTACGACAGTGACACAAGTCCGCCTCGACGGCCAGACCACGCTAACAGCCTGGTTTGCCGTCTTTGCAGGCATGAGTCGCCTCTTGGTGCCGGAAAGTTCCCTATTCGGCGGCGAATTCGTCCACAACAGCGGTGACGTCGGACTCGGGCACGTCGGTAAATGTTGTCACGTGCCCCAGCTTTGTCGGGAGGATGAATCGAAGCTGGCCACCAACGGTCTTCTTGTCGAGTCGCATCTTTGACAGGATGTCGTCGGTTGAGAACGCCGCGGGGTTGGGCAGCGTTGTGAGAGCCCCGATCTGCTCCAGAAGCCTCCGCTGTCGAGACGTAACTTCCGCACTGATCAGTCCGCGCTTCTCGGCCAGCCGACTGGCGTAGAGCATTCCAATCGAGACGGCTTCGCCGTGCATCAGCTGGCCGTAGCCAGCCAGTGCTTCGAAGGCGTGAGCGTACGTGTGGCCGTAATTCAGTACGGCTCGGAGGCCGGTTCGTTCGAATTCGTCCTCTTTGACGACGTCCGCCTTCAGCTGGCAGCTTCGAGCAATGACGTGCCTTAGAATCGCTGGCTCCCGGGCATTGATCCCATCGACGTTCTGTTCGAGGAACTGGAAGAACTCCGCGTCAAGAATCACGCCGTACTTGACGACTTCAGCCAGCCCGCTGCGGTAGTCGCGGTCCGGCAGCGTCGACAGGACTGCCGTGTCGATGAACACGCCCAGCGGCTGATAAAACGAGCCGATCAGGTTTTTGGCGGCGGCCAGGTTGACTCCGACTTTCCCACCGACAGAACTGTCGACATCGGCAAGCAACGTCGTTGGAACCTGCACGAACGGGACACCGCGGTTGTACGTTGCCGCGAGAAAACCCGACGCGTCACCAATCACTCCCCCACCCACTGCGACGACCACCGTACGGCGATCAGCTTTCATCGCCACCATCCGCTCGTAAAGCCTGGAAATCACCGACAGCGATTTGGTTTTCTCACCGGGTTCGAGTTCCACCAGCTCCACTCGAAATCCAGCCGCCGCGAGGCTGTCTCGAACGACGTTTGCATGACCGGCGACATTCCGGTCCGTGACAACCAGTGCCGACTGCTGCCCCGAACTGGCTCCGAGTCGTTGATCAAGCCACTCCGCAACAAAAGTTCCGGCAGCTGACAACTGGCCGCTGCAAATGACGATGTCGTAACTGCGTTCGGCCAGGTCGACGTTTACCGTCACAGAATTGGAAGCAGTCTCAACGGAGGGCGTATCGGATGGCGAAGTCATGAGCTTTCGTTTCGCGGCTGAAAAGTTGAACGGGAGACGGCAGAACGGTGCGATCAGTGATCGGGGTAAAGCAGTGATCAGCAGATGATAGACGACGCTTGCGGCCACGTCTTCAGATCGCAGATTCCCGGAAGTTGCGGCTGACTCCAACAACTTAACGTGTGTCTTTGGGAGCGGTGACCGACGGGTTTCCCGTCACGAATTGTGTTTCGATTCTGAAGTCACCTGAGCGAGTCCGGCCAGCGCCAGTCCACTCAGGTTCATCGTCGTTGTGACTCCCGGAGGCAGGATCATCGTCGAGGGAATACTCACCGAACCGTCCACAAACCGATCCCGTCGAGCCAGCCAGCGGTAGGGTGGGCTTCGCCCACCTTGCCATCAATCGCAGGAACGCCGTCCACCGCTTGCACAAGTGGTGGGCAGAGCCCACCCTACTTTACTGATTGACGACGGGTTGATGGCCAGAAGGCAAAACTGACAGGAGTACGGCCAGCTCGTTTCGATTCAGGCCGCGTCGAGCCTGATCCGGATCAGGCAGCATCCATATAATTACAAGTCAGCCGGATTTCTTTCTCGCCATAGTTGGAGAGACCATCGTCTTGTTTTCTGAGCCTACGAGTTCCGCTTGTGATCTGCCACCGGCTTCGCCGGAACAACGGGCTTCCGGAAAACGTTGGTTGGTGGCCCTGCTTGCGTCCAAACTTATCCTCGTCCTTTCTGGCATTGGGTGCCTGTTGTTTTGGTGGCGAATGCCCACATTTGTCACAACCAACGTTCTCCTTGTCTGGGTGTCTGGGTCTCTGGTCGGCAGTTGGGTGTTCGAATTCATTTGCTTCGAGATACTGGTTCGGATTAAGGGAGATGGCGACACTTGGCATCGAAGTTACTTCCTGAAAAAGCTGTTGATTGTCGCAATCTGCGGTTTGTACTACTTCTCTCAATGACCATCGCCACAGGAAAAGTGTTTCGGCACAGCCATTGCACGCGTGATCACGCACCACCGAGGTCAGCTGTTTTACATGCTGCGTACAAGGCCTGCCCGAAGGTGATATCTTCAGCCAGGTAGGCCGCATGCGATGCGGCAGTAACGGACGGCACGGATCATCCGGGAGAAGAACACGACCGTCACGAGAACTCCAGTTGCCGCGTTGCACGCGGCCTACCGTCCGGGACTTCTGTCGAAATTCCGCGGGTGGCTTCGTTTTGGTATGTCGAAGTGCTGAAGGTCACTTTGCAGTGCCGAGGCAGATCAGTTCTTTGAGGGTTCTCGCGTAAAGCTTTCCGTCTGAGAACGACAGGCTCGACAGGGACCAGGTTTCTCCGGCAGGGCCGAGATCGCTGATCGAGACCAGGGCGTTTTCGTCGAGGGTTTCCGCGTTCCATTTCAGCACGTAGACCATACCGATCATTGTGGGAATGTAGAGGTGCTCTCCCACGACGATCGGGCTGGCAGCCGACACGTGGCCCCAGCCGCTGCCGCCGTTGCGTTTGTCCTGCGTGGCGACAAAGCCGTCGGCATTTTTCATGTCGTTTTTGAGAGGCTGCGTCCAGCGAACTTCGTCGTCGACGTCCTTGCGACGAATGACCTGAACCGGGATCTGCAGGTACTCGACCGAGCCACTCTGGATATTGACGCGACCGATCAGAATCTCATCGTGCGCACGGAAGTAGTGATAGTTTCCGATCAGGCAATTGCCTTGTTTGGTGAGTGGGCTCCGGGCTTTCTTCAGCGTCTGCTGCATTTCTGTTTTGTAGCCATCTGCTGTGTGGCGGCGGATTGTGACACCTTCAACGACCGAAACTTGATTTTGAATTTTTCCGGATTGAATATCGACGGTAAGGTGTTCCTTGCCGGCGAACAGGCAGGCGACGTCCTGGTTCCAACTGGCACTCTGATGGGCGGCGTAACTCTGAATTGGCAAATCCCAGATCGTCTTTCCATCGTCGGCATTGATCAGCGACAGGCCATACGGTTCTTCCGGCGGCTGGTGCCCGCCGCCTCGTCCGGTCAGGATTGCCATTGTGCCGTCGGCTCGCCTGCCGATCAGTGAGGTCGAGTGACAGGACGTGCCGACTTCCGCAATCCAGTCCCGCTTCCCGGTTTTCAGATCAAAGGCCTGCAACCGAGTCCAGTATTCCTCACCGCGTCCGAGCGGTGCGGCTCCGGCTTTTGTCGTCACTTCACGCTGCAGATCTTCGCGAGGCACCTGCACCAGAATGGCGTGACTGTTGTAAAGAATTGGCTCGTGCTGACGGGCGTGGTGGCGACCAAACGGTCCCCACTGGTACTGCCACTGCTCGACGCCGTCAAAGTTAAAGCACTTCAACGCGCCGCCGACATTCGAAAACAAGACACGCTCGCCATCGGCCACGGGCGAAGCTGCTGTGTTGTCGCTGAACAGGCTGGAAAGATCAGTTTCGCGTGTGCCAGGAATCTCCCGCCGCCACAACTCTTTGCCGGTCGCCGCATCAAAGCACATCCCGAGAATCATCGAACCCGTTTCCGTGTCGCGCGTAATCGGCTCGTGGCTGGTCACGAAGACTCGACTATTCGAGACGATCGGCGTCCCCTGTCCGGTACTGGGCAGAGGCGATCGCCAGACGACGTTCTGATTCGTTGCCACGCTGAAACGGTCAACGGCCTGGCCGTCGACAACGAAGTTCCCATCGGGACCCGCGGCCTGAGGCCAGTCCGCAGCAGAGACCGCGAACGGGAAACACAACAACATCCAGACGCTGGAACACTTCAGTGGCATGGCCGGTCAACCTGGTTCCTGATGAGGGTTTTCGAAAAGAAACAGTGAGGGTTCGAGTGGCTGGGCGGATGACTTCGAAGCCAGAGCTTTTGTGGAAGCGTTCAGGAACCTGGTTTTATCAGGAACCAGGTCGCGACCGCGAGTAACACGACTTCTGGCATCGCTTCCTGGACAACTTCACAACCAGCCGTATTCAAATTCCGCATCGAGCGGTATGTTGGCTGTCGATAAACGTGTGTGGGGAGAAGCGGTACTCAGTACAACGGAACCTTTCGGAAGTCAGCCATGAAACATCGCACTAATTTCAGCGGTCATGCCAGTCAGCACACGGCAAGTTCGCTGCAGAATATGTTTGCCCCGGCGGGCAACGACCTGATTCGAGTGGGTTCGCGACGCTGGTTTCTGCAGACCGGCCTGGCAGGCATGGGCGGACTCTCGTTGCCAGGGCTGTTGAAGGCGGCGGATGCCGGGGTGGCTGAGAAACCCAGGAAGTCAGTTATCCTGTTCTGGCTGTCTGGTGGCCCAAGTCAAATTGACATGTGGGATCCAAAACCGGGTGCCCCTCAGGAGATCCGCAGTCCGTTCGCGACGATCAATACGGCGGTTCCCGGAATTCAGTTCACCGAGCATCTTCCGCTGCAGGCTTCTATCGCCGATCGAATTTCGGTGATCCGCTCGGTCGACTGCCGGGCCAGCAATCACACTCCCATCACGATGCAGGCCGGTAACCCGCTGGC
>JABMPE010000752.1 GCA_013203845.1 Rhodopirellula sp. | reverse complement strand
TTGTTTTCGGCAGGCATCAATGCAATGTGGCTGGAGCAGTTGAACGATCGAATGGCCCTGACTCTTGCTGTGAACCCGTCAGTGAGCGGTGACGACGCGGAATTCGGTCGGACTGTCCGAGTCTTCGCGATGGGAGCGGTCGCCTGGGACTGGATTCCTGATGAACTCAGGCTGACGGCTGGAGCGGCCTGGCTGGGACGCAGCGACATCGGAGTCGTTCCCGCAGCGGGGCTTGAATGGACTCCAAACGACGATTGGAACGTTTCGCTGATTCTGCCTCGCCCCAGAGTCTCGCGGCGTCTGACCAACACTGAAACTTCAGAGACCTGGCTATATGCCGCTGGTTCAATCAATGGCGGGACATTCGATGTGCGCCGTGCTGATGGAACGGCGGACGAATTATCTCTCACGGAGTTTCAGACGGCCGTTGGGGTCGATGTCACGAACGAACAGTTTGGCCGCGCCTTCTGCGAAATTGGAGCGGGATTCGGGCGTAAGCTTCAGTACGAACGCGGTGCTGAAGAGGTCACCTTCGATCCGGGAGTTGTTCTGCGAATGGGAGTGACTCGCTGAGTACCGCGGCGTATTCCGGACCGATTCGAGCGAATTGCTGGTCGAAGCGGCTCAAGGACGCGAATCAATCGCTGGCGTTGTTCTGATCGTTCGCAAAGTGAGACGACACGTTTACGTCGCTGGTCGAGTGGATGGAGATTCCAGGATCAGCAGCCATAGGATTGTCAACGCGATCTGAAGATACGTGTGGCTTTAAGCAATTGAACCGTTCCGGCGGTCAGACGCCTGCTGCAGCGACGCGAGACGGTCCGAATTGTTCTGCGAGTTCGGCGTAGTTGGGGCGGTCAGATGTCTGCTCATGCTGGATTCCTCCGAGAATGCGACCGCACTCGTAGATGTAGGTTCCTGGCATCTGGAAACCGTTGCCCTGCAGACGCCCGACGCCGTGACCATTCAGGACAGCGGCGATCAAACCTCGCAGCCAGACTCGCGGGCCGAGCAGTTCCGTGAAGGATCCCAGGTCGAGCCCGAACTGTCGGTAGAGTCTGCAGGTCGGGTCGGCGATTCGCGCAATGTCACCCAGGCTGTACTTCTCAAAAAACTGCGTGTCGCGATCGTTGTCGCCCATGTGCACGAGCACGATTCCACAGCCGGACGCTTCGATTGCCGACCGCTGCTGTGAGAGGTCCGCGAGCGCTTCCCGGCAGAATGTGCATCCGGCGTGTCGCAGGAAGAGCACAAGTTGCGGTCGCTGGATCGCCAGGTCATCGAGCGTCTCGCCGTCGTTCGTGCGGAGTTCGCGAACCGGATCATCAGTCTCGGGCATGCCATACGCTGTGTTCACGCTCTGATGATAGCGAATTGCGCCCCATAGAATCGCCGCGAAAGGGAACCACCAGATGAGGTCGTTGGTGATGATCGTCCAGCCGACACTGGCCGGCAGGGTTCCAGCGATCATGGAGAAGACAAATCCGATGGGACCGAATACTTTGCCGAGCAATCCGACAAGCGTGATCGGCCAGTGGCGGTAAGCGTCGCGGGCAGCGATCAGATAGCCGATGCCATAGACGCCGACGATCATGCCAATGCACTGCCAGAGCTGGGCGACCGGAGCTTCGGAAGTCAGTCCTAGCAGGTTCAGCGATGTTTGCGGTGCCAGGACGGAGAATACTCCCCACACCAGGTTGTAAACGCCGGCGGCGAGTAGAACGGTTCGCATCCACGGAAGTGGTTTCAGATTGCTGTTCATGCCGACTCCTCGCACACTTCCCTTCAGCAGGTTGAATACACAGCAGGGATTGTCATCTGGCATTATCTCTGTCTCAAGAGCGTGTGCCAGATCGGGCTGAAGGAAATGATAGCCGGACGATTCGAGCTGTCGCGGGAGAATGCGGTGCTCGATAGCAGAAGATCGTTAGGCATCTGGCCGAGTGCCCGTCGTGTAGCGGACGCAGGCATTGGAAAGACCATTGGGCGACCCAGGATCTGGCTACTCAGGATGATCAGGACCGCTTCGACTGACTTCGCTGTCCTGCGGTTGTGAAGTTCCGATGGCCATCCCGACGGTCGCCAGTAAGCATGTGCCGAAGATCCCGAAACCAATCACAAAGAGAGCTGTTTCAGTCATGGTGCCCCCCCAGAATCAAAGTTCCAAACGATAGGATCGACGGAACCCAGAGCCCTACATACAGGCCCTGTTCCTTGCTGCCGTTGAACCACAGATAGACTGAGAGCAGAAACGAAACTCCCGCCCCGGCGACATAGGCCGCCTTCGCAATACTTCTCCTGGTCATCAGATTACCCCCAAATGGTTTGCCACTCCGCGTTGTCGCGACCAATGCCAGGCAGGCATTTCATGGTCGACGCTCTGTTTCACGCTTGCAGGCTTACAAGGGGTTCATAGACACGATCAGTGCGAAGCAAAGATGGATTCGAAAGGTTTCGCGACTTCGCCGAGTTTTTCGAGACTTCGCTGGAGCAACTGGCGGACCCGCTCCTTGCTGAGCCCGAGTTGTTCTCCAAGTTCGCGAAATGTCAGACTCTTGCCCGAGTCGTCGAGTCCGAACCGGCCACGGACGATAACCCGCTCACGCTCGTCGAGCGTGTCATCGATTTTCGAGATCACGGCAGCGGCAGCGAATTTGAGTTCGTCTTCAATCGACTCAGACGGATCAGTTTCGATCATCGGCTCCTGAGCCATCATCTCCGTCTGATAGGCATGCTCGCGCCGGGCTCGTTTGCGGCGGCGATCGATCACGCGATAGAGGTGACGCTGGACGGCATGTGTCAGATACGTGCTGAAGCGGTAGCCGCGTGAGTAGTCAAACTTGTCGATCGCGTAGAGCAGAATCCCGTTTCCCTCTGCGACGAACTCGTCGAACTCATCCCGCGAGATCGACAACTTTCCGGCAACGGAAACAACCAGTCGCAGGTTGGCCCTTGCCAGTTCCTCACGAACTTTCTCCACCTCGCTGAGGAGTCGGTCAATCTCTTTCAACTTTCTTGCCGATGGACGCTTCGGATGCAGTCCTGCCTGAATCGCGCTGGCCCGGAAGCGCAGGAAGTTCAACTGCTTGAACAGCAGTTGCTCGCCGTCGAATGTCAGCAGCCGGCTCTCCTGCAACGGTGCCAGGAGCGACACTTCGACGCGATTGGGGTCGAGTGATCCCGGCGCTTGCTTTTCCACGGCGTACAGTTCGAATTCGATGTCGTCAAAGTCAGATTCGAGCGTGTCGTC
>JABMPE010000751.1 GCA_013203845.1 Rhodopirellula sp. | reverse complement strand
TTGCACTGGGCCATTGAAAAAGCCTCTGTCGGATTGAATCCAACAGAGGCCATGTTTGCTGATCACGACGACGACGGGTTCGTCGGCGATCTTCGCGATTGTTTCTTGAAGTCAGAAAGTCAGACCGAGAAACTGCTGCCGCAGCCGCAGCTGCCGGTGGCATTCGGGTTATCGAACTTAAAGCCGCGTTTATCAATGCCGTCGAGGTAGTCGACCACGGTTCCCTGCATGAACGGAGCAAACTTGCCGTCCATGACGACCGAGATGCCGTACTGCTCGGAAACCAGATCGCTGGCTTCGTCAACTCGGGTGTCAAATCCCAGCGTGTGTTCGAACCCGCTGCAACCGCCGGCTTTGACAACGATCCGCAGAACAGCTCCGTCCGGAACGTTCTTTTCTGAAATGAACCGTTTGATTTCGGTTGATGCTTTTTCGGTCAGCCGAACCGGTGCAGCGGCAGCAGCGGGATCGGTGACGTACTGCGACGGCATTTCGATCTGCTGAAGTGGCTGCGGTGGAGCAGGAGCGGCGGCGGCGGCTCCGTGTGACGAGCAGCCTGACGGGTTCGATCCGCAGCAGCCACCTTGAGCGGCCGGGGCTTCTGCCTGCGTGGCGGTCGTGTCTGTCGACATGTCAATTCTTCCTCTGAAGTCTGCGAAATTAGGGGAGCGATCGTCACTCCCACTGGAATTCATGTTCTCTGGCCGCCAAGCGAGGCAGCCACTTGTCCCCAAGTCGGACAAACCCATTATTGAGAGCCTGCCGACGGACCGCAACACCAGTGAGCCATTCCTGCAAAACCTGATGCCCGGACGTTTTCCGATCGGCACCGCTGACTGGCTGGAACAACCAACTCGCAACTCCACGGGCCCGAGCGGATTTTGACTCACGACTGCCGGAACTGCGCAGTGCTCATCTCCGTCTATGGAAAAAACTCACAACCTGGACGAGTCGCGAACTCCCTCACACTCGGGAATGCCGTACGGGACTGATCGTCAATCTTTCGCGTAATCGAACAACGACGTTGAGAGATATCTTTCGCCGGAGTCCGGCAGGATCACGACGATCGTTTTACCGGCGGCTTCTGGCCGTGCGGCAATTTTCAGAGCGGCGGCAACGGCGGCTCCACAGCTGATACCTGCGATGATGCCTTCTTCTTTCGCCAGACGAGGAGCCATCGCAAACGCTTCTTCGCTGGAAATCTGCACAACTTCATCAACCAGCGACATGTCGAGAATGTCCGGAATGAAACCAGCTCCGATCCCCTGAATTTTGTGGGGCCCTGGACTCCCCCCCGAGAGCACCGGGCTTTCCGACGGTTCCACCGCGATCGACCTGACAGCCAGCCCTTTCTCATTTTTCAGATAGCGGGATACGCCAGTAATCGTTCCCCCAGTGCCGACTCCAGATACGAAGTAGTCCACCTTGCCGTCGGTGTCTTCGAAGATCTCCGGACCGGTCGTCTTCATATGAATGGCCGGGTTAGCCGGATTCTTGAACTGCTGCGGCATGAAGAAGTTGGGATCGGCCGCCATCTCTTCGGCTCGGGAAATCGCCCCCTTCATGCCCTCAGCGCCGGGCGTGAGAACCAGACTGGCTCCGAACGTCTTCAGCATCATGCGACGTTCAAGCGACATGGTGTCGGGCATGGTTAGCGTCAGTTTGTAGCCCCGTGCCGCACAAACGTAGGCCAGTGCGATGCCGGTATTTCCACTCGTCGGTTCGACAACTTCCATGCCGGGCTTGAGAGCGCCGGACTGCTCAGCATCCCAGATCATGGAAGCACCGATGCGACACTTGACGCTGTACGCAGGGTTGCGACCTTC
The DNA here is from genome assembly GCA_013203845.1 of Rhodopirellula sp. GTDB lineage: Bacteria > Planctomycetota > Planctomycetia > Planctomycetales > Planctomycetaceae > JABMPE01. The sequence continues at coordinate 23,484 of JABMPE010000751.1, read as the reverse complement.
GATCTTGGCCAGCACCGTCGCCTTCAGCCCCTTGGTCACATGATTCAGTCTGACAAGAGGGGTGCGACCGATTGACAGCGAATTGTCGTTAAAAACTGGCATCCTGCTGGCTCCTTCCATAACTACCGGGACAAAACCGGAGCGTTAACTCAACTCTGAAAACGCTCCGTCGGAGTTGCGTCATAAACTTTAAGTGATTATTCAGCATCGCCAGAATCAGAGCAATCCCGTTCCCGATCTGGTCGATAGTTCGGTATCTGTCGCTTCGATCGGCAAATCACAGGCAGACTGTTCACTTCGAACCGACGCTGCGGTGTATAGAGCCGAAAATCGTACTGTTGGCGGCTCCGGCCCAGCTGATTTCCAATCCGTCGGAATGTAGTGTCATACCAGTCTGCATCCCAGACCTGCATTCTTAACTGGGAATTAGAAGATGAATCCGATTCGATTTGAGCCTCTACTGAAACGAATTCGCTGGGGAGGCACTCGGCTGGGAACCGCCCTTGGCAAACCGCTTGGCCCGGAAACTGATTACGCCGAAAGCTGGGAAGTCTCCGACCACGGCATTGACCAAAGCGTTGTCAGCGCAGGTCCGCTTGCCGGTCTGACGCTTCAGCAACTGCTACGGGATCACAACAACGAGATTCTCGGTCGACACAGCGGTCGTCATCAGTTCCCGCTACTGATCAAGTTTCTGGACGCGAATGATCGACTTTCCGTGCAGGTCCATCCTGATGACACCAAAGCCAGAACTTTCGATCCGACCGAAAACGGAAAGACGGAAGCGTGGGTCATTATTGACACCATGCCCGAAAGCCGACTGTTCGCCGGTCTGAAACAGGGAGTAACCGCCAACACGATGCGAGCAGCGATCGAGGCTGGAACTCTCGAAGACTGCCTGCACTCATTCGAGGTTTCAGCTGGCGACTGCGTCTTTATTCCTGCTGGAACAGTCCACGCCATCGCCGAAGGGATCCTGCTGGCCGAGGTTCAGCAGTCGAGCGACATGACTTTTCGACTTTACGACTGGGGCCGCGTCGGCGCCGATGGTCAGCCGCGGGAGCTTCACATCGAACAGGCAATCAACTGCTCCGACTTTGAACTGGGGCCAGTCGATTGCCAGGAGCCGCGTCCGGTCGATGGTGGTCAGGAACTGGTAACGTGCGAGTATTTCACGATCCGCAGATACTCCGGCCCCGGACAGGTTCCGATACCGGACGACCATCGATTTCACATTCTGATGGGTCTCGCCGGAGAAGCGACCGTCATCGCTGGCTCGGAAGTGGAGTACCTGAAGCTGGGACAGACCCTGCTGCTTCCGGCTGGTCGTGACGCCTCGACCATCAACCTCTCAACCGACAACACGGTGCTGGACGTCTTTCTGCCCTGATACAACAAGCCAGCAAGTGACCGAGGACGACTGCCGTCCTCGTCTCAAAATGGCCACTCGCCAGAAGGGCTGGGTTGCGGACATTCACGGGAATATCCATCGGGCGCGGCGCATCAGTCGCGTATGGAAATCATCTTTCGGATAGCCGCCGATTTGACCGTCGTTCTGCACATGGGGTATGTGCTGTTCATTCTGCTGGGACAGGTCTCGGTAATGACTGGCGCACTTTGCGGATGGAAGTGGGTTCGCAATACGAAATTCCGGCTCATCCATCTGATGGCCATCCTGATCGTCGTCGGTGAAAGCTGGCTTGGAATCACGTGCCCGCTGACGACGCTGGAAAAGTATCTGCGCAGCAGATCCGGCGGAGCCTCGTACGGAGGCGACTTCATCGCGAACGTTGTTCACGACGTTCTGTTTCTTGACTGCCGTCCATGGGTCTTTACAACGATGTATTCTCTCTTCGGGCTGGGAGTTGTGCTTACTCTGACTTTATGCCCCCCTGCCCTGTTTGTTCGCGAGTCGTTGACGGTCGAATCGGACGTAAACGCGACATCGTGATCTGGCAACTTCCGTGCGAGGGTTCAAGCTGGCTCAAACTCGCTGAAAAACACTCCCGAACAACGCGGGATTTGGGATCTCGTGCTCACCAAACTGCCGACCCGATGTTGTGTACTCCGTAATGTCGACCGCTGCTCCCGACTTGTCTGAACTTTCATAACCGGCCATCAGAATCGCCATCGTGTCCCAGGCCAGCAACGCCCCTGACTGCGGAAACTGGTCCACATTTAAAGCGCATGAAACGGCGTCGTTCATCTCACCGACGTAACCGTGCGAGTAAAACTGGTTGGGCCTGGGAAAACTCGTCCCCTGTGCGGTCGGCAGCTTCTCACGAACCAGCAGGTTCCCGGCGTATTCGGCATTTGGCAGAAAGAGTTCGTTTTCGTTGTTGGGATTCACTCGCAAATCGTATTGCGCAAAATCGGTGATGACCGAAAACTCGTTGCGGATCCCGCTGATGCTCAGATCGTGTCCGACAACTTCGGCAATAGTTTGATCTTCAAAGATAACTGTCAGGCGGCCAAAGTCATCGACGTTCTGCATAACGCGAAAGAATTCTCCGCTTGATTCCGGCTGATGTTTCAGCACCTGCATTGCCGCAGCAGAAACAGACACCGGGCGAATTGGTTTTCCGTTTGTCAGGATCCCTTCAACCTGCTTCAGAAACAGTGCTGGTCCCAGTGGGTGGCAGGCTTTATTAAACAGTGCTCCGCCGCCGGATTTCTCGGGAGTGTCATAAGCCGGCGCATGCGACCCCTGATGCGCACACACGCCGCGTTGATAGAGCACCTTTCCCTTGCCCGCCTTTCGAGCTTCCGTAAGCAGCTCGACAATACCCTTCATGCCATCAAAGTAGACAAAGTCCTCGGCATAAAGCAGTTTTGATCCAGCCGCACGTACGACGTCAAAAACTTCGGCGAGGTAGTCCATCGACTCGCGTTTTCTCGTCGCGGCATCTGCCTGCCGTCCTTCTGTGTAACCCGGCCAGACCACAGGCGGCTTTTCGAGAACGATCACCGGCACACCCGCTCGGGCAGCTTCCATTGTGTATGGGGCGTGAGCAAAGTTCGCGCAGCAAATATTGTCGATCGTCGGGCTGACTGCTTCGAGCATCTCTGCATGTGATGAAAATGCCGCCGCAACACCGTGAGACTTCGCAAACACTTCCGCATTCTCTCTTCGCCCGGACACCACACCGGCCAGCTCGATCTCTACACCGTTTCGGTGAGGAATCATGCCGTAAGTCCTGGCGGTGTAGTCGGCGGCGAAACCTGTTCCGTTGATGGCAACTCGGATGGTCTGCTTCGTCATGGTGAAGGGGCTCTGCAATCTGAAAAGTAAAGAGCGGTGGAAAGCGGCGGACGTGACACGCACCAATGAAGAAAGCCGACGAGCAGTGCTCGCCGGCTTTCAGAATTTCAACGTTTTCAGCAGTTAGACAGGACGAACATTTTCTGCTCGTGGTCCTTTTGGTCCGTGGCCAGCGGTGTAAGAAACCTGCTGTCCTTCGTACAACTGTTCGAATCGAACGTCTTCGAGGTTAGACATGTGGAAGAACATGTCGTTTCCCCCTCCGGTGTCGATGAATCCGAAACCCTTTTCCGTCAACTTTTTGATCGTGCCTTCAGCCATTACTTCACTTCCTCAAGAAACTTGTACAGCGATGCTCGAAACAACGAGTTCGAACGGTACCGCTGCTATCGCGAAGAATTGTAGCGACGTCCAGCAGGAGCACAATAGGCACTTTTCAATGTGCCGCCAGTTATTAAGAACGCTTGTTTTCATTCTGTTTTTATAGACAACTGCAACGATTTTCCAGAGATTTACGTTTCTACCAACCGTTTATCCAGGGGCCAAATGCCGCTTGTGATCGTCGATTTCCCCGGCCCTTTCGAGAAAATTGCAGCCTCACGGCACCAGCATTAACATCGGATCGTGCTCGCCAGTTAATGAAAAACGATCGGCGTCGTATGTTCCTCCCACCCAGTGAATCGAGTTCGATCCCATGTCTACGCGTCGCCCTGCTGGTTCTGTCAGCCATAACAACTCAGGCCGAGTCGTCCTTGTGAGCGGCGGTGCGAATGGCATCGGTCGCGCGATCTGCGACTTGTTTGCTGAGTCCGGCGCCACCGTGGTGTGCCTGGATGTCGACGACCAGGCGGCATCCGGCCTGCAGGACGGAATCGACTTTGTGAGAGGCGACACATCGGTTGAGGACGACTGTCGCAACGCGGTGGAATTCACCGTCGAACAACACGGCGGACTGGATATCCTCGTCAACAATGCCGCCATCCAACCGCCAGCGTCGTATGTCCCACTCGACGAGCTGCCGTCAGAAGCCTGGCAACGCATGCTGGGAATCAACCTGTCTGGTTACATGTTCCTGGCCAAACACGCGGTGCGAGTGATGAAAAAACAACAAAGCGGGGTCATCGTCAACATGTCCAGCGGGCAGGCACACCGAACGGCAAGAGGAGTGCCGGCGTATGGGCCCATCAAAGCCGCAAATCTGCATCAGGCGAGGCAGTGGGGCGTGGAATATGCTCGCGAAGGAATCCGAGTCGTCTCTGTTTCTCCGGGCGCCATCGACACACCGCTGGTTCGAGCCAGCCTCGAAGCACAGGGCGGTGAAAAGGAACTCGCCAATCGACACCCGTTAGGACGAATCGGGCGACCGGAAGAAGTCGCCGCGGCTGTACTGTGGCTCAGCAGCCAGGCGGCATCGTTTGTTACGGCTACCGATCTCGAAGTCGACGGCGGACTCGGAGCATTCGGCTCGTTTGCCGATCCGTACCCGCTTCCGGAATCGCCGTAGGCGTTTGTCCGAGTGAATGCGTCTCCACGCCGATCGTTCGCGAGCTTATAAAAGCGAGCATTGTCAGCGTCACTGTAAATTGTCGTCACCACGACGGTGAGCCAGCGTCTCCAGAATTGGCGCGATCAGTGCCGTCCAGCCAGTCTGATGACTGGCCCCGAGACCTCGCCCGGTGTCGGCGTGAAAGTACTCGTAAAACAGAATCAGGTCGCGCCAATGAGGATCGTTCACCAGACGCTCGCCGCGAGCATAACTGGGACGAGTCCCGGATTCGTCCTTTAAAAAGAGCTTGGCGAGTCGACGCCGAATCTCGTCAGCAACCTGCTGGAGATTCATGTAATCGCCTGAGCCGGTGGGACACTCGACACGCAAATCGTCTCCGTAGAAACGGTGGTACCGCTCCAGTGCTTCCAGCAGCAGGTAGTTGAGCGGAAACCAGATCGGCCCTCGCCAATTGGAATTACCGCCAAACATCGGACTGTCTGACTCTCCAGGAATATATTGAACGCGAAGTTCCTCGCCATTCGTGTGAAAGACGAACGGATTCTTCTCGTGATATTTGGAAAGCGAGCGAATCCCGAACGGCGAAAGAAACTCTTCCTCATCCAACAGGTAACGCAGGACTCGTTCGAGCCGTTCCCGTGTCGGAATTGCAAGCAACCGCATCGTTCCCGCCGCGCCGTTCGAACTGCCGTCATCGACATTCCGTTCCATGCATGTCATCTGATCCACAACGTCTTTGCGATATTTCAGAAACCAGTCCATCCGTTTCCGGAAGCCAGACACTTTGTCAATGGCTGATTCTTCAAGCACATCGACGGTGAACAACGGAATGATTCCGACCATCGAACGAATCCTGAGCGGAATGCTTTTCCCATCAACATGCAGATGGTCGTAGTAGAACCCGTCGGTTTCGTCCCACAGTCCAGTCCCATCCAGTGAATTCATCGCTTCCGCGATCGCGACGTAATGTTCGAAAAACTTCGACGCGATATCTCCGTAGGCGGCATTGTGAACCGCCAGCTCGAACGCAATCGACAGCATGCTGGCACAGTAGTAAGCCATCCACGCCGTGCCATCGGCCTGTTCAAGATGCCCGCCCGTCGGCAAGGGCCGGGATCGGTCAAAAATCCCGATGTTATCCAGTCCGAGAAACCCGCCGGTAAAGACGTGCTTGCCGCGGACGTCTTTCCGGTTGACCCACCAGGTAAAGTTGAGCAGCAACTTCTGGAAGACACGCGACAGGAACAGGCGGTCCCGCTGCTCTGGCGGCGCGGTCATCGTATAAACACGCCAGCAGGCCCAGGCATGAACCGGCGGATTGACGTCGCTGAAATTCCATTCGTACGCCGGCATTTGCCCGTTAGGGTGCATGTACCATTCTCGAAGAAACAGCACTGCCTGGTCTTTGGCAAAATGCGGATCGAGATTCGCGAACGGAATCATGTGAAACGCCGAGTCCCACGCGGCGTACCACGGATACTCCCACTTGTCGGGCATCGAAATGATGTCCCGATTGTAAAGATGTGGCCAGTCGTGGTTTCGTAAATTTCTGCGGGCAGTCGGTTCATTGCGGGCGTGATCCGAGCCCTTCATCCATTCGGAAACCGAGTAGCAGTAAAACTGCTTGGTCCACAGTAGTCCGGCACTGGCTTGCCTGAGAACTCGCTTTTCATCTTCACTCAAACCGGCGGCGGAGTTCTCTTCGTAGAAGCTGTCTGCTTCGGCACAACGGGCTGCAAAAGTATTTTCAAAGGACTCACCAAACAATGTTGTCGGAGCGGCCTGGTCGCCATACAGGCGAAACTTCAAAGTGACTTCACTTTCCGCCTCAATCTGTAACCTGTAGTGCGCAGCGGCTTTCGTTCCGGCCGGCTTGACGTTGACGGCTCCGCGCAGACCATCAACCACGTAAAGGTTGAATGCGTCTTTGCACGATGGCTTGTGACTGTCGGGGTCTTCGAGACGCAACCTGTTCGTCTCGTTTTCTGTGAAGAGCAAGTCTGGCGTTTGTCCAACGGGATCGACATCGACCGCGAATCGGTATTGCCCCAGTGTCGTATGGTCAGCGAGCAGCGTGCCGTCGCTGGCTTTGCTGATTCGCGGTCGCGGAATATTCGACTCGTGAGTGTCACCCCACGACCAGGTGTTGCGGAACCAGAGCGTTGGCAACAGATCAAGCGATGCCGTCTCAGGTCCACGATTGGCGATGGTGACCTTGATGAGTATGTCTTCCGGAGCTGCTTTGGCGTACTCGACAAAGACATCAAAATAGCGATCTTCATCGAAGATACCGGTATCCGTCAGTTCGTACTCAAGGTCACTGCGGCTGCGTTCCCCATTGACCGAGCGAAGCTGCTCGTACGGAAACTCAGCCTGCGGATACTTGTACAGACCCTTCATGTAGGAGTGCGTCGGAGTGGCGTCGAGGTAGTAATAGCACTCTTTGACATCCTCTCCGTGATTTCCTTCCGGCCCCGCAAGACCGAACAACCGCTCTTTGAGAATCGGATCTTTGCCGTTCCACATGGCGAGCGAAAAACAGAGTCGACACTGCCGGTCGGTAATTCCCAACAGCCCATCTTCGCCCCAGCGGTACGCGCGCCAGTGCGCATCGTCAAATGGAAAATAATTCCACGGCCGACCGTTTGACGAATAGTCTTCCCGAACGGTCCCCCACTGACGTTCTGAAAGGTACGAACCCCAGCGTTTCCAGTTGGCCCCCGGCTCACGGCGAGACTCAGCCTGAATACGCAGTGTCTCGGCGGGGACAATTTCAGTCGTGTCCACGTTGGTTCGATTTCCTGAAGGAGACGAAGGAGACGCTGTGCAGATCAGTTGGCAACTTCAATGACAGCTTTGATCACGCCGGTTTCAGGCCGCGTGTACGACTCGAAATTCTCGATCACTTCATCGAAGCCACAACGGTGAGTGACCCACGGATCCGTATTGATTGTGCCGTCTTCGATCAGGCGGATGATGCGTGGAAAATCGGATGGCAACGCATTCCGCGAGCCGCGTATGTCGAGTTCTCGACGATGCAGCCACGGATGAGGAAAACTGACTTCCGCAGTCGAGATGCCCACGTAAACCAGAACGCCGGTGTGAGCACAGTAGTTAAGCGCGTTGCTCATCGAACCATTATGCCCGGTTGCGTCAGTCACGACGGCGTACATATCGCCGCCGGTAATTTCTTTCATCGGATCGATTTCAGATCCGTCGCCTTGAAACAGCACCGTATGCTGAATGCCGTAATTCTCCCGACAGAATTTCAGTCGCGACTCGACCATGTCCATGACGGTTACGGTGGCACCGGTCAGACGCGTGAACTCCAGCGTCGCCAGTCCAATCGGACCGGCTCCGATGATCAAAACGTGATCGCCCTCTTTCGCGCCGCCACGATCGGTCGCATGACAGCCAATAGCCAGCGTTTCGACCAGCGCCAGTTGCTCCATCGTCAACTTTTTCGACGGGTGCAACTTGTCGGCTCGGATTATGAACCGCTCACAAAGGCCACCATCCACCATGACACCGATGACGTTGAGGTTTTCGCAGCAGTTACCATTGCCTTTGCGACAGGCATAGCACTCACCGCAGTTCATATAAGGCTCGACGCTGCAGTGGTTACCAACCTGCACGTTGGAAACGCCATCACCAACGGCGACGACTTCGACACCGAGTTCGTGACCGGGCACGCGCGGATATTTGAAGAAAGGCATCTTTCCCAGAAACCCACCCAGGTCCGTTCCGCAAATTCCCATTCGATGTGTACGAACCAGGGCCTGCCCCGGTCCCGGCTGGCCTGGATCATCGATCTCGATTCGAATGATCTTCTTCGGTTCTTCAAACTGCAGAGCTTTCATCGCTTAGTTTCCGCTGTTGTTCTGCCAATAAAACGAGGCCACAGAGCACGAGTTACCCTGCAGCCTCAATGTTTTCCGTCACTCCAGCTTACGACTTCGCAAGCTGGCGAAGGACGGTGTGCAGGATACCGCCATTGCGGTAGTACTCGACTTCGACCGGTGTGTCGATCCGGCACGTCGTCACGAAGTTGACCAGCGAACCGTCGTATTTGCGAGCAGTGACTTCGACCGCCTGTTGAGGTTTCAGCTCGTCGGTCAGTGCAATGTCGAATTCTTCCGTGCCGTCCAGGTCGAGCGCTTCGCGGCTTTCACCATCACGGAACTGAAGCGGCAATACCCCCATCCCGACCAGATTCGATCGATGGATTCGTTCGAACGATGTCGCGATGACGGCTCGAATTCCCAGCAGGTAGGTTCCCTTGGCAGCCCAGTCCCGAGACGAACCCGTGCCGTACTCAGCTCCGGCCAGTGCGACCAGCGGCGTCTGTGTTTCGCGATATTTCATGGCTGCCTCGTAGATCGAGGTCGCTTCGCCAGTTGGCAGGAAAATGGTTTCTCCGCCTTCGGTACCGGGAGCCAGCAGATTTCGCAGGCGAATGTTGGCGAACGTCCCGCGAGTCATCACGCGATCGTTGCCGCGGCGGCTGCCGTAGCTGTTGAAGTCGGCAATCCCGACTCCGTTTTCCTGCAGATAGTGACCGGCTGGAGAATCCGGCTTGATCGCTCCAGCCGGACTGATGTGGTCGGTGGTGGTGGAATCACCAACCGAAACCAGACAGCGGGCTCCTTCGATCGACTGAATCGGCGAGGGCTCTGGCGACATATCAACGAAGAACGGCGGCTCCTGCACGTAGGTACTGGCGTCATTCCATTCGTAAAGATCGCCTTCGGATGTCGGAATCGCCTGCCACTGGGGAGGCCCGGCAGCGGCCCCGGCGTACTGCTCAATGAACTGTTCAGGGCTCATTGACGCGGTGACTGTGTCGGTTACTTCCTGCTGACTCGGCCAGATGTCTTTCAGAAAGACGTCGTTGCCTTCGGTGTCCTGCCCGAGCGGCTCGGTGACGAGATCAATGTCGGTCGTCCCAGCAATCGCGTACGCAACGACCAGCGGCGGACTCGCCAGATAGTTGGCTTTGACCAGCGGATTGACCCGGCCTTCAAAGTTTCGGTTCCCTGACAGGACAGACGAGACGACAAGATCCCCGGCAGTGACTGCTGCTGCAACGGGATCAGGTAACGGTCCACTGTTTCCGATGCAGGTCGTGCAGCCGTAACAAACGGTGAAGAATCCGAGCTTTTCCAGCTCTTTGTCGAGTCCCGATTTCTCGAGGTAGTCCGTAACAACACGGCTGCCGGGAGCAAGGCTTGTTTTGACCCACGGCTTTCGAGTCAGTCCCTTCGCAGCGGCGTTTCTTGCCACCAGACCGGCGCCGATCATGACCGACGGATTGCTGGTGTTGGTGCAACTGGTGATCGCGGCAATGACGACCGACCCATCGTTAATCTCAGACGGCTGCTCGGGGTCATCCACTTTCTGAGCAGGAACCGGCTCTTTACGTCCAAAGACGCCTTTGATATCCCGTTCCCACGCTGACTTCATGTCGCTGAGCAGGATCCGGTCCTGTGGCCGCTTGGGGCCGGCCAGTGACGGCAGGACCGTGCTCATATCGAGTTCCAGCGTGCTGGTAAATTTCGGGTCAGGGCTGTCCGCCGTGTGGAACAATCCCTGCTCTTTCGTGTAACGCTCGACAAGATCAACGAGACTCGCACTGCGGCCCGTCCTTCGCAGGTAGTTGAGTGTTTCGTCATCGACCGGGCAGAAGCCCATTGTAGCGCCGTATTCGGGAGCCATGTTGGCGAGCGTTGCCCGGTCAGCGAGACTGAGCGCACTCAGGCCTGGTCCGAAGAATTCGACAAATTTGCCCACGACGCCGTGAGCACGCAACGTCTGAGTCACCGTCAGCACGAGGTCGGTTGCAGTGGCCCCTTCTGACAGTTTTCCGGTCAGCTTAAAGCCGACGACTTCCGGAGTGAGCATGTAGATTGGCTGCCCGAGCATCACCGCTTCGGCTTCGATCCCGCCAACTCCCCAACCGACAACTCCCAGACCGTTGATCATCGTTGTGTGGCTGTCTGTGCCGACCAGACTGTCCGGGAAAGCAACTCCATCTTTGGTCAGCACCACTTCGGCGAGATACTCAAGATTCACCTGATGCACGATGCCAGTCGCCGGAGGCACAACGCGGAAGTTGTTGAACGCCTGCTGGCCCCAACGAAGGAACTGATAGCGTTCCTGGTTTCGCTCGAATTCCTTGTCGACGTTGAACTGCAACGCGGAACTCGATGCAAACTGATCAACCTGCACCGAGTGGTCAATGACCAGGTCGCACTGAACCAGCGGATTGATCCTGGTTGGATCGCCCCCCATGCGAACCATGGCCGACCGAAGCGCGGCGAGGTCGACCACAGCCGGCACGCCGGTGAAGTCCTGCAGCACGACTCGGCCCGGCTTGAAGGGCAGTTCAACCTGAGCAACGTTCTTCGCATCCCATCTCGCCAGCCCAACGACGTCGTCCTTGCTGACCACAAAGCCGTCTTCATTTCGGAGGCAGGCTTCCAGCAGAACTCGAATTGAATACGGCAGCGAATCGAGGTCGCAGAGACCATCTTCAGCAAGCTTCTTCAGACGATAATACTGGACGTCTCCGCCTTGAGTATTCAGTGTTGCCAACGCGCCAAAGGCGTTCGTCCCTGCCATTTCGTTCTTCTCCGAAGTATGGATTCTCTACTGAAGATGCAGCCGACCCGCGCGAGCCACACGGCAAGACTGTTCGTTCACATGCCGTGGTTCAACCGCCGCAGATTGTAAGGAGTTGACCGCGAGCGACACCAGTTGCCCGAATCTCCTAAACCAGCCGGTTGTGCGAAATTCTGCGGAATTGTCGACCGACCGCAGCCGCCGCCTTACTCAAACAATGCCGCATCAACCAGCATTTCGCCGAGATTGTTTTCGCCTGGATTAATCTTCAGCCGGTAAATGCCCTTCTTATCTTCGACCGTCCCTGACTCCAGCTCCAACTTCGACAAATAACCCGCTTTCTCCTGCCAGAACTGAAACGTCCACTCACCCGGCGGCAGATCAGAAATCCGAAAGCGACCGTGCGAGTCACTGACCGCCACAAAAGAATGATCCTTCACGACAACCCACCCTTTCATCCAGGCATGAATCGGACAGGAGACCTGAGACGGCCGACGTTCCGGCCTGGTCAGCTGCTTCCTGACAGTTGCCCCGGTTCCGATAGCCTCGTTGAACGGCGAGTTGTAAATCAGGTTGGCCAGCGTGTTGTGCGGAATCGGGTCATCGTTTCCCAGCACCAGGGTCTGCTTCGTCGTCATGACGGCAATGTGTGGTTCGAACCGGCAGTTCTTATTCGTCATCAAGACTTCGGTCGGAAGTTTGCGACCTGTTGGCGGCACAACGTCGGGCAAACTCTTTCCCTTCTCAAGCTCAAGCCAGACGACCACGTTCGCCACACCGCCGTCTGCCGGATTCACCAGCAACTCTTCGTCAACCGGATGAGTCTTCGAGCAAATCTCGACATCCTTATTCAGGTCGATTTTCTGAACCGCCGGAGCCTTACCTCGAAAGACGACCCGTCCAGAAAGAACTCCCGGGTCGCTGGCGAAAATCGCCCCGCCAGACAACAAACTCGTCGTCACGAGAATCAACAGGAACAACAGTATTCTGCCAGGCATCGCCCTTAAGTTCTTGCGCATGGTCGCTTTCATCATTCGCTGGCTTCTCGGACAGGTTTCGGTTCAGACAGATTTTGGTTCAGACACGTTTCGGACAACACAGGTTTCAGGCAATACACCGGCAATCGTCAATTTCCATCGGCGGTGACAACTGCATCATGACGAACGACAATCGAGCGATGCAACCGGCCTGGTTCCAAGCTTCTGCGTATCATGAATATCGAGCCGGGTTCTGTTTACGCCTCACTGGAACTCCAGCGGCAGCACCGGCAAGATTTGCCGGCTTCCGATTATCACGCCACTCTCACCACAGACTCCGGTGAATACAAGCCGCTAAAATTCAGACCGAGGAGCCGGGTGTGACAAACACGTCAGCGCCACTACTTACCGTCAAGACGGCCTGTAATCGCGATTGCGGAGATGCCTGCAGTATCGTCGTCACGGTCAAAGACAATCGCGTCGTCAGACTCGCCGGAGATCCCGATCATCCCGTTACGAAAGGATTTCTCTGCCATCGAACCAGTCGATTCCTGGAACGGCAGTATTCGCCACATCGACTGACGACGCCATTGGTCCGAAACGGCAACGGCTTTCAGCCAGCAACATGGGAAAGCGTCCTCGACCGCATCGCCAGGGCGATGCTTCGGTTCCGAGAAGAATCTGGCCCGGCATCGATCATGCATTATCGCTGCGGTGGCTCAATGGGCCTGATGAAACTGGTTACCGATTACTTCTTTGAAAGATTCGGGCCAGTCACGATCAAGTCCGGCGACGTCTGCACGGGAGCGGGCGACGCCGCTCAACAACTCGATTTCGGAACGGTCGACAGCCACGACATCTTCGACCTGCTGAACAGTAAAACGGTCATCCTGTGGGGAAAGAATCCTTACGTCAGCCAGGTTCATCTGTTGCCGGTTCTGCGTGAGGCGAAGAAAAACGGAACACGGCTGATCCTGATCGACCCGGTGCATCATCAGACGGCTCAATTGTGTGATCAGTTCGTTCAGCCTCGTCCCGGCGGAGACGCCGCTCTGGCAATGGGAATGGCGTCCTTACTCTTCGAACGTGGCAAAGTTGATCCGACGTTCAATGACTATTGCGACAACGCTGACGAGTTCAGAGCAATGGTCTGTTCGCGAACCAGCGACGAGTGGGCAAGCCTCGCCGAAGTTTCCGTCGCTGAAATCTCCTCACTGACAGACGCCTACTCAGACGGGCCATCGGCCATCGTCGCTGGCTGGGGCATGCAGCGACGCACCAACGGCGCTGCAACTGTTCGAGCAATCGACGCCCTCGCCGCCGTATCCGGCAATCTGGGTGTTGCAGGAGGCGGAATCTCGTACTGCTTCGCCCGAAAGGGGGCGTTTGACTGCTCGTTTCTCAAAGGCGAAGCGGTCGCCCCACGAATGATCCCGGAACCCCTGTTCGGCCCCGGTATCCTCGCGGCAGCCGACCCGCCCATTCGAATGGTCTGGGTAACGGCCGCCAATCCGGTGGTGATGCTGCCGGAATCCGAAACCGTGAAACGAGCATTGGAAACTCGTGAACTCACGGTCGTCGTGGACTCCTTTCTGACGGACACAGCTCAGTGCGCAGACATCGTCCTGCCGACCACGACAATGCTTGAAGACGATGATCTGCTCGGTGCCTACGGCCACCACTGGCTGGCAGAGATGCGACCGGTCGTTGCCGCTCCGAAACTTGTCAAAACTGATTACGAGATCGTGCAGAGTCTGGCTCCGCTGGTTGGCCTTGACGCTGAATTTTCAGACGATGTGGAAACATGGAAGCAGCGACTGCTGAGTCCAGTTTGCGATCGTGGCGCGTCGCTCGCCGACATTCGGCGGCAACCGGTCCGCAGTCCAGACGGTCCTTCTGTGATGTTTGCCAATCGACAGTTTCCGACGGCATCCGGTCGCGTCAATCTGGTCAGTTCAGTGTCGCTCGCGCCGTCAGGCACCACCGCCGAACGTCCACTGTTACTGACGGCGTTGTCATCTGCGGCGGTGCAGGGCTCGCAGTGGCTCGACGATGCTCAAGACGACTACTTGCCGGCAACAATCCATCCGGACTCTGCGTCCGGATTCAACAACGACGACGTCGCCATTCTGGACTCAGAATACGGTCAGTTGACCGTCCGCCTGAAATTCGACGGGAACCAGCGCCGGGACGTCATTCTGGTACCGAAAGGCGGCTGGCTCAACAAAGGACGATGCGCGAACGCTCTGATCAAGGCTCAGACGACAGACTCAGGCGACTGCGCCGTTTACTACGAAACTCCCGTGCGGATCATCCCCCCAACAGAGTCTTGATTGAACAATGCCTGCAAAGTGTGCCGGAAACACAACAAGGCCCCGAACACTGAGAGAGTTCGGGGCCTTGTTCTCAATTCCTGACGTAACGCAAACCTGATCGCGACTACGCAAACAACGCTGGCACGTATTCAGCCTTGACGAGTTCGCGCGGCTGATTCAGGTGGTTGTAAACGATCGACTGCGGGTTGATGCCAAACGAGTGGTAGATCGAAGCCAACAGCTGGCCAGGATGGACCGGATCCCGCAGCGGTGCCGATCCCGTCTGGTCAGACTCACCGTAAACCAGGCCTCGGTGAGTTCCGGCACCAGCGACCACTCCCGTGTAGCAGTACGGCCAGTGATCGCGACCATCGTCCGAGTTGTTGTTTCCTGATGTGCTGACACCTCGCTGCGGACTTCGACCGAATTCGCCGATCGCAACGACAAGCGTGTCTTCCAGCATACCTCGTTCGTCCAGGTCGCTGATCAATGCCGACAAACCACCGTCGAGCATCGGGCCGGACTGGTTTTTCATGCGTGACGAAAGACCGCTATGCACATCCCAGGAGTGGTTATCCGAGTTCGCAACTTTCGGCCAGATGACTTCGACAACTCGAGTTCCGGCTTCCACGAGACGACGCGCCAGCAGGCAGGAATCGCCGAATGTGTTCCGTCCGTAGCGTTCTCTCATCGTGGCTGGTTCCGATTCCAGATCGAAAGCGTCGCGAGCACGGCCTGAGACGATCAGACTCAGAGCCCGATCGTAATACTCATTCAACGTGTAATCTTTGACGGCCTCATCAACGACTTTCATCCGCTTCACAATCGAGTCACGAAGTTTGGCGCGGCGTGCCAGACGAGTAGCGAACACGTCAGGGCGAAGCTGAAGGTCGTCAACCTTGATCTTTGCCATCTTGCTCATGTTCATGTCGTCGCCGGGCGGATACAGCGTGTAGGGATCAAACGATCTTCCGAGGAAGCCTGCTGTCCCGCCCTTGCCAACAACGTTTGATTCCTGAAGTGGTCGAGGCAGCATCACGAACGGCAGCATCGGCACCGTTGGAGGCTTGATTCGAATGATGTTTGAACCGAAGTTCGGAAAGTCTTTGGGATCCGGCGGCTCAAGCTGTCCTGACGGGCTGACTTTGTCCGTCGTGTAGCCCGTCATCATCTGATAGATGGCGGCTGTGTGGTTAAACAACCCGTTCGGCGTGTAACTCATTGAGCGAATCATGGTGAATCGATCATTCACCTGAGCCAGCTTCGGCAGCAACTCAGAAAACTGAGCACCGGGGACCTTCGTGTCGATCGGCTTGAAGATGCTGCGGACGTTATCCGGCGTGTCTGTTTTAGGATCCCACAGATCAAGATGAGATGGCCCACCTTGCAGGTAGCACATAATGATGTGTTTGGCCTTGTTCCAGCCAGGTCCGCCGCCAGAGTTGGCTTCAGCCGCGTCAGCCTGCAGCTGCATGGCTCCGCCGAGGGTCAGACCGAGCATGCCGGAACCGCCGACCCGCAGTACGTCTCGTCGTGATACGCCGAGATGTCTATCACACAGATCTCGTCCGGGTTCGCCTGAAATTCGCCACATTTCCATAACTCCCTGGTTAATGGCCCAGTCACGCAAGACTGAAATAACTGTTGTCGCCAGTCAACGATTGTCTGGCAAATCTGCCTTCACACCATCAATCTGTATCGGCATCGCGTCATCTTCCTTGCTGCCGACTAATGATTGAACAGAAATTCCGGACTGTTGATCAATGCCCAGGCCAGATCCTGTACCGCCGTTAGACGAACCGTTGTCACCTGTTTTTCGCTGTAGCCCACATCAGTTCGCAATCGAACGAGTTGCGGGTCCTCAGGAACTGCCACACTCACCGCCGCCAGAACGGCTTTACGCTTTGTGACACCTGGGTCTTCAGGAACGGGAGTTCGAGCCGTCGCCACCGCTGTGTTCCGGTCCAGCAGTCCTTTGTCGGTCTTTTCGAACCATGTCATGAGTGTCTTCGTCTGGTCCTCGGTCCGCTGCTTCTCTGGCACCAGCGACATCGCTTTCAGGTTTTCGGGAAGGCTGAGGCCGGGCGACTTACTCGTGGTCGCGGAAATCCGGAACCGTCCCAGAAGGTGCATCTCAGCAGAGTGGTTCTGGTGAATCACGAACTTCAGCGTTGTTCCTTCTGCGGATCCCACCGGTTCTTTCGCTTCCCACGTTGCCCAGTGAACAACTCCGCCAGCATTGGCGATTGCCCAGGCATTCTGATTACCGGCGTTACCATCAGCTGTCAGAGCAATGTTGAAGCCATCCTGGAGAAACGGTGCCCTGGCATTCTGAAGAGTGACCTTTTTCATCTCGGCTGGTTTGCTTTTGGGAGCCGCCTGGACTTCGAATTCAGTCACGACAAAGTTGCCGTTTTCAGGAATTCCGGGGCCGACACCTTTTTCTTTTGCATAAGGAAGTGCTTCCACGCGAAAACCGGTGATTCCCGTCAGACTCGTATTCACAGTGATCGTGTAGGCCCCCTGCTTCGCGGTGCCAGTCGCCTGGATCGAGCGATCGTCAAGCCGCTGTAAGGCCACACCCGCCACCGCTTCGAGCGAAGACGCTTCCAGCAGATGCCACTCGGCATCGCCACCTTGAGAGAGCCGCTGCGACGCAGTCTGCGGCAATGCTTCCCGATACTTCGCAAGTTCCGCTTCGGCAGCTTTGATCTTCTCGTCACGCTGCTTGCCGAGTTCCGCGAGCCTGGGCTCGATCTCTTTCTGATAGGCGGTCAGGTCTGCCGTTGCACGACCAATATCGTTTTCGCGACGCCGCTCCTGTTTTGGCTTTTCGTCTTTCCACCAGGTTTCCCGCTGAGCCAGTTCTTCTATTAACTCTTTGTGATCATTCGCGATCGAATTCATCGCTGCGATTACGGAATCAATTTCCTCGTTGCTGGCAGTTCGATTCAGAATCCGCACGAAGACTTCGCCAATCAGCTTCCTGTCGTCAGTTTCTTCAGTCACCAGTTTATGCAACTCGTTCTTCTCGTCTGCGAGCGCCGTGGCAAGCGTTGGGCCACTGACCAGAGCCATGATCGGCCCCAGCGAAACTCCCGCCGAACGTTCGCATTCACACGCACTTTCACGAGCAGGCCTGCCGAAGTTCGTCAGAAATCCGTCCGGTATTTTGACTCCCACGTCGGGAAGCTGAGCCGCTCTTGTTCCGGCGGGAACTCCTGGAATCGAAGGCGACGAGCCAGTCACGCGGTGAATCGCGTCGTACAGAACTTCTGCGGTCAAACGCTTCGGTGTTGCATGTGAATAATTCGTGTGGTCATCAGCGTTCCACTCGTTGGTGGCGATTGACAACTGATAGGCCCTTGACTGGCAAATGCTGCGCATCAACTCCCGCACGTTGAAACCACCCGCAACAAACTTTTGCGTCAGATCATCAAGAAGTTCCGGGTTACTCGCCGGGTTGCCGGCGCGGATGTCGTCCAGCGGCTCGATCAGACCAATGCCCGTCAGATAACCCCAGACTCGATTGACGTAGCTTCTGGCAAAGTACTGATTGTCTGGTGAAGTAATCCATGCGGCCAGTTGCTGCCGTCGCGTTGCCTTTTCCGGAACTTCAAAATCGCACTCAAAGGGAAACTGCGGCGGAGTGACGGCGCCGGTCCGATCGTGAGTGACCTCGCCATTCGGCTTATCAAAAACGACTTCGTACAGCGGCTTGGCACCTTCGACCGCAGTTCCTCCGATTTTCGAATCACCGGAAGCGGGATCGGTCTTCAACCCGAACTGAGCAAAGAACGCCGCCGTTTCGTAATACTGGTCCTGAGTCCATTTTTCGAACGGATGATCGTGGCATTTGTTGCAGTTAAAGCGGACGGCCATCCAAAGGTGAGTCGTATTCTCCATCGTGTCCTGCGGGGTTCGCAGAATCTTGAAGTACGATGCCGCCGGGTTTTCTTTATTTGAACCTTCCGACGTCAACACTTTGCGGGCAAACTCGTCGTACGGCGTGTTGGCGGCGATTTCTGTGCGAATCCAGCTGCGGAACGCCGTTGCTCCCTGTGGGGCCAGGAACTTGCGGTTGACCTGCAACAGATCCGCCCATTTATTGGTCCAGTGATCGATGAAGTCATCGGTCCCAATCAGCTGATCAATCAGCTCATATCTTTTCGTCTTCGTGTCGCGTTCATCGGCGACAAACTGTTTGACCTGGTCGGATTTTGGCGGCAGCCCCGTCAGATCAAGATAGACTCGCCGAATGAATTCTGCGTCGCTGCACAGTCCGGACTGAACAATCTTCATCCGCTTGAGTTTGTTGGCGACGTGCTGATCAATGAAATTCCACTTTTCAGGTTCGACCCACGTGAATCCATCGCGATCACCCATCGCCGTCAACGTGGTCGCCGCGTACTTCCCTTCGAATCGCGCCAGGATGGCAGATTCACCGCGTCGTTCCGTAGTGATCAACCCTGTGCTGCCCGCCTGAGCGACGTCTCGATTGCTGCTTTCAATGTATGACTCAGCGGTCACATCGCGGACGGTCCCATCCGTGTACGTTGCGACAATTCTCATCTGTTGCTTTGCTCCGAGCCGCTGCACAACAGGCATTTGAGGTTCGATCGAGATTGATGCAACACGAGCGGTCGTCAGATCAAGCTTTGCACCGCCTGCAATCCAGCGACGGATAATTTCGTAGTAGGGCTCGCCAGGCTTCGTGACCTGACCGCCAAGGTGCGGAACCGCTCCAGTCGCTTTCAGCAGCATCAGGCTGTTTTCAGGGGCGGCGATATTCGCGCGCCGAGAAGCCAGCTCGTCGGTGAAAGCCCGCGTGTCGTAAATCGGGTCGTACCCCCGCAGCGACAACTTGAAGCCGTTCTTGCCGTCCTTCGAGCCGTGGCAAGTCCCCTGATTACAACCAAGCTTCGACAGCACTGGAGTGACATCGCGAATGTAGTCGGTCGGAGCAATCTCCGCCGATGTGACGTTGACGGGAATCTCGACAGTCTGTCCCGCAACATTTGCTGACAGCTTCGCCTGGCCTTGTCCAACAACGCGCACAAGTCCGTTTCTGGAAACGGCAACGACATTCGGCGGATCTACAGAGAACTGAACCATCCTCGTCAGATCAAGAGCGGTTCCGTTCTCCAGACGCCCGATCAGTACCAGCTGAGCTTTTTCGAATGCGCCTGTGAGTTCGACTGATTTCGGAAGAGCTTCGATCGCAACCAGCTTCTGGTCAGCGGATAACTGCTCGATCGGTGCCGCCGAAATATCGCTCGCGTTTGTGCCGGACTTTGCAAGCTGTTCAGCGGCGTTGCCGGCATCGCTCACGGGAACCGAAAGAAACTCTTTGATCAGCTTTCCGGACTCTGCTTCGTAGAGTCGAATTTTCCCATTGGATCCGCCAGCGACGATCTGCTTGCCATCCGGCGAAAATCGCACGGCGTAAATACCAGCGTCTTCAACAGCAATCTTCGCGATCACTGGCAATGGTTTTTTCTGATACTCCGCCAGCTTCGTCTTTTCCGCATCGTTCTGGGCCATGACCCGTTTAGTAAGGATGGCCTTGATGTCGGCAGGCGCGGTCGTATCAACGTCGGTGTCGTAAACGATGATGTCGCCTTTGCCATCCAGGCTACTGCCGGCAACTGCTCGCCGTCCGTCAGTCGAGTAGTCGACGCTGAACACGACGCCTCGCAGTGGAGCGAGTTCACGAATCAGGTTGGCATTGTCACCGATAACTCGCTTGGTGATGCGGAAAATCCGAAACAGTTTGGGAACGCCGTCTGCGCCACCCACAATGATTTCGTCGCGAGTCGGATGAGTGTCGACCGTCGCAACGCCGCCCTTCAACGCTCCGGGCGTGATCGACGTCACGTTGTCGATGAATCGCTGCGTGGCCACTTCCGTCAACTTCGCCGTTCGGTCGCGACTGACCGAGATGAGATGATCGCCGGTCGGATTCCAGACGGTATCCAGCACCCAGTTGCTGTGAGCCCCGTTGAACAACACCTGCTCACCGTTTTCGACCTTGATCGCCCGCACGGTGTTGTCAGAGCATCCAAAGGCGATGCGTGTTCCGTCCGGAGACCAGCTGGCTCCGTAAAGCGTGTCGTACGTTTCCGTGTGAGACAGTAGCAGTTCGCGTTTGGCGACATCCCAGACCTGAATTTCTCCCATCCGGCCAGGCTTGCCACCGGCGATCGCCAACCGCGTCCCATCCGGAGAAAACCGCACCGACTCGATCCGCTCAGACAGCCCGATCAGCCGTGCGACGATTTCAGAGCCGTCTGCTTTGTGAATCAGCACTTCGTTGTAGCCTGAGACAGCAATCAGTTTTCCGTCCGGCGAGTAGTCCAGAGATGTGATCACGGGGGGCAGCGCGTAAACCGGTGGATGCTCCGTGTCATACTGCACTTCTGCGTTCTCGGGCGTATCGTTCTTCGCCCCTTGAACGATCCACTTCCGAACCAACTCGATCTCGGCCTTGTGCAGCGGCTTCTTCCCGCGAGGCATTTCGGCCTTGCCATCGGTCGGAGTAATCAGCTGAACCAGGTAACTTTCATCCGGCTTCCCGGCGACAATCGGAGCCTCTTCGCTCTCGCCAGCTTTCACCAGCAGATCGTACGATGTCATGACGTACTCACCAGCCGACTTTGCCTTTGCTGGCTGGTGACATCCCTGGCAGTTTGCCTGAAGAATCGGACGAATATCCTTGTAGAAACTAACGTCCGGAAGTGTGCCAGCCGGCTTCTCATCGGCGGCAGCAAGTAAGCCGAACGCAAGAACGCAACAGACAGAAAGCGAGCAGCTAAACGTCGATTTCATTTCGTCACCCGTAACGAGTTCGAAAGTGGAGCTGTATCCTGGCAACCATACCTGTCGAAGCATGGGACTGCAGGTCAGCATTGAAGGAGGGACGTCCTGGAGGGTCTCACACAGCCCAGATGACTGAAACCGGTTGATGCCTGGTGCTCAATCCCGTTTCGACTGAACTTCGGAAAATTAAGTTATCGACTAAATCAGGACAGAACAAGCAGTAGCGTTACCAACAGCTTTTGAAACGCATTCAACCAAGCGTCTCGCCAGCAGCTTCTGGTGTCCAAGCAGACTTGATGCCAATAAATCAGCCAGCACACTGAATCTCTGCTGACGGCCACTTGACACAGAACGCCGCTTGAATGTCTGGTCGAACTTTAACTCGAATTGTTTACCACGGACGGACAGGCGATCCCTTGAAATCAGAGATGAGTTGAAGAGATCAATTGGGCGGAAACACTCACCCTTCACCTCGTATCGTTTGGATGGCTTATCAAACGGACAGTTCTTGCGACAACGGCGGCGTGTCAGAAACTCTCATTCGACGAGCATTTGAGACGCATTTCGCTGCGTCGGCCGATGGGAGCGGAGCGAGTTGCGGGACCTGTTGACGACGCTCCAGTATTGTCGACCGGGTGCGATTCGACGCTGCGTACCGGGTCTGCAACGAGAAGGCATGACAGACATCATCCCTGTGCCAGTGACTGGTTCATCACGTCGAGCGGGATTGGTTCATCACGTCGAGCGGGATTGGTTCATCACGTTGAGCGGGATTGGTTCGGCCCACTTTTTCAGATATCTTCCAGGGAAAGGATGGATCGGTTCTTCCAACTGAAAGGAGTCCGTTGTGTCGAAACGGAGTCGAGCGAGCAAAAAGAAACACGACAGGGACAAACGCAAGAAACAAAAGTCCACAGTGACGGTCGCCGGATCACGACAGCCGACCGCTCGCCTCAGCCAACGTCTCACAGAAGCTGAGGGCCTGATCGCGCGTCGTCGGCTGCATGAGGCGCGTGAACTGCTGGAGCGTGACGGTGGAAAGCGACAACGCTCGCCCGAGCTGCTCGAAATGCTGCTTTACGTTTATCAGGAACTTGGCGATCACCTGATGATCGCGCGCACTGCCGAGCGACTGGTTCGTCTCCAGCCAGGCAACGCTGACGGTTGGATGATGATGGCGCAGGGGTATATGTATTGTGGTCGAGCCGCGATGGCCGCGAATGCCTATCGACATTTCCTGGAACGCTGGCCGGGTCACGAGAATGCCGTCAAAGCACGTAAGGCCGAAGAGATCGCGGGTGATGCCGCGGCCGAGTTGTTGACGGACTTCGGATTCTCGGAAGACGACTTCGACTGGCTGGTCCTGCACGACGAGATTCTGTTTGAAATCAGCGCGGGAGAATTCGAAGACGCGGTTTCAAAGTGTCGCGAACTGCTCAAGGCGAAACCCGGAGTCGTGTCCGCCCGCAACAACCTTGTCCTGTCTTTGTTCCAACTCGGCCGCGGCGATGAGGCTCGGAATGTCTCTCGTGAAACCGTCAGCATCTGGCCGGACAATCGATTCGCTGAAGCGTTAAACGGACGGATCGAGTTTCTGACCGGCTTCGCTGCCGAAGCGAACGTCGTCGCCGACAGGATCGTCCGCGATCCGTCCGATCAGCAGGACGCGGTCGCCGCCCAGGTGGAGTTTCTCGGCACCCTCGGGCGCGACGAGAATGTGCTGAGCGTCGTGAAGTTCGCGGAGCCGATCGACAAAGACCCTCGATGTTGCGCCGTGCTTAAACATTTCGAAGCTGTTGCACTGATGCGATCCGGAAGAGGAGCAGCGGCTCACGCGTCGTGGAAACAATGCCTGGAAATGGACCCAGGCTATCCTCCGGCCACAGAAAACCTGCACGACCTCAATTCTTCCGGTGGCCACGCTCCCTGGCCTGATTCGATTGCCAAATGGATTCCCAAACCCGTCATCGAGCAGTTCGTGAA
>JABMPE010000750.1 GCA_013203845.1 Rhodopirellula sp. | reverse complement strand
GTGTTGTCTCGCTGGCCGGTCTGTTCGAGGCATTCGAGGACTCGCGCAAACTGATCGTCGATCAACGCGATCATGGCGTAATACCTGGCCTGAGCATCCTTCGCGTGGTGTTCTTCCGGGCGTTTGACTTCGTCCTGAAAGTCGACGTTTGCAAACTTCGCCTGATGCGTGAGATCGCTTTCACGAAAGTACGGCCCCGGCATGTCTTCTGCCCTGAACTGATCGGCGTACGACTTTGGCGGAATGAACGGCGGGTGAGGATCGTAGATGTTGACGTTGAGAAGCCAGGGTTGATCGCGTTCGCGCGAGATGAACTCGATCGCCCGCTCTGATGCCCAGGTTGTCTGGTGCAGCTCGGCAGGCACGCGATCTTTGCTGTCGCGCAGGGCGTTCAGGTCGGCACCCTGAGCGCGAACCCAGTCGGCGTAGTCGTGCGTGCCCTCGGGCCAGTCGTCGCGAGGAGCGTGACTGTGCCACCAGTCGGTGAAGCCGTCATCGAGTCGCGGTTCCGGTCGATGACCTCCACTCGTCAGATGAAACTTGCCGATCAGGCTGCATTCGTAGCCCGCATCGGCAATCAGTTTACTGATCAGCGGCGGCGAATCGGGGAAAGTATCATTGCCGTTTCGCGTGTTGTGAACGCGGCTCGGATAGAGGCCCGTCATGATGCTGGCGCGGCTGGGAGTGCAGATCGGGCTTTGGCAGTAAGTCTGTGTAAAGGCCACGCCCTCGCCCACCAGCGCATCGATGTTCGGCGTGCGAACATGCGGGTTTCCCAGAGCTCGGATGGTGTCGAAACGTTGCTGGTCAGTGCAGTACCACAGAATGTTCGGTCGAGTCATAGTCTATTGATCCAGAGTAGCCATCTCGCTCCGCCGAGATGAGCCGACGTGATCATCGGCTTTGATTTTCAAAAACGGGCGATCCATGCGGAATTGATCATGCTAACGATGTCGTCCATATAACAGCTATTCAACTTCTTCTGCGACCGGTTCAGCTCGACGGAGCGAGTCGTCTGCTTTCGTTTCCTTCCGCCGTTGAATCAGCGGCACGGCCAGCAGAATAATGCTGATGACCAGAAATACGGCAGACATCGGACGAGTCACCAGCGGCAGGTAGCTTCCTCCCGATGCCATCAGGCCGGCGCACAGATTGTTCTCGGCGACCGGTCCCAGTACGAATCCGATGACAAAGGGAGCGAGTGGGATTCTCAGTTTCTCCATGCCGAAACCAACGAGGCCAAAAATCAGCATCACCCAGACGTCGAACATGCGGTTGCCCAGGGCGTACGAGCCGACGACGCAGAACGTCAGAATCACGGGAATCAGAAACGCTCGGGGAACGTCGGTCAGACGAGCGATCTGGCGAACCGCGAACACCAGAAATCCGAACATGAAGAAGTTCGAGATGAAGTAGGTGCCCATGATCGTGTAAATCAATTCCGGGCTTTGCTTGAACAGCAGCGGGCCGGGCTGAAGACCATGCAGGACGAGTGCCCCCAGCAGAATGGCATCGATCACGCTGCCAGGAATTCCCATCGCCACGAGTGGGATCAATGCGCCACCGACCGTCGCGTTGTTCGCCGATTCGGAAGCGATGATGCCTTCTTCGCTGCCGTGTCCGAACTGTTCCGGCGTCGTTGAGAATGTCCTCGCCGTGGAGTAAGCAGCGACCGAGCCAATGTTTGCTCCAATGCCCGGCAGAATTCCGATCCACGTCCCGATGATCGACGATCGCAGCATGTTGCCCCAGTGCTGCTTCCAGTCGGACAGCGAGGGGAACAGTTTCTGTTTCGCAAGCGGAACCTGCTCGATCGAATCATCCATCCGCAGTACGTCGTTAATCACCTGACTGAGCGCGAACAGTCCGATCAGTACCGGCAGCAGTTTGAAGCCGCCATTGAGTTCCTCAAAGCCGAGTGTCATCCGCACTTCACCCGTGGCTTCGGCGACACCGGGCATCGCGCACAGTATCCCGAACAGTCCGGAAAACATCGCGGCACTCAGTGACTTTCCGCCGACCGATGCGATCAGGACCAGAGCCATCATGACGAGCGAGAAGAATTCGAACGGTCCGAACTTCGTCGACAGCTCGGCCATCGGTTCTGACAGGACGACCAGAAACACCCACGAAACGAGGCCGCCGGCAAACGACGCCATGATACTCAGCGTGAGGGCTCGTCCAGGCCGACCGGATTTAGCCATCGGGTAACCGTCCAGCGTCGTCATGACCGAAGCCGGCGTGCCGGGCATACGGAGCAGCGTCGCCGTTATCAGGCCGCCGCTGATCGAGCCGACGTACATACTCACCAGCAGAATCATCGCGTTGCCGGCATCCATCGAGTACGTCAGGGGCAACGTCAGCGCAATTAACATTGCACCTGTAAGGCCAGGAATGGCGCCCACGGTGATGCCGAGACTCGTTCCAATCGCGATCAGAATCAGACCGGTCGGAGTGATCAGCAGATGAATGGCTTCTTCGGTTGGTGTTGGCAGCACGAAATTCGTTCTAAGGCAGGTCAGTGACGACAATTTTTGTGAGGATAAACTGGACGCCGAACGCGACAAGTAACGACGTTTCGACCAGTAGCAGCGAGTGAGTCTTTTTACGCTGACTCAGCAGGAACCCGCCGCACAGAATAAACACGACCGTCGCCCACGCGAACGGAGTTCCGTACTGCATGGCCAAGACGTAAATCGCCGTCGCTGTAAACAATCCGACCGTTCGCCAGATCGCGGGCGTCCCCTGGCGGGAAAGCTTGCGTGCCGGATTTGTGATCAGATCCCGTCGCCGTTCAACAAACATCGCCACGACGCAAACGGCGAGTGTCCAACCGACTCCCGCAGGAATATCAGGAACGTCCGGAGTCTCCTGCCGACCGACCTGTTTCGCGACTTTGACCTGTTGATCGATGTAGTCCGCGAATTCCTGTCCCTGCAGAAAGCTCGGCTCCATATTCAATTCCGCCAGCCGTTCACGCACGGAGTCGGTCTGCATGGTCCGCTTCAGCACGTTGGCGATGTAGCTGATACATTCGGGCGGCGTTCCTTTCGGAAACCACCAGTAGTGCCGATTGGTGTTGATGACATCGACGCCCTGCTCACGAGCGGTCGGAACTTCAGGCAGAGCGGTGTTTCGTTCCTCGCCAAGGTACGCGATCGCTCGCAGACCGTGCGATTTGAAGCTGACGTATTCCGAAACAGAAAACGCAGAGACTTCGACATGGTCACCAGCCAGCTTCTGAGCACGGTCGGCGCCGTCACCCGATTGAGTGAACCGGAACTTTGCACCGGGAAACGCCTGCTCCAGTTGCAAAGCGGCGAAGTGAACCGGAGCGCCCAGATTGACGCCGTTGGTCACGGTGTCGGGTTTCGCTTTGCACTCGTCGAGCAACTGCGTCAGCGTCTGAAAACGGGACGAGTCTTTAACGACGACCACCATCCCGATCTGGCCGGTCGACGCGACCGGCTCGAAGGCTTCCGGCCCGTAATTCACCTTGCCCGAGTATTTTGCCGTGATGATCGCGTCGTGCAGCAGCAGCAGTGTGTAACCGTCCGGCTTTGCGTCGCGAACGTACCGACTGCCGATCGTCGCGCTGCCTCCGGGGCGGTTGATGATCACAAACGGCTGAGACAACAGGCCTGCCTCGTCGATCCCAAGCTTGATAATCCGACCGAATGTATCGCTGCCGCCTCCCGGTCCGAATGGCACAACAAGCTTGATTGGTCGAGCCGGATAGCGGTCTCCAGCGCTGTTCGAGTCGCCCGCCAGACACGCCACCATCAAAGCAACGATCACACCGCATGTCAGAAAATGTCCGGGAATTCGCATCATGCTGAGCCGTAAGAGTCTTACAGAGGATGACAGGCACGTCATGCGTAACGTTCTCTGTGAGACTCTAAGTACGAAATGGTCAGACAACTACTGATACACGAAAAGAGTCGCCGTCCTGGTTCTCAATGCTGGCTGGCTCCGCTGACAGTTCCCTGGAATCGATTCCCTGCATTGTTGGGAAGGATTCACTTCACGAAGGCAAAGATCAGAGTCCGTTTTCGTGATGGGATTGCGCGAGCCCGTAATTTTGAACCAGCCGTCACTGTTCTGAGCGTGGACGATGTCGGGTTCGGCTACTCAGCGATGAAGCCATCGCTGTTGGCTCCCGCGATTGTGTCCTGACGTGATCTCTCACTGCTGCATCGTGTGGTCGGTACTCCCGCTGGCCAGCGTTCAGCTCAGCGAAGCGAACCCTTCACTCCTGCCTGTTTTCGTGTGTGCTTTAATTGGCGTCCATTTGTTTTTATCGGTGGGGAATTATGCGGTGGGCAGACGCCGTGTCGGCCGTATCGGGCGGTGACTTGAACTGAACTTGCCGCCAAACGGTAGTTTTGTGCTATTCTCCGCGGCGCTACAGTTCTCAGGGACGATTTTGAGATTTCACATCACTTCCGTCCGGGCGTTCCTCGCCCTTGTTCCTGTGAGTTGAGCGCCCTCCCAAAACTCATTTCGCGACCTGCTCATTCCCCCACACACATCCTCGTACGCTCTGTTTGACCCGCGCGAATGCTTCGTTCGTGCGCGTTGAATTACGAGGCCGGAAGGATCCGTCCTGATGCTCCGCCAACTCTTCAGTGCAACTGCGGGAGCTGCTTTTTCAGAGATTCCTCACCGCGACGTCGATCGACATCGCCGCCGACTGGTTTCCGTTCTGTTGCGGGGGCTGGTGCTGGCCAGTGTGTTCTTGGGATTTTCGAGCGTTACCTACGGGCAATTCGGGGCTGACCTTTTCGACGAATTCAACTCGAACGAAGGCCGGAGGGTCGCCTTTGACTCGGAAGATGCTCCGCCTCTGCAACGGGCTGGTAACGGCGCTGCCAACTGGAGAGCTCGCGTCGGGCACCTGGCGTTCAAGACATTCGGCAGAAGCAGTTCCATAACCCATGTCGAAGTGATGCCGCTTATTCCGCTCGACAATGCGGCGTTCTTTACCGACTGGCGGATGTTCGTCGACAATCAGGGGAATTTCGGTGGAAATCTAGGGGTCGGGTATCGTCAATGGGTCGAGGAAATCAACCACGTCGTCGGAGGCAGTTTCTGGTACGACGGAGACGACACCAGCACGAAATACTTCAACCAGCTGGGACTGAGTCTTGAGTTAATGGGAGACGACTGGGACGCCTTCTCTAACATTTATATTCCGGTCGGAAACGACGCGCAGAATCTCTCGGTACGCAATACAAACTCACGGTTCAATGGAACGGGCACGTCGATTCTGTTTGACCAGGTGCGAAACCGGGGCAATGCGATGCCCGGTGTCGATTTTCAGTTCGGTTTTCTGATTCCGACCGACTTCGCTCACGAGCATGAAGTTCGAGCGTATGCTGGCTCGTATCACTTTTTCAGCGACGAGGCCAAAGACATCAACGGAGTCCGTGTTCGGCTGCAAGGCGACATCAACAATGTCATGACGGCTCAGGTCGAAATGACCGACGACAGAACATTCGGGACCAACGTGATGTTCGGCGGTTCGCTGGTGCTGCCGGGCAGTCTGTCTTCTGAGCGTCCGGCGGCGCGTCGACGCGAGCGGCATCTCGGTCGCTTCTCGCAACGCAACTACAACGTGATCGTTTCGAAGCATGTGGACACTCAGAGTGGGATCGCCGCTGTTAATCCCTCAACGTCAGCGGCCTATTCGGTCGCGCAGATTACTGCCGATGCAGATCTTCCATCGACCAGCGATATCCTGCTCGTGCAGGCCGGCACGACACTGACTTCGGCGATTACACTGACCAATGGGCAGTATCTGCTGGGTGAGAAAACCGGTCAGCAGATCGTCGCTGACGGGTTTGGTTTGATCGACGTTCCTGACTTCTCGGCGGGAACCGGCACCTCATTGATAGATTCTGTGGTGGGCAATGCGGTCACGCTGGCGTCGAACTCACGAGTCGCTGGCTTGTCGATCACCAACGCGACGGGCCACGGAATTATCGGTTCGGGAATCACCGACGTGACGTTGTCGGACCTGACCGTTTCCGGTTCCGGACTGGATAACCTGTTCCTGCAGAACGTTGCGGGACCGCTCGCTTTGACGGGATTGTCGCTCGGCGATGCCACCGGCTCTTCATTCCACCTCGACGGTACGACTGCCGATGTCATGCTGGCCGGTGCAATTTCCAACACGATGGGACGATCGCTGCTGATCGAGAATACGTCGGCTGATACAACGGTCGACCTGAGAAATGCAACGGTTCACGACAGCGGTTCGGGCGTGTTGATTTCGGCGGTGGCTGGCGACGTCCAACTCAAAGACGTGACCGTCACCGGCGGGACCGGCACCGGCATTGAAGTGACGGGTAACTCAGGCACGGTGATCTTTAACGGTCTGACGTCGGTTTCGGGCACAGCCGGACCGGGCATCAATGTTCATGACACCGTTGATCTTGTCGATATCGTTGACGACCCGAACACGCCGGAGAATGAATCGACCGTCGGCATTACTGAAGGGCAGGTCTTCTTTAACGAAGTTGCCATTACGGCTGATGGACAGACGGGCCTGGTTGCCAGTAACGCGTCTTCGCTGCAGATTATTAATGGAACGATCACGGCAACGAACTCGGGGGCGGTGGCGAATATTTCTGACTCTCTGATCGATGTTCGATTGCGAAGTATCTTTGCCGATGGCGGCCCCTTCGCCGTCAACATTGCGGATACCGCCGGTACGTTCGCGGCGCTCGGCGATGGCTCCAGAACCGCCGGTTCTGGCGGTCTGATTCAGAACACGGCAACGGCTGTGACGCTTTCAAATGCTGGTACCGTGTTCCTGCAGTTTGTGGATTTCGATGCCAACCAGCATGTTCTGTCTGACTCGGGCAGCGCCAGCATCACTGTCGCGGCGAGTAATATTTCCAATACCACTGGCGGAGCACTGACGCCAAACACGATCTTCGTAACTCACAACACCAAAGGTCTTGAGATTTCCGGGTCGAACATCAACAACAACTCGATCGGTCTTCTCGATGCTACGGTCGACACGGTTGACAGTTACAGCTACGCGTTTGCCAACAACTCTCTGACGACTACCGCTGGCGACCTGTTCCACGTGACATCACAGCCTGGCAGCGAAGGAGCGACACTCGCCCTTGTCGGAACAGGGAACCTGATCACGTTGAACAGTGCCGGGGTCGACGCTTTCGACATCGACTGGAACGGCCCCAGTGCGATTACAATTTCGAGTAACACGGTGACAGGTCTGGCGACATCGACAACAGGACTTCGATTCCACGGAGCATCGACGACAGAATTGTCGACGGTTGCCGTTCAGAATAATGATTTCCGGTTCGATGGAGCCGGTGGGACCGGGGTTAATGTCGTGGCAGATGGACCATCGCTGTTGACTGTGGGCTCGAACACGCTCGACTTCAACGGCCAGAATGGTCTGGGCATGTCACTGTCACTGCAGAAAGCCGGTGACGTCAACATTCTCTCCAACCTGTTCACCGATGATGGTGGCGCGGCGACGGCAGTTCTTTTCCCGACGATTGCGGACCTGTCGAAAGTAACGATCGAAAACAATCTGCTGCAGTTTAACAGCAGCAGCATGGCCATCGATCGTGGCATTATCTTCCAGGCGGTTGAGACTGGCGGAACGATTTCTCTGTTCGGCAACGTTGACAACGTGATCACCGGAGCCTCGACACCGTTCTTCATCAATGGGGCATCGACCGGTGGCATTCCGGTCAACGGCGGATTTGTTCCATAGGACCCCGTCGGAAGCAGATTGCCGGATTCTGGTTGGCTGATTTCAACTCCCTGAGGCGACAACGTTCTGAAGAGCAGGAAGTGGAGATCGAGCAGTCCGGATCGGTGTCTTCAGGCCTCTGTGGTCAGCGTCGTCAGGCCTCCGTGGTCAGCGATTCCGCAGGTTATGCCGAACGATGGCTTATCGAACGGACAGTTCAATCGGTGTTGAATCGGGACGCAGCTTGCGAATCAGTTCTGCCATGTGTTCGTGGCAGGTTAGAAACAGCACCTGAATATCGTCCGGCAGGTCGAATAGAACTTCCAGTGTGTTCTTTGCTCTTCGGTCGTCGAAGTTCACCAGGATGTCGTCCATGATCAGCGGCAGCGGTTCGGAATCGCGGCAGTAGTGCTGCACGTAGGCCAGCCGGATGGCCAGGTAAAGTTGTTCCCGCGTGCCGGTGCTCAGCTGGTCTGGTGTTTTGAGTTTCCCGTTCGATTGCTCGACCAGCATTGTTCCGGCTTCGTCGAGCCGGCGATGAATGTCGATGTACCGTCCCGCCGTCATGCGCGACAGCAGTCTGCCAACTTCAGAAAGCATCGCTGGCTGGTGCTCCTTTTCGAAGCGTTCGATGGCCCGTTTCAACAGTGTCTGAGCCAGTACCAGCGGAGCGAGTCGGTCGACGGCGGAGCCAAGCCGGGCATAGCTGCTTTCCTGTTCGAGCTGCAGAGCTGCGGCCCTGCTGGTTCCGTCCATGCTGAGCAGAGCGTTTCTGGCTTCAGTTTCCAGCCGGAGTGCCTCGTCGCGGCTGGCGTCGACTTCGTGGTGCCGTCGCTGGCATTCAGCAAGCTTCAACGGCAAGGTGTCGGTATCCGACTCTTCCAGCTCGCTGAGGAACGTGTCAACGTGTTCGGCTCCGGCGATACGTTTCAGATCCCGCGTCAGGGCGGCGTATTCGGAAGTCAAAGTCTGTTGCCGCTCTGCCTGCCTCGCGATCGCGAGAAACTCTTCGGGTGATGCGATTTCAGCCGCTTTCAACAGGCTGTCGATGCTGCTTGATAGTTCCGCAACTTCTTTCTCACAGGCGTTGACACGGCGTCTGAATCGTTCCTCGTTTTGTGCCAGAGAGGTTTTGTCGCGTTCTGCGTCAGTCGCTGCAGTGAGGCAATCAACCAGTCGCGACACTTGGTCGGCGATTGGGAATTCGCTCAGTTCAGGACGGATTTCAAGGCTGACGGACCGAGCTTCGTCGCTGAACTCACTGATCTCCTGCTCCAGACTCTTTGCCTGTAAATCGAGCGACTTCGACTCGTGATATTTCTGCCTCGCGTTGTGCAGCCCCTGCAGCATCTTCGAGGCAGTTTTGACCGACCAGTTTGCGGGAAAGTCAAACTCACCCAGTAGTGACGACCATTTCCCGGCCCATTCAGCCTGCTCATCGTCGAGTCGAGCGCTCTCTTGATTCAAGCCTTCCAGCGAACTTCGATCCGTCGGAAGCGACTTCTCAATCTGCTGCCGCTCCAGTTCCGCTTTTCTGAATTCCTCGGAACGACGGCGGATGGCGGCCAGCTTTTGATCGAGAGTCGTCGTCGTTGAGTCGGTATCGCAATGCGCGGCGAGCCGTTCTTCGAACTCAGAAACCGTTCCGCGGAGCTGGTTCGAGCGTGCCTGGCACTCAATCAGTTTTGTGCGAGTCTCCAGCCAGCTTTCGAAAGTTCGATGCCATTCCAGAAGGACTTCTGGCGGATGCGGCTTGACGTTGAATTCAGCGAGCCGCATGTGCCACTCGCGGGTGAATTCACTGAATTCCTGCTGTCGGACATCTCGTAATGCAGTTGCCGCAGCCAATGAATCCTCCGACCGCTTGATATCGGCGACCAATCGGTCGCGAATAGCGACCACCTTAGCCTTTGCCTGGCGATCGTCGGCCAGTCGGTCAGCATCTGAGACTTCTCGTTCGTAGAGATCGGGCAATGCTGCGGCGGTCTCACCAGTCCAGTTCTCGATGTCCTGTTCGACGTTGCCGCTTTCTGTATCTGCGCCAGATTCCGTGAGAAACTTTCGGCGGATCAGTTTCCAGCCGGCATCTCGACGTTCGCGTTGCTCTTCAAGTTCAAATC
>JABMPE010000749.1 GCA_013203845.1 Rhodopirellula sp. | reverse complement strand
TGACCTTGAACAGTTCGAGTTGCGCCGTACAGTCCGTGTTCGACATGAGAGCCTCCTGTGCCAAAGTAAGTGTTGTTCCAATAATCACTTACCGGTGCAAGAGGCTCTCTGTTCGTCTCACAACGTGCGCTTTTCGGGTTAGAATGTCAACGCGCGTCGGCCAGGCCACATAGACCAGCGGGGCAACGCCGTGGAGCCAGAGCGCGTTGTGGATGCGGGCAAGGTCTTCCGTCGAGAATCGTTCGTCGGAGTTGTCGATGACGAACGCGGCGGGTTGCGAAGACCGGTCGTCCGAGAATCTTCGGAAAAAGACGTAATCGACGGCCTCGAACGAGGCGACATCCTGAATGACGGCTGCTTCGTCCGGGCTCAGCGTCTGTGGCGGCGTCTTGACGCTGACGAGTCCTTCAGCCGTTACATCACCTCGTCCTGCGAGGCCGATCGTCTGAAGAATGTGCCCGTCCATGTCTGAAGATTACCTGTCACCGATGTCACTCGAGAGGGAAACTCGTTTGCAATGGAGTGTACCCGGCTCGACCGAGATTCGGAACGGGGCTCGCACCGAGGGAAACTGAGTGGTCTCTTCGTGCATCCGGTGATCGCGATCGGAGTGAAGCAGGCCGGATCGAGGAGCGCAGCGACGACGCTCCGGCAGGGCGTTAATCAATTGTGTTGATCGTTGATCTGCCGGAACTGCGCTTCGTCTGGTCCGGGCTGCTGTGCGTCGCACGGCTACTTGGTCCCGTCTACTGGCTGCCGGTTGTCAGGTGATGATCTCACGTACAACATTGCCTGAAACATCCGTCAGGCGGTAGTCGCGGCCCTGGAAGCGATAGGTGAGACGTTCGTGGTCGAAACCGAGCAGGTGGAGAATCGTGGCGTTCAGGTCGTGAATGTGCATCGGATCCTTGACGATGTTGTAGGAAAAGTCGTCGGTCTGCCCGTGCGTCATGCCGCCGCGGATGCATCCGCCAGCCAGCCAGATCGAGTAGCAGCGCGGATGATGGTCGCGGCCGTAGGTGGTGCTGGTGAGTGCGCCCTGAGAGTAGACCGTGCGACCGAATTCTCCGCCCCAGATCACTAACGTGTCATCGAGCAGTCCGCGTTCGCCGAGTTCCTGCAACAGGGCGGCGGATGGTTGGTCGGTGTCGTAGCACTGGGTACGCAGGCCCTGCGGGCAGCGGTTGTGCTGATCCCAGCCGCGGTGAAACAACTGAATGAACCGCACGCCACGTTCGGCCAGTCGCCGCGCGTGGCCAGCAACTTGATCGAAAACCGTGAGGAATCCCGGTCCATCCATTCTGATTCAACAGGACGCAGATTCTGCGATCAGTAGGACTGACGTTTTGCGGAACTGCCGGAACAGTCAGGACTTCAGGTCGAGGACCAGTTCCTGGCGGATGCCACGCATGTCCATTTCGAATTCGATGTTGACGATTGGCGGGCGGGTGTAGAACCAGCGGATGCCGACTCCCGCCGCAGCGGGGAGGCCGAGGATCAGGATTTCCGCGAGTGACGCTCGCAGGTCGTGAGCCGTGTAGACGTCAATGACTGTGAGCTGCTCATTGATCGCGCCGAGACCCTTGAGACGGGTTCTCATGATGTCCACGACGCAGCGGGCTTTTTCGAGCATTGCTTCCGGCGTCACCTCGCCGAGTCGCACGATTCGCTGTGCATCGAGTTTCCGAGTCGGCAGCTCACCTCCGCCCGCAATGACGAACGTTATGGCGTCCGTTTTAGACGGCTTCGCGTAGGAAAAACCGAATAGCGTTGTTTCGCCTGGCGGCGACTCGACGGGAGCCACGTTGGTCCGCGCTACAGGGTTTTCTCCGGCGACGGGAATGTCCCATTCATTGAGCAATGCACGGTAGTCGCGGTTGAAATCGATGAAGCCGTCCATCGTGTGCGGCTCGGGGCAGCGAAGTTCAACTCCACAAAGCGCGTGCTGGGTGAGGTCGATCGACTCCAGGTACCGGCGAGCCGACTGTAAACCGTCGCGCCAGGGCAAGGGCCTCATCAGTGTGACGTGAAGGATTTCGAACCCAGGCTCGGCAATAACTCCCGACGAGTAGGGCTCGATGCCGGGCAGGAATCGGTAGCCGCCTCTCGGGTTGAGAGTGATTCGCGGATCCATGCTCGCCTCAGATGTTTTCATGTTGAATGTCCTACACGACGTCTGCCAGAATTTCCAGGTGCGGCTCGTGATGTGGCCGCGCAGATCGACGGCAACATCCGGGGAGTTTGTACCAGGAACCCGGCGATTCCGACACGGTCGCCTAAACGAGCGGATTCTGAAACAGATTCGGAGTGCCGCGAAACGTCAGAATCAAACAACTCGGGACGCGCGTCGATCGCGATCACCGGAGCGGGTTCACAAGTTTGTTGCCGATGGCGACCGAATGGTTTTGGACGTCCGCTGGCTCCAGGTTCCCGTCAGACGCAGCTGGACGGACTGAACGCGCATTCGGCGTGTGGCTTCGCGGCAGCGATGCGGACCGGTTTCAAGGAATTGCTTTGAGTACGCGGCCGACTGCTTCGTTCAGGTAGGGGTAGTAACCACCGGGGCTGGGGCCCATGCGCACGACCACGAGCTTGCGGGACGGGATGACCATCGTGATCTGCCCCATAAAGCCGGCCGCCCAGTAGGCGTCTGGGGGAACCTGGTCCATTTTCAACGACCGGTTGAGCCAGAACATGCCTCCGTAGTTTTCCGTCTCGTCCGCGAGCGCCGGAGTTGCGACGAACTTCGCCCAGCCTTCGGGCAGAATTCGCTCGCCCTGCCAGACACCGTCATTCAGGTACAGCAATCCGAAGCGGACCCAGTCGCGGGCTGATACATAGTCGTATCCCGAGAGGATGAAATTGCCCCAGGCGTCAGTTTCCAGCACAACACTGCGAACGCCGATGCGGTCGAACAGAGCCCGCTGCGGAAATTGAAGATACTCTTCTCCCTGGGCTTCGACCGTATTGCGAATGATCTTTCCGAGACTCAACGGATCGCTGTTGAGGTAACTGTAGCGCGTGCCAGGCGGCACCTTCGCTGGCTGGTTCACGGCGTGTTCCAGCACGTTGAGAGAATCAAAATAGACCCGCATGTGCTCGTTCTTACTGGTCAACGTTTCGGCTTTGAATCCAAGATTGATGAAGTCCAGACCACTACTCATCTGCAGGAGATCGCGGATGCGGATCCGGCTCCGTTCGTCGTCCTGCCATTCTTTCAGTGGAGCGGGCTGGTCGAGTTCCAGCAGACCACGTTGAATGAGAATGCCGATCAGCGTCGCCGTGATACTCTTGCCCTGCGACCAGCTGATCTGCGGCGTGTCCCTGGTCCAGCCGGGCGCGTAGCGTTCGCCGATGATCTTACCTTCGTAGGCGACGACAAAGGCGCGGGTGTTTTGCTCTTCCTGAGCCATCGCCCAATCGAGCGCGGCGGCCACCGATTTCGAGTCAACGCCATCGGGAAGAGACGCCGTCGCCCTGACGTCGCCCATGGGCCAGGGCTGGGTGGAAGCATCGGGGAGATTGCGGGGCACTTTGACGGGTTTGAAGAAAACGTCCTCTTTGCCGCGTGACAGAATCGTACTGCCCTGGTCACCCGTGTAACGCGCGCGTCGCGGTGGAGCGCCAGGAGCTGTCACCGTGACCATGCGCCGTTTCTCATCCACTTCGTATTTGAAATCAGGTTTCCAGCCGAAGAACGTAAATGGGGCGATGTCCTGCGCGATGACCTCTTCGGGAGTCCGCTGATAATCCCGCCCCACCACCCACAGGCCCGAACTGAGATGGTGTGCGCCGATCGCCGCTCGGAATTCCAGATTCTCCAGGCGAGCTTCTTCGTCGGGCTGCGATCCCTTCGCTGGCTCGGCAGCCGGCAAGCCCCTCAATGTCGTGAGAAAAGTCAGCGCGATTACAAGCATGCTTCGGATGGGGTATTCAAACGGTTTCATGGGGATTCTCTCGCGGCGTGAGGCTCTGTGCGGATGCAGCCTGAAGTCTGAACTCCAGCAGCGACTCATATCGAAGATCGACTGTGCAAATGGCGTTTTGTATCACTTACGGCTCGAACCGAGTAGGCGGGCTGCTCGCAAGGCTCGTCTATTCCGTGAGAAGGTGGAAGAACTCGAACTGCAACTCTGGAGACAAGCCGGGAAACCAGAGGGAGGGCCAGTGCAATTCCGCCTGATCGCTCAGCAGCAATGGAAGCAAGCACTCAATGGCAAAGAGGGTGACTGATGGCAGGAACAACTCAGGATCCCTACCGCATCCAGCCGTTCTACGAGACACCGGAACCGGGCAAAGAGCTTCAACTCCTCAAGAAAGACAGTGCGCCCCTCAAGCAAGATGACCCCGAAATCAAGGGGACAGTGCAGATCACCCAGAAATGGTCCGTTACCACGGAGTGCTGCAGCAATCGTTCGGGTCACCGAGAATTCCGGTTCGATGAGGACGAGATTGAGAGCCGGCAGCGGATAGTATTCTCGCGTCCGAGCCGGCGAAGCAGTGCACCGGCGGTCTCACGAAACGGTACTTTGGGCGACACCGCCTGAATCAATTGACTGAGCGTTCAACGCGAACTCGCGTCGGTGTGTCGGACCGGATACAGATTGACGACTTTGTTGTGGACGCTCCGGTCGCGATCACCGGACGCACGAAGAAGTCAAACTCACTCTGATGGAGCATGACGATTCGATTCCCACAGAACTCCGATGAGCGACACGGACGCGACTCATTGGCGACGATGTCATCTGTTTGCGGCCGTCGGGCGCTCGCCTTACATCAGTTCGTAGAACGATTCTTCGCCGATGTGCGGGCAGTACCGGGCGGCCAGTTCCGCCAGCGGTTTCGGAGCAAATGACAACTCCCACCAGTCGTCGATCGAACCGCGGAAACACCACCGATATACCGAATACAACCGCTCGGCGTCGTCCTCCAGTGTGAAGCGCAGAACGGGAAGCTCGCGCTCGTAGGCGATGATATCTTTCTTCTTCACTTCCACGGCCGCCAGATACTCCTTGCCGCATTTCCGGATCGCTTCCCGGACGACAGCCACTTCCTCATCGGAAATCAGCTTCGGCTGAGTCCGCCGGCAGAACACCTGCCCGCGGACGTTTTCGTAAACCTCGAAGCCGTCCGGTATCCGGCTGCAGAGATTTCCTGCGGCCTGCTTCGCGAAGAAGTATTTCGGTTTCCCGGTCTTCGTCTGCCCCTCCTGCAGGTAATAGACGTGGCCCTTGCGGTTCACATGCTGAATGCCGCAGTATTTTTTCATGGGTCAGTCCTTCTGTGCAGTCATCCTGTCGTGAGCTTCGGGCGACTCAGTCAAACTCCATCCGGCAAGAGCGCCCCCTGCGGGAGCAGTCGCTCGTGACTCAGTCGGCAGCGTACGCCCAACACGAACACACCCTTCGGCGGCGAGGAAGACCTCGGAAATAACGTCCGTTCCTCTCCCCCTCTTTCAAATGTGAGATCGCTGTTCTCCAGCGTTATCGTCGCCTCAGTGCGCTCGCGAAGCCTTTCAGAGTCTTTGTGATCGGCTGACGGGCGCGATCGATCTTTCTCCGGAGCTGAGCGATTCGGCGGTCGTCCAGGTCCAATTGCTTCATGGTGTCCAGCAGTTTTTCGGCACCGTCGAAATCATCGCGGGCGATAGCAACTTCGATGGAGACCGTCATCATAGCCATCGCTTCCGAGATGTGCATCTGCTGACGTTCGTGAAGCGGACCCAGGAGTTCACCGGCTCGTTCCAGGTCGTTCTCATAGATCGCAATCTGAGCCAGCGACGTTCGAGCGAACAGGTAGTCCGGAAACCGTTCGTGAATTTCGAGAAGCAACTGAACGGCTTCTGGTTTCCGTTCGAACCCCTGCAGGAGGATGGCTGCCGCCAGGTTGTGCATGGACGACGGGTCATCCGGGTCGATCTCCAGACACAGGCGAAAGATTCGTTCGGCTACGGCCGCCTCACCAGAGGCCAGCGCGTCGCAACCTTCCGCCTGCAGTTCAACCGTCTGTGGGTTGATCGGAGTCGATGGTTCGTATGTGATCTCGAAACCCGCAACCTGAATCTCCGCCCAATCCCCGTCACGATACAATCGATGCGGACCGGTACCCAACCGGCCCTTCTCCTTCAAATGTGTCAGTGCCTTGGAACGCAGATCGTCCGGTCCTCGCTGGCTGAACGCAAAGTCCTGGAGTGCATCCAGCATCTCGGGCGAACCGATGCCCCGGGCCAGCCGGAACGCCCATTCGCGACCGACCGGATCGCCGCGGTCAAGCAACGCCGGGACGAGTGTCTGGAAATACGGATACTTCTCGACCGCCCTGGTGAATGTGCCCGGATCATCGGACTGTCCAGACTTCAGTTCGCTCACGAACTGGTCGATGACGGGTTTCGGAATCCATTTGGCGATCGAATCAGGCCAGGGAGCGTGGCCACCGGAAGAATTGAGATCGTGCAGGTTTTCTGCAGCCGGGGTATAGCCCGGGTCCATTTTCAGGCATTGTTTCCACGACGCTTGAGCCTCTGCTCTTCTTCCGGATCGCATCAGTGCAACAGCTTCGAAATGTTTGAGCACGGCGCAACATCGA
>JABMPE010000748.1 GCA_013203845.1 Rhodopirellula sp. | reverse complement strand
GTCTCCTGCTGCAAGTTCTGTCAGAACTTCCGCTGATTGACGTAACGAATCCTGAGCTAACTGCGAGTTCCCCAGCGCTGACTGCACCTGCCCGAAAAGCAGCAGCAACTCTCCGTAACGTTCTCGTGATTGTGGAAGGTCTCGCGAAATGTCTTCCCGGCTGAGAGCCTCACTGGCCTGCTCAAGAATTCCAACAGCCAGATCAAACTCGCCGCGATCACGAAGGACTTCGGCCAGCACCAGCCGAGTCGATACTTCACCCAGTGGGAATCTCGGATCTTCCGGATATCGATCGCTGAGAAACAACAGCGTGTTAACCGCCTGGACCGCCGTCTCCTGAGCGGTTTCGGTCTTCAGAAGCCGATTCTGCGTCCAGCCCATTCCCGAAAGTGCCGACGCCAGATTGAAACGGTATCGAGGAATTCCTGGTCGTAGTTCAACGAGACGTTGAAACGTCGCGACTGCTTTTTCATAGTCGTCAAGCGGATCGTCACCAGCGGCACGCCGGATGTTTGCAGCATCGATCTGGCTGGTGGCAAGACCGTCGGCGTAAACAACGCTGTCTGGATTTTCTGTGGTCAGGTTTCTCCATCGCTTGATGGCATTCTGCGTTGAACCGGCAGCGCTAGCGAAGTCACCGGTCAGCTCGTGAATCTGAGATTGAATACTGTGGGCTACGGCCAGCTTTTTAAGAATCCTGTCGTTGGGTGCTGCTTCGGCCTGGGACTGCAATGATTCGATCGCCGAGTTGACCAGCGAAAGCCCGCGCTCGTACTTGCCGTCGGCCTTTTCGACAAGAGCCTGCTGCATTTTCAGCGTCGCGATTTCGACGGTGGGGACGCCGAATTCCTTGCTGGCTGCGGATGACATTTCATCGATCGCTTCTTCATTGGACTTTCGAGCGGCCGCGAAATCTCCCAGAAAAAATTCCGATTGTGCACGTCCAGCCACAGCCTTGGCACTAAGAATGACCCCGGAAAAAGCCAGATCGTTCTTTGCAGGGAGATCACCGGCTAAGGTGATGGCGCGATCCCAGGTTTTGATGGCGTTGGCGTAGTCCGCGAGTTGGTTTTGTACTTCGCCCAACCGGATCAGACTTTGCAGTTGTTCAATACGAAGTTCGGGAACATCACTTTGCTCGCTCGTCTGACGGTCGTAGTAACTGGTGACTGCTTGCAGAAGTTTCTGTCGCTCGGCCTGGGCGAGTGGGTAGTCTCGAAGTGAGTCCGCCAGTCCGGACAGTTCTGCAATCGCCGCCTGCGACTCACGAAATCGCTGCACGGCTTCCGTCTTTGCGACGGTCTCCTGCTTCCTGGCCAGTTTTTCTTTTTCGCGCGCCGAGTTAATCAGAATGGCCGACACGCTGACGGTCAGGAACACGATGGCTACCATTGTCGCTGCCGTCTGCTTCATGCGACGCAGCCGTTTTGCCTGCGCTTCCCGTTCAAGCCGCGTTTGCTGGATTGAGGAGAGCAACTCACGATGTGCATCGACGTTTTGATCCAGCTGACCTTCGGCCAGGTCGAGATCCCCCTTCTGATAGGCGACGTGGGCGTATCGCAATCGCGCAGTCTGCAGGATTTCCGAGGCTCGAACATTCTCCGCCCACAGCTTGATCGCCTCTTCCAGCGACGCGACCGTTCTTTCGAAACTTCGATAGCTGGAGCTGTCTTCCGCATTCCGCAGTTCATCAATGGCCGACTCGGTCAGGCGACGACTTTCCGAATGTGACCGGTAATCACGCAACGCCTTTTTGAAGTCCGACGCGGTCTCATAACGGTCTTCGGGAAGGGTGGCCATCGCTTTCCTGGCGATGTCGAGCAGTTCCAAATCGTGGCCTTCCTCGTCATCGCCAGGCCAATGAATGGTGTTGACGGCCGCAGCTTGCAGCGCCGCGTAGGCATGTTTGCCCGAGTGAGGTGCCTTCTTTGTGACGGCACGAAACAGCAGCGCTCCCAGCAGGTAAATGTCAGCCGCAGGACCGATAGGTGCCAGCGACAGGTCTGCCATTTCCGGAGCCATGTAAGACGGTGTTCCCGCCAGGCCCAGAGTGACCGGAAGCCCCGGCTTTTCGAACTTGTCCGTTGGCAGTGCCAGTCCCCAGTCCATCACGACGACTTCGCCGAACTGTCCGATCATGATGTTGTCAGGTTTGAGGTCTCGATGGACAACGCCTTTCTCATGCGAATAGGCAATCGCGTCGGCGACTTTGACGATCACTTCCAGGTTCTCATCGAGTTCGACTTTGTCGATCGAATCCGTCCACGCGTGCCCCTGTACCTCTTTCATCGCGTAGAAAAGTTCACCGTCCGTGTTCACGCCGAGATCGTAGATCGGCACGATGTTGGGATGCTCCAGCGCGCCGGTGACGACGGCTTCTGCGAGGAACTTGTCCTGAGCGTCCGCCGGCCCCTGATTCTTCTTGACCATCTTCAGAGCGACGCCGCGATCGACAGAGCCTTGCCGTGCTCGATAGACCGCACCCATGCCGCCTTCACCAAGCTTGGCACCGATTTCGTATTCGGCATTCTCCAGGCCAGCGACTTTTCCATAGTTCACCTGCCGCGGTGTCAACACCACGCTTCCGCTGGCGGAGTAACTTCGTATCGTCGAACTGGTCGATGTGCTGCTTTGGCTGCTCGTCAACCTTGTTGAACCGTTCGGCTTGATGCTTTGTTCGGCGAGTGTCGCATTGAGTTCTTTGCTGTTTTGAATCAGCGTTTCCTCGAAGGTTGGAATCTTCGTATCGACAGCTGACTCGATGAGTGTCTCCTTTGAGCCCGGATTGATTAGCTCTTCTGGCGGTTGAGTATCGCCCGGCTCGATCAGAGTCTCGTGACCGGTCGCTGCAGGAATACCGCCTCCGGGGGGAACGGGGAATACTTCGGTGGGACGGTCGCTGGTCGCTGGTGTCGGAACATCAGACGGAGACGGCTCGTCAATTGTGGCGTCGGCCGACGTTACGTCGTCGGTCACAGCGATTGGCTGAACGATCACTTCGCCTGGCGATCCAGGATCGAGTGCGGCGTTGGCATTGCTCAACGCCGACAGTCGAGCATCCGTCACAAACGGAGCAAGAGCATCGGCGACTGCCTGTGGTTCTGCAGGCCGATCATCAACCGGCTTTGCCATGCACGCATTGATTAAACTTTGTAGTTCTGCCGGGACGTCGTCTCTTTTCTGACAAACGTCGGGAGCTGGCGATTCCGAATGGGCTCGCATCAGAGCCACCGGGTCGAAGTTCGCTGTGCTGGCGAAGGGAGGCTCACCGGCCAGCAGACAGTACAGGGTGCATCCCAGACTGTAGATGTCAGCTCGAATGTCGACCTCTCGCCGGAGTCCTGCCACTGCTCGGGAGCCATGTAATCCGGCGTGCCCATCACGTCGCCGATGGACGTCAGCCGTTCGTCACGATCCTCGATGTCCAGGAGTCGCGCCATGCCCAGGTCGAGAATCTTGACGACACCATCGCGTGTCACCATCAGGTTCGATGGTTTGAGATCGCGATGCGCGCGTTTCATTTCGTGAATGTGCTGCAGGC
Organism: Rhodopirellula sp.; assembly: GCA_013203845.1. Lineage (GTDB taxonomy): Bacteria > Planctomycetota > Planctomycetia > Planctomycetales > Planctomycetaceae > JABMPE01. The sequence continues at coordinate 2,031 of JABMPE010000748.1, read as the reverse complement.
CGATCGCCGTCTGTCTGATGATCTCACAGGTGTCGGCGATCGTCAGTCCCGGCTTTTGTCGAACAAGACGATTAACTGGTACGCCTTCGACATACTCCAGAACAAGAAACAGCACACCTTTCCACTCGCCAGCGTCAGTCGCGCACGCAATGTTCGGATGAGACAGTCCGGTCAGCGCTTCGATTTCCTGCTGGAAACGTTGAGCCAGTTTCGGTGCGGCGACACGGTCCGGACGAATCAGCTTGACCGCGCACTCCTGGTACGGTCGATCAAGATTCCTCGCCTGAAACACGACACCAAAGCCGCCTTTGCCAATTTGCCTGGTCAGTGAGTAATGCGAAATCTGCATGCCTTCGCTGAGGCTCTGATAAGACTTCTCTGGCGATCTTACCGCGGCCGCAGCGTTATTTTTGGGCGTCGCGTCGTTTGGCTTCGGTTCGCTCGTGCCGCTGAAGTCCTGAGTTGGCTGGGACGAAAGATTCGAAACCACGTCGTCGCACGCCTGCTGCAACTCTTCGACGCGTTCGGGAAACTGTGCAAGGAAGTCGGTAACATCCGGGCAGTCTCCCCATAGATGCCGAATGCGAAATTCAGCTGCCAGCAATTCGACGGGAACGTCCTCCAGGCAGCCGCATTCAGGAAACGCCGACACGTAATCTGCGACCGTTGGTCGAGCTGGCAGCGAATCAGCAGCAGGCAGAGTTCCGTCAGTTCGCCAACGACGTTCCATGTCGATTTGAATCAGCTCGATCAGCAATGTTGTTTTGACTTCGTCATTCGATTCTGAGAGATACTCTCGCAGACTCGGATACGGAGTTTTAACCCACGCCGATTCAAAGTTTTCATAAACAGACTCCAGCGAATCGCTTTCAACGTCACTGTTTTCGTTGCTCTCAAGGTCGGCCGAATTCGTCGTGTCCGTCATCAGTCACTCAATTCAGAGTTGAGGAACACTCTTTGGAAAGCGTCCTCGTTGAAAATTCAATCCGTGTCACGTTTTCGTCGGACCTTCCAGGTCGACCAACCAGTTTTGACTTGGCTAAAGAAATCAGCAATTACCTTCCTTCAAAGAATAAACTCAATCAAAGTCACAAACGGACATGACATTTCGAAAATGTTTTATTCCCGCACCACGATTCGGTGATCCTCTGTGTTTCTTTCCCTGGCGATCTCTGTGACAAAAGCTCAGCTTGGTCAGAATTGGCAACGACTTGCTGAATGACCGAAGTTCTTCGCTACTGAAGTCTCTCACGCAGCATCTTACGAAAACGCTCAAGTATGCGTCGAACAGTTCGTTCAGTGCGGTTGACTGCTTCAGCCACAACCAGAGCATCGTCTCCAGCAAGTGACCTCATCACGATCTCACGATGCAGAGGTGTCAGTTTGGCAAAGACGACGTCGAGCTCTTCCATCAGAGCGATCTCGTCTTCATGATCTGGTTCTTCAGCAAGTGCGGCGGGTACAAACGACACTGCGGACTCGCCGGTGAAAATGCTTTCTTCCGCGTCGAGAGCTCGTTTGTCGGCATCGTGAAATGCGATTCGCTTCCGCAACTTATTGATCGTGATGGTTGCCAGCAGCGGCCAAAGGCCGTGCTTATCGTCGACTTCGTAGGCGCCTTCTGAGACGCGTCTGAAGAAACTGCCAAGAGCTGACTGTACAACATCTTCCGGATCGATCCGGCGCTGAAGGCGGCCATGAATGCGCGACATGGCCAGCGCGATCAGTCGTGATGCGTAACGATCGAGGAGTTCGCCAGCCGCAGTTTCATCACCTTGTTTGAGTCGGTCGAGTAATTCCTGAGCCATTTCTCATCCAAATTCACAAGCTGTTATGGCGGCTAAGGACTGTGTCAGAGTTAGCTTTTCAATTGGAGCTGGAGTGCTTATTTCTGCGTCAATCATGCGGAATCGCAGAATTCTTCGATTCCTTGTGTCCGTATTTGCAAGTGGGCAGGTTCGACATTCAGGATGATCGAATCTGGCCAATTTGTGCTCAGCGGTGTTACAAAGGTTTCGAATCTCTGTAGCG
>JABMPE010000747.1 GCA_013203845.1 Rhodopirellula sp. | reverse complement strand
GCTCGACCCGATCCCCGTCGTCGGCATTTGGCACTGAGGGAGCTGACACCGGTGAAGATGACTCATCCAGTTTGAGAAATGAGCACGCTCAGAAAGCGTGCTCAGGACACCGACGCGCGACCGCGTCTGATTATTTGCAGATTCTGAGTTTTTTCCGGAAACAGCGAAGACTGCGTGTTCGGAAAAGTTTGCATTGATGATGAAGTTGAACAATAAGTGCAAACGAAGATCAGGTCGCCCAGTATCCGCCGAGGCTGTGATCGAACACGGCTTCGGCGCCTCGATGATCAACGTCAAACCTGCCATCAGCGAAAACCGTCCTGCCCATCACGATGGTTCTGACAGGCCAGCCGGTCAGTGTGGTACCGTGCCACGGACTCCATCCGCATTTCGTTCGCTGGTTTTCGTCACGAATGGTGGACGTTCGGTTGAGGTCCACCAGAACGAGGTCAGCGTCGTAGCCTTCTTGAATCCGCCCCTTACCGATCATGTCCCAGACACGGGCCGGAGCATCGGACATCCACGAAACAACCTGTTCGAGACTGCAGTTGCCCCGGTGAACCTGGTCGAGCATCAGCGGCAGCGAATTTTCGACAGCCGGTAGACCGGACGGCGACTTCGGGTACGGCTGGTTTTTCTCTTCCAGCGTGTGCGGCGCGTGATCTGTGGCGACGACCTGAATTCGTCCGTCAAGCAGGGCCGCAAAGAGGGCGTCGTTGTCTGCTTTGGTTTTGATGGCGGGGTTCATCTGAACCTTCGAGCCCAGCCGCTCATAATCGTCCACGTTGAAGAACAGGTGATGCGGGCACGCTTCAGCAGTGAGAAGCCCGCCGTGATCAGCGAACAGATCGATCTCGCCAGCGGTCGAAACATGGACCACATGGAAGCGGTGGTTGTGTCGACGCGCCAGATCAACTGCCCGAGCCGTCGCGATCATTGCCGCTTCGTGATTTCGAATTCGCGAGTGATCACTGTGTCCTGTGTAACCTGCCGCTGCGATCCGAGCCTGATTCTTCCGCACGGTCGACTCGTCCTCGCAGTGCGCCGTGATCGGTAGGGTGGTCTCGGCAAAGATGGCTTCGAGCGAGTCCTGATCATCGACCAGCAGGTTGCCGGTACTCGACCCAATGAAAATCTTGATCCCTGGCGTTCGGGTCGCCTTTCTCAGTTCGTCAAGATTCTCGGTGGAAGCGGCGATGTAGAAACCGTAATTCACGACACTCTTCGACGCGGCAATGTCGAGTTTCGCATTGAGAATCTCCTGCGTCGTCGTGGGCGGAATCGTATTGGGCATTTCGAGAAAGGTCGTCACTCCGCCGGCCGCGCAGGCAATGCTTCCTGAATGCAGATCTTCCTTATGGGTCAGCCCGGGATCGCGGAAGTGAACGTGATCGTCGACGACACCCGGAATCAGATGCAGGCCCGTGGCGTCGATCGTCTCATCACAGGCTGCTCCGGCGGGAGGATCAATACCGAGTATCTTCGAACCTTCGATCAGCACGTTGGCTGCTCGAGTTTCCGATGGAAGGACCGCAATGGCGTTTCGAATCAGCGTTCGCATGAAGTGTTGCTCAACGTCGGTGGTTGAAAGAATCAGAATCTGTAGGGCACCGTCAAGCGAAGCGCAGGTGTGCCGTCAATGTCATCAGTAGATTACTGGCCGAAATGGCAGGCCTGCGCTTCGCTTGTCATGCCCTACTGCTCTACCTTGGGAATGTAGCGGTTCGCCAGTTCGGCATAGTCTTCACGAATCGGGCTGAAAATGTCCAGGACAACCGCAGGACCATCAACAGCCACCGCTCGGTGAGGAACGTTGGCTGGAATTAAATAGAGCGAGCCGGGTCCGCAAATGTGGGTTTCGTCACCAACCGTCAGTTGCATCCGCCCTGAAATGAGCATGCCGCCTTGTTCGTGAGGATGGTTGTGCAGCGGCACTTCTGCTCCTTCTTCCATTTCCAGGTACGAGAGCATCAGCTTCTCAAGATGAGGCGTCCGCATCCTGCAGCCAGGCACGGGCTCAACCGCTGCGTAATCATTGATGTCGATAAAGGGCGAAGGCATGGATCAATCTCAGTTCGTGCGGCAGGATACGTTCGAAAATCAGCAAAGCGACGAGCAATCATCGCCACTCTGAGCAGCAGAGCAGGGCGTATGATTACCGCAGACGCGAACGAGACAAGTTATCGCTGTTTAACACAGCGAAAACCTGCAAGTCGCTACTCCTGTTGAGCTCTGGTGAGTTTGTCCAGACCAGCTCCGACCGGGACGCACACGAAGAGAACTCCGAGCATGTCGTCGCCAGTATTGCGAAACTCGTGCTCGACTCCGGGCGGAACGTAAACAACGTCCTCGGCCTCAACATCGGTGGACTGCCCGTCGATGATCGCCGTCCCGGTTCCGCGGGTAACGACGACGAGTTCCTCAGCGTCCGGATGAATATGCAGTTCTTTGACATGTCGACCGCCCGGCGGAATCAGCATGTGATGAACGAACTGCACTGTCTGCAGGCAGGTACGATCTTCAGAAGCTTCGTGCTCGTACAGCCTCACGACCGGAGCCGGATCGTCTGCCCGATTCTTCCATTCGCCGTTCTCGTCGCGAACGCTGTACTCGATCACTCGATGCGGATTGTTGAAGAGCAGGCTTTGAATCACGTTGAACGGCTGAGTCTTCCAGTTGGCTTTGGCCATATTGTGAGCCCTTTCTCCGCGAGCTGCTCAGAACAGCTCTTCGATCTTTGTCCCGCCCTTGTTGACGAGTTTCAGTGGCTGTTTCTCAGGTGTGAGGTACTCGTGTTCGTGGTTCAGACCGAGGACATGGCAGAAGGTCGTGTAAAGTTCCGGGATGCCAACGGGTCGGTCGGTGACATCCAGGCCATCTTTGTCGGTGGCTCCCAGAACGCGACCGGGCTGCACGCCGCCGCCAGTTATGGCTGTCATCCATCCCTTGGCGTAGTGATCGCGGCCACCGTCCTTCTTCAGCTTCGGAGTTCGACCGAACTCGCCCATCCAGACGACCAGCGTGTCGTCGAGCATGCCTCGGTCTTTGAGATCCTTGACCAGTGTCGCAAATCCTGGATCCGCTTCACCACAGAGATTCGGCGTGTCGCGGAATCCCTCTTTATGTGTGTCCCAGCCGGCGTCGAAGGCATCGCCGTGGCTGAATACTTCGACAAAGCTGACGCCTTCCTCAACCAGTCGTCTGGCCAGCAGGCAACCCTGTCCAAATCGAGTGTGGCCGTATGCGTCCCGCAAAGGAGCGGGTTCGTCGGTCAGGTCGAATGTCTTCAGACGCGGACTTGTCAGGAATCGCGATGTGCGATCGTAGATGTCCCGTTTCTCTTTCACGACGTCATCGGCACCGGTTCGAGCGAACTCGGCATCCAAGGCGTCGGTCAGCCCCAGTCGACGCTGCAGAACGTCTGACTCGATACGGAGACGAACGTCTTCGGGCAGTTCCCCCGGCTGCTTGATCTTGAACGAGTCGTACTTCGCTCCCAGAACTCCGGAATTCACATCGCGAGTCTTGATGCGTGGATCGCCGATCCGCACGAAAGCCGGCAGCTCGAACGATGCTTCGAAGCGTTCGTGAGCGACGACTGATCCCCACGTGGGATAAGCGATTGTCGGATTGATCGGGTAGCCGGTTCGCACCAGTTTGATGGCGCGAAAGTGGTCGGCTTCGCCGGTACTCATCGATCGGATAAAGCTGATCTGGTCAGCGATGTTCGCCACCTGGGGCCAGAATTCCGCGAACGCCGTTCCGGGCAACTTCGTCGAGATTGTTTTCGCCGGCCCCTGGTTTTCCGAATTCGGTTTTGGATTGAACGTCTCAAACTGGCTTGGTCCGCCGTCCATCCACAGCAGAATCATCGATTTCTGCTTCTTACGAAGTTCAGCGGCCTGGGCAATCAGCATGTCGCGCCAGCTCAGCTGACAGGCTCCAAACGCCGCTGCGGGAATGCTGAGTTGTTTGATGAAGTCACGCCGTCGAACGTTTCCCCGTCGGTCGGCCCAGGCTTGTAGAAAGGGAGTAATCATTTTTGATTTCCGACCAACATGATGTTTGAGCAGGATGATGCGGGAACTTAGTAACGTGTCGTGAATTCAGCACCGTTGAGCAGGCTCCAAAGTACGTCTTCGAAAGCACGCTACCGGTTGTTCAGACTCTCAACATGCTTCAAAACAATAGCCCGCTCTCGGCTGGATGGTTCACGAGCCAGCACTCGCGCGTAAAGCACGTCCGTGACGATCTGGTTGTCTGGTTCGTCCTTCAGCAGCCGAGCCAGCACTGTGCCGCTATCCGCATTGGCATCAACCTGCTTGAGAATCTGATCGTTGTTAATCAGAAACATGGCCTGATCCATCGTTCGATTGATCAAACTGTCGCGGAAGGCCGGGTCGTAGCTGAAGGCTTCGTTAACGAGATCCCGCGTGCTCCTGGGGGGAATCGGAAATCGAACGGCTTCCGATTTTTTATCGATCTTGCCTTTAACATTCGGCAGCAAAACAGCCGCTGCCAGAGAATCGAACACTTCGTCGCCGCGTAACTTTTTCGGTCGCGCACCTGTGAACGAAGCAAGTTGGGTTTTGTCTTCCGAGGCGTCTTGATCCTCGGATGGAGCGTTCGGGCTCGCACGCTCAACAGCCTGGTAGGCTCGCGAATTCACGATCGTGCGAAAAACGGAACGAGCATCAAAGTTGGAAGCGATCAAGTGCTCCGCCAGTGCATCGTGAGCTTCCGCCAGCAGTGGTTCTGCTCCTTCGCCGAGATCGTCGACCGGATCAAAGAAGCCTCGTCCCATCAGACGCGCCTGAATGTGGTTGACGAATGCCCGTGCAAAGAACGGGTTGTCGCCGCTGACCAGCCAGT
>JABMPE010000746.1 GCA_013203845.1 Rhodopirellula sp. | reverse complement strand
TCGCCGATCAGCCCGACCACAAACAGTGCCCGATAAAGCCGCTCGACAACGCCGGTCCCTTCCTCTTCATCCTGGGTCACGAGGTCATGGAGAGCGTTGACGATCTTGAGCGTGTCGGGCCAGTCGAGTTGCTCGCGGTTGTTGATCTTCGGCGGAGGGATGCGGTCGGCGTTTTCGGGAACGATCAGGCGTTCGATGGTCTTCAGATCGTCACGGCTCTCCGAAACCGGCTTTCCGAGATTGGCCACTACCGACGGGCAGCTGAATCTCAGGCTGACCGTCACCTTTTTACCGGCCGGGTGCAGAGCGTACGGGTAAATCCGGCAGGCGAGCGGTTTGGCGGCTTCACCAAACTTTGCATGGATTCGGCACAAACCGTCATCGTTGAGGAAGACACAACCACCGTCCGAACCGTGAGCGAGACGCCAGTTCTTTTTGAATAAAGCGCTGCCGTGCGTCACGACGACTGGTCCGTCCGGGACACCATCTTTCGTCGTCCAATTCTGGTCAAGAATCCGTTGCCACTCTTCTTCGGTGATTTCGATCAGGTGTTGCCGACAACAACCGGAGCAGTTGTGGCAACTCCAGTTCTGAATCGTTGGTAATTGAAGTGGGGGAAGAGACATCCAGACAAACTATTTCATGAGACCGGTCAATCCAGATCGGACGGTCAGGGATCAGGACGGACAAGACGTCGCCACAGAACCGTTAAAGTAACGCCGCAGGGTTGGGCTCTTTCGATTCTTCGGTCACCGGCGGATGATCATCCTGAAAAACGCTGGCGAGATCCATCAGGCCTCGGATAAGTCCGTAAGCCGCGCACAGTCCGACGACAACTCGCAGCATCAGATCAGTTGACTCCGGCCGTTTTTTCTTTCGACGTCGTCGTCTCTGTCCGGTCGGCTTCTGGTGAGTTGCTGAAGACTTTCGAATCGGAACGCCCAACCGATCGAGCACGGGATGAAATTCGTCGTGGTCTGCCAGCGGTCGGAACGGCTGGTTCTGAGCGGACTTGACCTGAACTGCTGGCGGTAGCAGTTTCCGCTCCAGAGCCAGAATCAGCTCGTCGGTCAACATTTTGGAAAGAACCTGCTTGCCGAGCTTGTTCCGGTGTGAGACGTACCACATCTTCGCTGCTCGTTCCGGGCTTGCCTCAGGAACCGGGACCGGTTGAGTCGCCGAGAGTGGCGGCGGCGTTCTGGACGCTGACGATGCCGCGAATGAACTCACTGAGGAAGACATCGCGTCCGAAGCCGTGGCTGCCACCGACCAGGGACCGTAGGCCATGTATGGCTTCCGGCTGGCGCAGAAGCTGAGCGATTCATTGTGCCGACCGAGACTGGCCAGATCGCGAATCAACTCCGCGCAGATGGCGTATCGTTGCTTCGGTTCCGGGACAAGCATTCGATGAAGAATCAGGTCGAGCCGTTCGGGGACTTCCAGATTGAGCGATCTCGCTGGCTGATACCTGCCGGATTCTTTGGCCGTCAGAAATTCGACCATCGACGAACCTTTGTAAGGCAGCTCGCCGGTCAACATGACGTAGAGTATCGTTCCTAACGAGAAAATATCCGAAGCAGGCGTGGCGGTGCTGGCGTCGTACGACTGTTCGGGAGCCATGTATTCCGGTGTGCCGAGGCTGGTTCCGGTCGCCGTCATCGACATGTCTGCCTGAACGAGTTTGACCAGTCCGAAGTCTGCCACCTTTGCTCTGCCATCTCGCGAAACCAGAATGTTTGCCGGCTTCACGTCGCGATGAATGATGCCGAGATTGTGAGCGTGTTCGAGCGCTGCTGCGCAGACCAGTGTGATCTGGATAGCGTCTTCAACGGATAATCGTTTCTTCTGATCGAGGATGTGCTGCAGCGAGGCGCCGTCGATAAATTCCATCGCCGCGTAGTGATACCCGGCTTCCTCGCCCATTGCGTAAATGCGGACGATGTGTGGATGATCGAGAGCGGCGAGCGACTTTGCTTCTCGAAGAAAACGTTCAAGCAACGTCGCGTTGCTGGCAAATTCCTTCGGTAGCAGTTTCAAAGCAACTTGACGACCAAGGCTGATCTGTTCGGCAAGGAAGACCTCACCCATGCTGCCTTCGCCAAGCGCCCGCCTGATCCGGAAGTCTCCGAGCTGACGAATGCTGGTGCCGGCAGGTTGGCGTTCTTGAGAATTCTCCGGCCCGTTATCAAAAACTGCCGAATCGGGGTGAGGCGACTGCTTCTTTGCTGCCTTCCGCCCATCCACCTGGGGAACATCAAGCGTGCTGTCACCGTCGCCCGGGTCACCTTCGGACTGGGCTTTGCCAGCGGGCAGTCGAAACTCGGACGAAGACGTCACGAAAGAGATTCTCGATGTTGGAGCTGAAAATGCGAAGCCAACGGACAAAAGTCACTGGCTTCGCGAAACTCAATGCCGCAACTTTTAACCACCACCAGTACGAACCTCAACAGGCAACTGACCTGGCGGTGGTGAATCCTGGATCGAGAAACGTCTCAGACGACACATTTTACTTGACGGTCGCAGCAGCTTCGCAATGCGATAAAGCCAGCAACGCATAGGCAGAGACCAGGTTCGGGTCACCTTCGTACCAGCGGTCGGCTTCGTTGATCCAGCTTCCGTTCGGCTTCTGATGCTGAGCCAGTGTTGTGACGAGTTCTGCTCGCCAGTTGTGGGACTTGCCGGTCGCGTCTTTCAACTCGTCGATTTCGAGCACCGACAGCGTCTTCGCGAACGTGTGGTAGTAATAGTAAAGACCTTGCTTGCCCATTCCGGGATTGTCTTTGAGTGAGTAGTGCTTCGTGATCCACACGAGCGCTGCTTTGACACGAGGGTCGTCCTGACGGACGCCAGCGTAGATCATGCTCTTCAACCCGGCATAAGTCATGCTGGCGTAGGATCGCAGCCCGCCGTCGGGATTGGCGCCAGCCTGCGATGTGCCGCCGGCAGCTGGCGTGTAGTAGAAACCGCCGTCGTTGATCTTTGCGGCGAAGGGTGTGTTGTTGTGCTCAGTTTCGAGGTTCTGGCATCGAGAGACAAACGTCAGTGCCTTCTGGATGGCTGGATCGTCGGCTTTAGCACCGGCAGTTTTCAGGGCTTCGAGCAGGAACTGCGTATTCGACAGGTCCGGTCGTTGATGCCCGCCGTAACCAGCTCCGCCGTAGCCGGGATCTTCCGGTTTCTGTTCTTCATCCTCGTCCCACTGCAGCCCGCGCAGGAACTTATCGGCGTTACGAATCATCGTGTCGTACCTGCCGTCCGAGTTGGCGACCGAGAGCGCCAGCACCGAAATGCTCGTTTCGTAGTTTCGGTGATTTGACTGCGGGTGGTAGATCCCGCCGTTGTCTCGAACGAGCTCAGTCAGAAATTTCAAACCGCGAGCGACTACAGGATCATCAGCAGGAACTCCGTTCTGAAGCAGCGACGTGAGGCACAAAGCGGTGATGCCGGGAACGTTGGCGGTCGTCCAGGTTCCATCTGCCGACTGAGTCAGTTTGAGAAACTGAACTGCCCTGGCCCGAACATCGTTCAACGACGAGCTGGTGGAAGCTTTGTCCTCAGCCATCGCCATGCGGGAAGCGTATGGCGGAGCGAGGATCGTCGTCATGAGGGCAACAGCTACGCCGCCCGCTCGCAAAGTTGAACAGAAGTTTTTCATCGGTCGTCGCTCCAGAGTCAGTCCCGGACAGGTTAAGTGTAAGTCGGAATTATCCGATCAGTCATCGCCCGATGCCAAAGGGTCGCTGGTCAAAAATGTGCCGAAGGCGAACAGTCAGTGACCGCACGACTCCGACGTGAATCGTTATCGAATGGCGGGTGCCGGGTGGCTGGTGATTGAGCGACAGCGAACCTCGGAAACCTGCGGCAGGACTATTCCTTCTCAGCTTTGTCCTGGAGCTCGGTTTTTTCCTCAATTTTTTCCTCAGTGGCAGCTTCCAGGGCCTTGTTCGAAGCTCCGTCAGCATTGGTGGGTACTTCCGGGTCTTTGTTTTCCTTGCTGTGTCCCGCTTCGTCGCTGTGGCTTTTGTCATCGTGCGCGTGACCGTCGCCGTGATCATGCCCATCGCCGTGATCATGTTCGTGCGAGTGCGTCACAATACCGGACAGCGATTCTCCGCCCGCTGCGAAGCTCAGCGTTGCCCCTTCGGAATGTTCGTGCAGCTCTTCGAAGAGTTCTTCGCTGGTCAGCGTGAATTTTGACGATTGTCCTTCCGGTTCTCCGTCGAGCGGTGTCGCGGCCAGCTTGAATTCTTCCACTTCGTCGCCGTGTTTGAAGCTGAGCGAGATTTCGGTGGCGTCGATTGGTTTTGCGGTTTTGGCATCGGAGCCCAGGACAAACACATCGATGCGATGCGTTGACTCGTCAACGACGACTTCCGCATGAAACTCTTCGTTCCCCACTTCGACGATTTCGCCACCGTTCGGACCATGATGTCCGTGACCGTGGTCGCTGTGATCGTCGTGAGCAACTTCGGATTCGTCATGGGCGACTTCGGTAAATTCCGACGCCCGGTCCGCGCATCCGGCGAGAACGAGTGCCAACACAGCGGTCAGTGTCAGTTCAAAGCTTCGTCGAAACAACATCGTGATATCTCCTATGGAAAAGCTGCTGGCTCGGTAAGCTGCTCCAGCTCGGGACAGTATGAACGAGTTTCTGCCAAGGGCAAGCTGCGGACTCACGTTGTGGACTCGCACAGTTTCCCGCGAACTGGCACACTGACCGCCTGCGTGGCAAAGTCCCCAACTGCGGAGCCGAAACTGTTGCAAGGAAACAGAAATGTCCAGGTCGACCGTCACTCGCCGTGAATTCACGCTGGCTCTGGCTGGTGGTGCGGCTTTGGCGGCCGAACAGTCCGCTACGCTCGGTCAGGACGTCGCTCCCCAGAAAGCTGCTTCAGCGTCTCCCCCCAACGAGAAATCAGCGGACGATGCCAGGCAAGAGAAAAAGCAGCCTGCAGCCCCGGTTGAACCACGCGAACCTCCGCCGGAAGCTGCGTATCTACTCGGGCTGATCATGAGGCGATATTCGGATGAGAGGCTCGACGAGGCCGCTGTCGATGGAATTGTCCGCGACATTTACAGCGATCTGGCGCGGTCACGATTGCTCAGCAGCTTCCCGCTCGACAATTTCGACGAGCCGGGATGCACCTTCCGAGCCTGGCGAGCCGACTGACACCTTAAATAACTGAACCAAAGACGGTATTAAGACTACTTTCGCGGTTTTTAACCACAGAGACACGGAGCCACAGAGTTTGCAGGGAGACTCATTCTTCCTCCGTGTCTCTGAGTCTCTGTGGTTAGAAAGTCATTTCCGGCGACAGGCAGTTTTTGATCTTCCGCATTTCGACGAACTCTTTTACCAGAAATCCACGACGAGTCTTCATCATGATCCGAGTCGCGATTGCCGGAGCCACCGGTTACACCGCTGTCGAATTAATCCGAATTCTGCTTCGAAATCCGGAAGTTCAGATCACAGCGGCCACCACCCGGCAAGAAGGCTCGCCGTCCATTGCGTCGATTCATCCGTCGCTGACCGGTCGCCTCGATCTGAAGTGCGAAGACCTGACTCCCGAACAGATCGCCGAGCGAGCCGACTTCTGCTTCTGCTGCCTGCCGCACGGAGCCAGCACGTCGATCATTCCTCAGTTGCTGGACCTCGGTGTGCGGGTTGTGGATCTCTCAGCCGATTACCGCCTGAACGACCCAATCGTCTACAAAAAGTGGTACGGCTTGGAACATTCCGACCCGGAACGACTCGGCCCGACAGTCTACGGACTCCCGGAGATCTTCGGCGACGAAATCGCTGACAAGGACCTCATTGCGAACCCCGGCTGCTACACCAGCACGGCGATCCTGGCGCTGGCTCCATTACTCGCGAACAAGCTGGTCGAGCCGACCGGAATCATCATCGACGCCAAAAGCGGCGTGTCCGGAGCAGGCCGTACTCCCAAGCTGGGAATGCTCTACGCCGAGTGCAACGAAAGTATTTCCGCGTATGGAGTCGGCGGGCATCGTCACATGCCGGAGATCGAACAGGTGCTGACGACGATCTGCGGTGACAACGTTGACGTCGTGTTCACTCCGCATCTGACGCCGATGGATCGAGGAATTCTGGCGACGATTTACGCTCGCCCGACGACTGACGCTTCGGATGCGGAACTGCTCGCTGCCATGCGCGAGTTCTACCAGGGGAAGCCATTCGTGCAGGTTGTCGATCATCTGCCGGCCACCAAACACGTCACGGAGACCAATTACTGTCACCTGACGGTGCGACGGACCAAGGGTGTTATCACGATTCTGTCCGTACTCGACAACTTAATTAAAGGTGCGTCCGGAGTCGCCGTCCAGAACTTCAATCTGATGGCCGGATTTCCGGAAACGACGGGCCTGATTCCTGCATAGTCTGGTAACGGCCCGTCCTTTGTCTTCGCAGGAAAGACTTTCGGACGAGTGGCGAATGACTGCGTGAAATTCGGAAAGCCATAAGAGAAATAACGAACAGTCCGATCTCGCCATCGCTTTACCTAACCCTTGAGCTGAGAGACCTTTCAGACATCGTCGTCGCTTGATCGACCGATGCCCTTTGTTAGGATTGCCGGTCCCGTCTCTCCCGAATTCGATCGAGTCCCTTCAGATTCATTTCTTTTCAGAGCGGCGGGTACGACAACCGTAGCCTCTTGGTACAAAAAGCACCTTCGAGGAAGCGGTGGCTGCGCAAGTTTGTTCGCTCGAATTTCGCTTTTGAGATTTGCTCGAACGTGTGGAAGTATTTGAGGCCGTGCCTAACCTATGCTGGTTTCTTTTCAGACAGTGATGCCAATCCTGATGGCTCTGCTGGCGATTCTGACCGC
>JABMPE010000745.1 GCA_013203845.1 Rhodopirellula sp. | reverse complement strand
CTGGTCGACGATGTCGTACTGCGAAGGCCTGTTTCAGGCAGGTTTCGAAATTCTGTCTTTCGACTTTCGGAACCACGGAACCAGCGAAAAACAGAACGGCTACGAGCCTTTGCATTGGCTGACCGAGTTCGAGCTGGTTGACGTTCGGGGAGCATTGCAGCTGATCCAGTCACGCGATGAATTGAAGCAGCAGCCGCTTGGGGTTTTTGGAGTCAGTCGGGGCGGAGCAGCGGCTTTGGCCGCAGCGGCATTTTCCGAAAACGTCGAATGCGTGGCCTGCGAAAGCGCCTACTCGACGCGGGCGATGATGAGTCTGTTTTCGCAACGCTGGGTTTCCCTGCTGGTTCCTCAATGGATGTCAGGCTGGATTCCGGCATGGCACGTTGAAATCAGTCTTTACGGCGGTCGACTGTACAGCCAGCTTCGAAGGAAATGCCGCTACGCTCATTTGGAACACACTCTTCCGGCACTCCGAACTCGCCCCGTCCTGTTGATTTCCGGCGAAAGAGACAACTACGTGCGTCCTGAAATTGCTCAGGCGCTGCACAGGTCACTGGGCGAAGAGTCAGCGGAGTTGTGGATGGTGCCGAACGCTCGCCACAACGGAGCACGGCAGGCTGATCCGAAAGGCTACGACCGTCGGCTGGTCGAATTCTTCAGTATGCTCGATTCGTCCCGGCTCGATGGTCGACCTGCAGAGCCCGCCGAAGTTTCCGAGACCCTGCGTTAAGCAAGGAGTCAGAGTCAACCTTCTGCGATTCGACTGCTGGTGCCGACGCTTTCCAGTTGAAAACGAATTCGAAAGCGAACACGGATCGAAGCCGCCAGCTGTCACGGCAGCGAGTGCCGCCTGCAAGATTCGATTCAAACTACGCCGAACGCAGGACTGTGACGAATTCGAGAACCCGTTCGCGGTCGACAGGTTCGTGGACGTTGCCGTTGCGTTTGAATGCGGTGCCGACGATGAATCCGGATGCCTGGCCAGCGAGTGACTCAATTGCGGAAGCAGTTGCGCCACTGCCAATCAGAATCGGAGTGGAACCAGCGGCTGAGGCGGCCTCGCGAAGAACGGCTGGATCGATCGCTGCTCCTGTTGCGTTGCCCGAAACAATGATGGCGTCCGCATGCCCTCTTTTGATGACGTCCTCGATTTCATCGGCGATGGGACGCCTGGCAAGCGGAGCGGAGTGTTTGACGTCAACGTCGGCCAGAATTGCGACGTTCTCGGCGGAAAGAGTTTTTCGCAGACGCAGCAGGTCATGAGCGATTCCCTGCACAATTCCCTGGTCAGTGACGCGTGCTCCGCAAAGAACATTGACGCGAATAAAAGAAGCGCCGGTTGCGGCAGCAATCGCAAGTGCGCTGCAGCCATCGTTTCGCAACACGTTCAGCCCGAGTTCGGCTTCCGGAAACCTGGATGAAATCTCAGTGGCAATAGCCGTTAAATGGGCAACGGTATGAGCGGGCACTTCGCCAGGAAAGAACGGCGTGTCGCCAAAGTTTTCGATCATCAGATTCGAGACGCCACCTTCCAGCAACGATTCAGCATCCTGCACGACGTGATCCCGGATGGCGGAAAATGATTTCGTCGCGTGGGGGCTGCCGGGCAGCGGCGGAACATGCAGCATGCCGATCAGGGTGGGACCAGCGGCGTTGAGTACAGGGTGCGGCATCGGTGACCTTTGACGGTGGAGATTCCTGAAGCTGAAGAGTGGACGGCATCATGGATCGCTGTCAAAACTCGCGATGTCAGCATCATTGCCAGGTCCATGTCGAACTGCACGTCAACGTTGCCTGGATTCAGCGAGTATTCAGTCAAAGGTTGCGCCGATCATGAGCGAAGAGATTTTCGACGTCGTCGACTGGCGCGATCAGGTCGTTGGTCAGGCTCCACGATCAGTGGTGCATGCTCAGAACCTGCTGCACCGGGCGGTCAGCATCTTCGTGCTGAAACCAGATGGCCGAATGCTTCTGCAGCTTCGTTCGGATTCGAAGGACCAGTATCCTGGTTGTTTCACATCCTCGGCGTCAGGGCACGTCGATGCAGGAGAGGCTTACGAAACGGCAGCCATCCGCGAACTTCGTGAAGAGCTGTCTCTCGAACTCCCGATCGAGTATCTCGCAAAGTTTCCGGCAGGCCCGGACACCGCGTTCGAGTTTACGGCTCTTTACCAGCTGGTGACTGATGTTGAACCGGCGCCTGATCCCGGCGAAATCGCAAGTATCGAATTCCTGCCACTCGACGAAATCGCGTTAATGATCGAGCAGTTTCCCGAGCAGTTCACGCCACCGTTTCGTGTCATGTTTCACTGGTTTCGGGAATTTCGCCGCACAAGCTGAAACAATACGACGGTTGGTGCAGCTAAATCACTGGTTTGAGCGTCAGGCTGGCAAGGTCGAGCACGCCATCGAGATCCGATACTGGTGTGCCATTTTCAGCAGCTTTGATTTGCTTCGCGAGTCGCCACAAGCCTTCATGCCTGGGCCACTCCAGCTGAGCCTGGATTGTGATTTCAGCCGCTGCTGCAACATTGCCTTGTTTCAGCAGACAGGTCCCTCGCAGCACTTCCAGGTCCGCGGTTCGAAACTTTCCCCTGGTAACGATGAGGTTAAGAACGCGACCAGCTTCAGCGTGATCATCGGTTTTGATGGCCGCTTCCGCCCAGGCGAGGTGTTCTGAAAGCTGAGGCTTGACGGGAGAACCCGCCAGCGACTTTGAAAAATCGGATCGCGCTTTCTCGTAGGACCCTTGTCGGAAATGACAGACGGCACGGTGTCTGCGCCAAACAGGATTTGTTGGGTCGTTTCGTAATGCGACGTCGTAATAGAAGATCGCCCCCGACCAGTCCTCCCTTGATTCGTACAACCTTGCCGCAGTCATGGGAAGAATCCGGTCACGTGGGTTTTGTCGCAATGCTTCCTGAAGGACCTGTTCCGCCTCTTCGTTTCTGCCGAGTCCAATCAAAGCCGCAAACAGGTCCTGCGCGAACAGGGTATTTCGAGGCGACAGTTCAACAGCGTTTGTCATGGCCGCGATGGCTAGCGACGTCGCTTCGTCAGAAGTGATAGCGTCGGTGTCGGAATCAACTTTGAAACTGGCGACGGAATTTACCGGCGACAACACCTCGTCGTTTGCCTGAACGCTGAGCTGCGAGGCTTCCATCTGAACGGAATCCAGCAACAGCTTTCCTGATCGATTCAGGACAACGGCAGAGCCTGCCTGAAGGGTAATCAGCCTCTTTAATGAAGTTCGCTGCAGCTGATAGTCGCCGAGCGTGCGGCTGACTTTGGCGAGCAGTTCAACAGCCGAACAATCGGATGGGGTGATGGCCAGAATCTCGACGAGCAGCTCCTGGGAAGCGACCAGATTGCCAGCGTGCATCAGACTGGCGGCGGTGGCAATTCGCTCTTGATTCCGGGAAGAATCGTCTACCGAAAAAGCCGCAGGCTTCTGCGAAGCGACCGGGCTTGAGGTTGAAACCTGTTGGCCAGTTTCCGGGCGAGCAGTTTCGCTACGGAATGGTGTGACGCAGCCACACAACAGGTGGCAGGTCAGCAGTGCGGTTGCGGTCCGGATAATTGGTACCGGCACGATGATTGTGGTCCGATGTCGCATGTTTCCAGACATCTTTCTCAATCCAGGATCCTGTCTGAGACCCCGACTGCTGTTCCATCGCAACCGTTCCGAAACGCTGCTGACTATCGAGCCGCGCGGCGGTTTCCTGGCTTCGTCACATAGCGGCTTTGGCGCGGTTTGCTGTCTCGTTCAGGTTTTGCTTTTTCGATCTCTTGCTCGCCAGTCTGAAAATCGGCATTGGTGACGTTCGATTCGGAGTCGTCGGACTCTCCTCGCACTCGGCGGAACCAGTTCAGGAGCAGGTTGTCGTGTTTCTTCATCGCAGATTGATCGGCCACAGATGCTGACTCGTCGGACTCGTTGTGTTTTCGCTCACAGATTTCGCAATAGTCATCGCTCTTCTGGTGACTGGTTTGCTTTACGGCAGGGAAACTGTTTTCCATGTCAGGAGTGACGAATTCAATGTTCGAATTGTCCTGAGTAATTTTAAACGCTGTTGTTGAAACCGGAGCAGGCGGAGGCAGAAAAACCGGATAGTTCTTCACGGGTGTCAGTGTCCTGACAACCATCTGACGGGCAGGTTTGTCAGATGGCAGAACCTGAGGTCCGGGCGGCACGATTCTTCTGACGGTCAAGCTCGATGGTGCGCCCGCAATCGAGTCAGTACGCCCCTCGACATTTCGCTGACGAAACGTCATGACGACCAGTCGCTGCATGAGTTTTGTGGAGACTCTCGTTTTCAGAGGTCCCGACACAGGCGTCAACACTCCATGAATCGGAACGAGTTTCTCGTCAGATGTCGCAACGGATTCTTCAACCGTTCCTTCGACAGCCTCTTCAGTAATCACGTAGGTCTGACGCGCCAGTGGCGTAAGATCAAACTCCGGAATTGAATCCAGTTCGGCGCCACCGCTGGCGACTTCGCTGGTCACGTGAAACCTTTGAACTTTGTCGCTGGCCGGGCCGCACTCAAGAATCAGTCGGTCGCCCGCTTCAAATCCATGGACTTCGTTGCAGTGAGGGCACGACGAGCCAATGCTGAGTTTCCCGGTACTGTCGGAGGTGACGGTCGCCTGCTGCCTGCCTGCAATGCTTGCCTGTGTCCGAAGAGAGACCCTGCGAAGGAGTTCGTGCGTAACAGCGTCGTGTGTCCAGGGAAGTCCGTAGGCCGTCGTCGAAAGTTCAGGGTTCAACATGTGGACGCCTGCTGGTTCGACGTCTACCGGTCGAGCCGCTGCGACGTGGATCACCGTTGTCTGAATGTCGAATTCGCGAGTCGGTGATTGATTTGCAGCCTGGACGGTGGCGGAAATTTGTCGAACGACCGGATTGTCAGCTTCAACGGGAGCAGGCAGTTCGATGATTTCGGGGACTCGCGCAGGTCGCGAATTACGGTTGCTCTGCGGTGCGAGTGTGGACTTAAGAGGGGCTCGAATGGGGCCAGGTGCACGGCGCGAAGTCTCGGGAAGTGCCGGAAGCGTTGCCGGTATCGACTCGGCAGGTGGAGCAGGATGCAACTCGATCTGTGGGAAGTCACCGACACGTTGCGGCTCTGAATCCGGAACCGAATGTGACATGGGACTGACTTTCCAGCCAGTCGCGTTGGCGGTTTCTGTCGGTCGCTGACTTCCGGATGCTGACCGCTGTCGGTTGGCAGACGAATCGAGAATCACTGGCTCCTGCCACGCAGGATCGCTGGCAGTCGAATTGACGGAGTTCTCCAGTTCGCTGGTGGGGACCGGTGCGAGTGGATTCAGAGGACCGAATGGCTGGACCGTCGCTGGCGGAACAGAAGCCAGCATTGACCGGGAAGTTGTTCGAATTTCCGACAGTTCTGTTTGGACATCGTCGAGATCAGCTTCGAGATGAGCAACCTGGCTGGCAGTTGTCGTACGCTGGTTTTCCAGAGCCGACAGAATCCCGGCGCGTTGCTCGATCATCTCCCGCTCAATCCGCTGACTTTTTTCCGCGACTGTTTCAATTTTCCGGTTCAGATCCCGAAGCTCAACTTCGCTGCTGACGCGAAGGTTACCCAGTTCCTGCTGAAGCTTTGTGCCCGAGAGATCAGACTGCTGGCGAATGGCCTGCATCGAGTCGGCCAGTCGAGCGATTTCAGTCTGAGTTGACCGTTCCTGCGAGACCGTGCTGACCAATTCCTCAAATCGTTCTCCGAGCCGATCAAGATGCTCGACAAGAGGATCGGGTCCGGTGGACTCGCGTGGTGGATCTGTTTGTTTTAACGGGTCGCTGTCAGACTGAACGTCAGAATCAGCTGCTAACTTTTCTGCCGGTGAATGCAGCTTTGAAAGTCCGAACGATGCCACGCAAAGAGTCACAACGATCATGGCTGCTATCGCAGTGATGCGAATCGCCGTGTGAAGGAATCCTTTTTGCACTTGGGGTCGCTCCATCTGATGACATTTGCCGGTCGGTGTGCAGAAAACCGTTTTCTCTGCCGTCTTGAGCCGCCGGACGCGAGGTGAGCGCATCAGTCCCGCGCAGAGTGAACTCGTGACATCATCGACCTGAGCCAGTCGTCAAAATCACCAGAATTGGCACAACCGGCACATTTTAATGCAAGAGAATTGCTCGAATGGTCGAGAATCAGACGTGTGTATCTTCGGGACAACTGAGCGGCTTCGTCATGTTTGACGGATCATGCACGACTTGAATGCCGTGGTTTTCGACGCTCGTCGGGGTGGCTGAAATCAGGGCGAGGTCAGCGCAGAAAAGAGGCGTGACAAGGTCCCCTCAAGCTCCCAGCTCTCCTTGTCACGCCGCAAAGCTGACTGATTTCAGGCAGTCTCTCGATGCCGAAGCGGCAGCAGGTCAAAGCGACCTGTACCGTTGCCGGCTGGAGATGCGAAAACATAGGTCGGTTTTGAATGGAGTCAAACTGCGGAAGTCAGAGATCCTTTTTCCTGACTCGCCGCTATACTTCTGCAACGGTCAGAGCGAGCGATTTGTCAGGTATGGCGTATTTTTCAGGCAATTGCTCAGGACGCCTCGTCAGAAGTTTCCCTCCTGGTGTTGCGGAGTTGCCGCCGCCGGAAACTGTCCCTGGACCACGACGAAAGATAGCTGCACGGAGCACGTCTTCTTTCTGCGAGAAACTCTTTACTCAGGAAATCTGCAACATGATGGCATTACGCAATTCAGAATCGTTACTCAGGCGACGTGGAGTTACCGCCGTGGCACTCGGGTTCGCACTGGTTGTGCCACTATTGGCGCAGGCCGCAGGCCCACTTGATTTGATTCCCGCCGACGCGACCGCGGTAATCCGGTTAAAGTCTCCTGAAGAAACCATTGGCAAGGTTGGCAACTTTGCTAACGCCGTTCAGCCAGGCCTTGGATTCATGGTTCAGGGTCAGGCACCAGGCCTGGGCGTAGTAATCTCGAATCCGACGCTGGGTGGTGTCGATCTGAAGCAGGACTGGTATGTGGCGATTTTCGCTGTAAAAGGCGCGGAACCCGCTGTTGTCTTTGTGATTCCGGCCACTGATGTGAAAGCTCTGCAGAGTGGAGTCGGTGAAAAGTTCACGTTTGCTTCGAAAGATTCCTGGGTGGCGTACTCTCAGGACGAAGCCGTGATGGAACTCGTTGAAGAGTGCATCAGCGGTGGAGCGGACGCCGCCAGCGGAGCGATCGATAAGCGGTCGTCTGCTTTGTTTGGCGATTCTGACCTTGCTGCATGGGTGAACGTCGCAGGCCTTGTCGAAGCTTACCGCACCGAACTCGACGGCGCCGATGATCAGCTCGACGCGTTGCTGGAAGGGCTGACAGCTCAGGTTCCTCCGACACCTGGCATGAACATGGCCGCTGTCCTGAGCATTTACGGCGATCTTGGTCACGGGGCGCTTCGGGCTGTGCGTGACTCGCAGTCGTTTTCAATTGGAATCTCTGTCAGCAACTCCGCCATCACCATTGATGAGTTGCTTGTCGTCAAGGCACGTACCGCAACTGACAACTATCTGGCCTCGCAGAAAACCAGCAAGCTGGATGTTCTTGGTCAGTTGCCGCAGAACAAGCACGGCTATATGGCGATGCATTGTGACTTCAAAAGTCTGATGGAATGGGGACTGCAGGTTTCCACTAAGGTCATTGAGAGCGACGAAGAGACGCAGAAGAAAATGGCGGAGATGGTTGCTGAACTGAATCAGGTGGAGTTTGGTCAGATCGGCTGGGGTTTCAGTCTTGATGATCGCGACATAGACGTCGGCTTGATCCGAGGCTACTCGATCAGCAATGCCAGGCCCGCTTCGAAATTGCGGGAAGCTGCTCAGAAAATGGGCTCTGCTTACAAGATGGAACTTCCCGGAATGAAGCAGGAAGTCACCGTTAAAAAAGATGCTGAATCTTACGACGGACTCAGCGCCGACGTGATTACGATCAAGCAGACGTTTGACACAGAAGATAACCCGGCTGCTGAGTTCCAGAACTTGTTTCAGGAAATGTTGCACGGTAAGGATGGAATGGTTCAGCGGCTGGTTGTCAAAAGCGATGACGTCCTGATTCAGTCAATCGGCGGAACTCAGGCGACGATGAAGGAAACGCTGGCAGCCTACGATGCCGCGGCTGCGACGAAGGAGTCCGACAATCAAAAGAACCGCGCTGGCCTGCTCGAAGAAGCGAACATCATCGGACAGGTTGACTTGCCGAACATTCTGATCGTTCTCGCCCGAGCCGTGCTGGCGACGGAGAAGCTGCCGATTCCGGTGCCGATCAAAGCTGAGCAACTGGCCGGTTTGTCTGTTCCTCGAAGTTACATTGGGTTTTCGGCGGGAACTGTTCCTCAGGGAGTCCAGCTTCGAACGACGATCGAAGCAAAGACTCTGCAGGGCTTCTTCCAAATCTTCACTTACTTCCAGCAGCAGATGCAGCAACCACCTCGTTAGGAGCATTCCTGACGGGCTCTGCAATTCGCAGCGAATCAAAAAACATCTCGCCGATGGCCATCGGCGAGATGTTTTGAGTGGGGGCTTTTCTTTTCTCGAAAGCGCTTATGAAACCGCGAAATTGTTGAGATAAGGCAGCTTCGCCGCGGTGGCGGCGATGTCATCCTTGCGGGCCAGCAATTGAGCGAGCGCGTCGAATTGCCCGGTCGTCAGCGCTGAACGAGCACTGTCGGGCATCGTGACTGAAACCGTTTCGCCGTCGAAGCTCAACGTCATCGCGTTGAGATCCAGCGTGAACTCCAGCGTTGGATCGGCCTCGATGGCGGCTGCCAGTTTCGTCAGATCGGCTCGCGAGGCGCATACGGCGGGAATTCCAAGCGACGTGCAGTTTCCAAAGAAAATCTCGGCGAACGATTCAGCAACAACAGCTTTGATGCCCCACCGCATCAGCGATTGTGGAGCGTGCTCGCGCGACGATCCGCAGCCGAAGTTGCGACCGCTGACCAGAATACTGCCGTTCTGAAAGCGTTCCTGATTAAACGGGTGATTCGGATCCTGCTCGCGATCGTCTTCGAAAGCGTGGTCACCGATGCCATCGAACGTGACGCATCGCAGAAAGCGAGCGGGGATGATCCGATCCGTATCGATATCATTGAGCAGCAACGGGATGCCCGAGCCTGAAACTGTTTCGATATTCTGCATGATTATCTTCCTGCGTAGAGTGCGTTTTGACGCACCAGAGATTGATTTTAAAGCCGAGAAGCCACGCAATGATCGCGTGCGTCGAAACGCACCCATGGACTACGTCGCTTACGCCATGGCCGGCTCGAGCATTTTTCGAACGTCCGTGACGCAGCCATTGATGGCCGCGGCGGCAACCATCGCCGGGCTCATTAGCAGTGTGCGTCCCGTCGGGCTGCCCTGTCGGCCTTTGAAGTTCCGGTTACTCGATGAGGCACAGACTTCGCGGCCCTGCAGTTTGTCGGGGTTCATGGCCAGGCACATCGAACAGCCAGCAGCGCGCCACTGGAATCCGGCTTCGATGAAGATTTTGTCGAGCCCTTCTTCTTCGGCCTGTTTGGCGACGATCTGCGAACCCGGAACGATCAGTGCTTTGACGCCGTCAGCCACGTGCCGACCGCGAGCGATTTCGGCCGCTTCACGCAGGTCAGAAATTCGTCCGTTCGTGCAGGAACCAACGAACGCGACGTCGATCTTCGTGCCTTCGATCGGCTGGCCTTCTTCCAGACTCATGTACTCAAGAGCTTCGCCGATCAGTGTCCGTTCGCTTTCGTCATAACTGGCCAGTGACGGAATTGACTGTGAGACTCCCAGCGACTGAGCTGGGGTGATACCCCAGGTGACGGTTGGTTCGATGTCCGCCGCGTCAAAGACGACCACATCGTCATATTCCGCATCCGGGCCGGAAGCGAGACTCAGCCACCACTCGGCGGCCCGATCGAATTCTTCGCCCTTTGGACACAACGGACGACCCTTGAGGTAGTCGACAGTCGTCTGGTCCGGATTGATGTATCCGCAACGGGCTCCGCCTTCGATCGCCATATTGCAGACAGTCATCCGCTCTTCCATCGACATTGCGTCGAACGTCGTGCCGGCGTATTCGTAGGCGTAACCAACGCCACCCTGCACGCCGAGTTTCTGGATGATGTACAGTGTGACGTCTTTGGCGAAGACGCCCGGAGCCAGCTCGCCGTTGACTTCGACGCGGCGAACTTTCGGACGCATCATCGCCAGCGTCTGAGTCGCCAGCACGTAAGCTACCTGACTGGTTCCGATACCGAACGCGATCGCGCCGAACGCTCCGTGCGTGCTAGTGTGACTGTCGCCACAGGCCATCGTGAGGCCTGGCTGGGTGAGTCCCTGCTCCGGACCGACAACGTGGACGATGCCCTGCCGGTTGTCGTCCAGGTCGAGCAGCTCGATACCGAACTCCTGACAGTTTTTCTCGATCGCCGACATCATGTCTTCGGCGAGCAGATCGACGAACGGTCGAGCCTGGTTCTCGGTGGGAATAATGTGGTCAACGGTGGCCAGAGTCCGTTCGGGGTGCAGGACGGTCAGATTCCGGTCGCGAAGCATCGCAAATGCCTGCGGGCTGGTGACTTCGTGAATCAGGTGCTGCCCAATGAACAGCTGCGTCTGACCAGACGCCAACGTGCCGACGGAATGCAGATCCCACACCTTGTTGAACAAATTCTGTTTGTCGCTCATCAGTAATTACTCAAGTCTGGTCGCCAGATCAGCGACGGTTCAAGGAAACGGTGACGGCTTCGGTCGGGAGACACATTTCACGGGAATCCCGTTCGGGCCTGCAACCGGGTGAGGCGATTCCTGTCGCACTGCACGCGGGAGTCGAGCGTCCTGAAAGCACGTCCTCTTCGCCGGGCTGAAATCCGCTCAGACACCGACGCGGCCCATTGTGCCGAATTTTCGACCGCACGTCACCTCAGGTGAGTGCCCGATCGGAAATCCCCGGAAGCAGGCCGCCGAGTGTGACCAGCAGCAACTTGAATCCGTCAATCTGCTACGGCTTCTTCGGGCGGAGCATCTGGAAGCCGCGGATGGCGTAGGACAGGCCGCTGTAAACGGTCACGGCGACGGCGGCCCACAGCACGATGTCTCGATAAAAGTTGAACGTCGGACTGACGACTTTCGGGCTGAGTGACAGCAGACTCATCGTAATGGCCACGCACTGCAGCGCCATTTTTGCCTTACCGATGAATGCTGCCGAGAAGTCCCTGCCGCTCTGCTCCAGAAACGATCGCAGGCCGGTGACGAACATCTCCCGCCCGATCACGGACATCACCATCCAGGAGTTGACTCCAGAATCGGCTTTCTTTTCAAGCAGAAACACGAACGCGCCGCAGACGATGATCTTGTCGACAAACGGGTCGAGGATACGACCGAGCGTTGTCACTTGCCCGTACTTGCGGGCGATGTACCCGTCGATGGCATCCGTGGCTGCGGAGACAACAAACAGAATCGCCGCCGAGATCCAGAAGCCTTCCACATAGATCAGCCAGAACAGTACAACGGCCAGTCCCAGACGGCTCAGCGTGATCAGATTGGGCAGATTCAGCGACCGACTGTCGATGGGCGCAGGCGTTTGAAAGCCGGCTGGCGGATCGCTGCTTGTACCTTCTCCAGAATCTGTCATGGGAACGTTGCAGCTCAATCAGGCGTGTTTTGTGGGGAAAATCGCGATTCGGCGGGCAGTGTCGCAGATTGAGCCAGGCATTCAACTCCGGTCGTCTCTGCTCCTGTTCAGGATGCCTTTTATCGCAGAGGTCGCTGAGGAGAAAACGCAGAGCCAAGGGAGAACACTCCTGGTACTCTGCGAATTCTCTGTGCTCTCAGCGTTCCGTTCTTTTGAAATCCTCAAGACGCGGCGAACCGGCTACTTCTTCTTCGCACGGAACTTGACCGGCAGTGGTTGGCCGAGCGTGTCCATATTCGGTTCGAATCCGTTGCCATCGATGTCAACGAACACCGGATTGATAAATGCGGCCGGGCGATGTTGTCCCCACGTCGGACCGTGAACGACTCCCAGCGTCGACTTGTCCGCTCCCGCCACGACGATCACGTGAGCGTCTCGGTCGAGCTTCAACGACAGCGTCTGGTCGAACTTCACGACTCCGGAGCGGAACAGGTTTGGATGCGTCTCTTTCCGGTAGTGGTGGTCCGGGTGAATTCGACCGTTGACCAGCACGAACACCCGGTCGATGTCGATCCAGTTCGGACTTTGAACTCGAACGTCGATCTCAAGTTTACCGGATTTCGCTTCCAGATCCTGTCCGGAAAACACGCCTCGTTTCTCCCCGGCTTCGCGAATTTCGACTTCCAGAAACGGGCCGTTGGACATGATGAGTGCGCCGGCTTCGGAAGCCCGCACGATATCCATCGTTTTGACCTTCGCCGGATCGTCGGTTGGCGAGCGAATCCAGTTTCTCAGCCAGCCGGATTCGTGATAGTTGAAGTGAGCGTCCGTGTTGACGACTCCTACCAGCCGTACTCCCTGATTCAGAAACTGCAGCCAGTTGAAGATGCGGTTATTGCTTTTGTAGTTCGAAACTGTGATGAACGGATCCAGCGTCAGGATATCCGGCACCGGATGAATCTCGACGACGTCGATGTGCGGCAAGATTCTGGAATGTCCTTCATCCGGTTCGCCGTCGCCGTTTTTGTCGCGATACAACCAGCCCATATCCGGATGATTCTGCTGGACCAGCTTCTCACTGCGATTGTCCCACAGTGCGAGCCGTTCCACCTGCTTCTCGACATCGACATCCGGAATCGGCCCACCGCCGTCCTGAAGATGGGGTCGAAATACCATCGGAAACGCGTTCTGATGGTTCAGCGGTAACGGACTGCCGGTCAGTTCCATGCCGGTGCATGAGCTGATAAACGGACCAATCTGCAAGCGGTCAATGTGAGGCTGATAGCTGTCGACGCGATTGTGCTCGGTACACGGAGCAAACTCGATGTTGTCACACACGAGGTTCAGCACGCGGCCCAACTGACTTCCGGTGTTATCTCCCGACGGCGTGCTGTGACTGTGAAAGTCGCTGCTGATCCAGCCAGTTGTATCGACAACTCGTTTAAGTGTTCCGGTCAGTTCGGTCGTCTCTCCCGGAACGATCTTCAGTGTGGTGAAGATGGCGTCGAATTCCGGACCGTGCGCGATCACGACGTCGTATTCACCCGCCGGCAGAGTTTCCGTGACGTGACCCAGCGGCGCGTAACGCAGGCCTTTGATGCCAAAGTCGCCGCTCTCCGGCCCGAACCACGGCTGAGCAGTTCCTTCCTTCGCGAAGAAGTCGATCTTGCACGGAATCGGTTTTCCATCGACATCGACAAAGCGAGCGTCGACCGTGCCCGGCTTCCAGCTTTCGCACACAACCGGCAGTTTCTGCGAGCCGCCCTTCCGGACCACCTTCAGTTCTGGTGCGGACTCACCGGGAGTAATGTCGACGCCGATCGTTTCGATCTTCAGCTCGTAACTTCCTTCGGGCAGCGAGACCTGCGCGACACCGTCGCCGCCGGTTCGAGCGAGTCCCCAATCCTGTTCGCCCTTTCGGAACGAAACGCGAGCATCAGGAATCGGTCGCTTAAATCCGTCAAACACGGAGACCTCGACCGGGCGAGTCTGCACTCCG
>JABMPE010000744.1 GCA_013203845.1 Rhodopirellula sp. | reverse complement strand
CATTGCTTGAGGACCGCCTGACCAATGGCGTAACGCTCCTTGATCGTCTTGATTGCATTCTCGACCTGATTGTTCTGTTTCGATTTTTCCATTTTGTCTCATATCATGCTAATTAAGCTTCATTTGTCGCCATCATTTTACTACACTACTCAAAATCCGGGTTTTGCGGATAGTCGGATATTTTGAAGAGTAGGGTAACTGCAACTATGGCGACTCCGTGAAGCTCAATCGCCGAACCTTGCTTCTCTCATTCCTGGTACACACAAGGCCTGTCGGTCCGAATCACATATCTTTGGGGTAAAACACTGCAATGGAACTCGCATTTGAAACTGAACGACTTCAAGTCTTTAAAGCAGGTGTTGATCTAGGCTCCTGCTATAATCCAAATCGAACGTTCTACGTGGCTTTTCCGTTCGATGACCGCCTTGCCGGAAAGCCCATGCAGGTGTCATCCGCGTTGGTTGTGCACCTCACAGAGACATCCCACTGGGTGGACTGGGTGGAGACGTCGGATGAAGTTCGCCGGAAGGGTATTGCCCGCGAGCTGTTAATTGGCATTCTGGATGATCTGGAAGGATCAGTATCCGTGGATGGCGTGACTGAAGCCGGCATTGCATTGCAGGACTCGTTAGCCAGAATGGGCCTGTAATGTGCAGGTGAATGCTTTGCACTGAGACGATCAATTCGTCGGGGTCGACTGAAGGGGATGATCAAAACATCTTTTGGTCAGCCGGTTTCCGGCTGAGTCGAGGCGGCTCAAGCAACGGTTGCCGGCCCTTGCAGGCCCTCAGGAAGTGTCGTGTCGCACTGCTGGCGAGCAAGCAGTCTCAAAGTTGGCAGAGCCCTGTCGCCTTCATTTGTCGACGTGATTCTTGTTCGCTATTTGTGATTCTTGCGGAATTGCTGATGCGTTGTGCGTCTCCTGGGCCGCTTCCTTGCGTTTGGAGTCTATTGCGACTCGCGTTCCCGGATTGGATGTGTCCCTTGCGGATCACTGAGTATCCATTCGGCCTGCCTTCGCAGGATAGCTGGGTTTCTCATGTGTCCCGATGCAGTGGTTGAGAATAGCTCGGCATCTGGCGTAGTGCTCCTCGATATCCCGAAGAAGACACACGACAGTCTACAAAGGCCTCATCGGCAAAAAGCACTTCGTCACCAGATACGAAACGAATTCGGTGGCCATCCTCACGACGACACGAAGCCGACGACCTCTGTAGAACAGGGACAACCTGCATGACGGTACTGAGTGTCGCGGCGGAGCTTCTTGTCTGCTTCCGGCCAGAACAGCAGCGTCGCACCGAACGCTCTTGCTTCCGGGAAGTCGCGTTTCATCAGCTTGATGACGTGGGGAAGTAACTGACGGGAGTGTTGCTCACCATATCGGTCCACGACCTCACGAGCCTGCTGCTGTTCCTTGCGGCTGGGACGATGGTCCTCAACGGAAGACCATTCCCGATAGAAACCGACTACCAGTGAAATTGCAGTGTCAGTCGCCGGAGAGTTGATCGTCGCGTGCTGGTTTTGCCGTTTCTGCGTTGCAATGGATACCGAGCCGGGCTTGTCAAAGTGAATCTCCCAGCGTCCGGGAGCCAGCTTGTGAAAACGGTCGCTTGACGATCGTGGCTGAATGAACCCCGGAATATTTTCCAGCTCTTGAATCGCGGGTCTGAGTCGTTCCTTGAGTTTTCCGGTGTGTTCGACGTGAGTGAGACCGAGATGTGCGGAAAACGCGGTCAGTTCCATCGTGAACTGCGGTTTGTCACCGAGATGTCGGTCGAGGAAGCGATACATGCGGCGGGAAACCGGGCGTTTCAGCGAATAGAATTCGCCCGTATTGAGCATCTTGACGTTGCCACGCTGGATGTCAGCGAAGACTTCCGACGACCATTGCACCCAGCTCCGTTCGGAATCGACCGATCTCGCACCTCGGGTCTGCTGCGTAAAGCGATAGGATTCGAGAAGTCCAGTCGTGAACTCTTTGCGGAACTCGCCATCCTCTGTCGTCCATGAATTCTCATACTTCAGCTTGAGGCCGGTGAGACGGTCGAGGGCAATCAACAGTCGCCGCGTGCTGGTGCCGTTGTGCGGCCAGTCCATCAGGTCGAGCAGTTCCGCATTGCGAAAGTCGACGCGAGGTGCGGCGAAATCATTCTTGATCCCGGTCAGCGACAGCAGAGCAATCAGCACCTCGTCTTCCAGCGGCGTCGGAAATCCGTGGCGGGATGACGTTCGGCGAATCAGTTTGCGAGGGACAACTTTACCAAGGTCCGCGTCATAAGACTCAACGACGCAGACGAGTTCGTCGGGACGCTTGCCGTCTTCGCCCACAGGCTGCTGATGCTGCAGGGTCGCGATTGGAAAGTCGATCAGATTGAGTTCGTCCCGCGTGTGGCCAAAGAACTGGAACGACATGTAAGGCGTGTGAACATCGAACCTTGAGTG
>JABMPE010000743.1 GCA_013203845.1 Rhodopirellula sp. | reverse complement strand
CTTGCTCACCAGCAGCGTCTTCGCGAGCCCCGGCACGCCCATAAGGAGCGCATGCCCGCGAGCAAACAGGCAGATCGCCAGCCGTTCGATAGTGTCTTTCTGTCCGACAATGACCCGCCCGAGTTCGGACACCAGCTGGCCGTACGAATCCCGCAACTGATCGATCGCCTGGACGTCGTTGTCGCTTAAGCGTTCTGCGGGCGAAACATCAGACTGTGTCATGCGGCAAATCCTTTGAGTATTCATTAAGCACGTGAGCGCGTCGTGCAAACTTTCCGGCTTTTTATGGACGGATCAGTGACTTCAGGCAATCCTCGGTCAACTATCGTGCAGATTCATCCGGCAATCCAGCGACCATTCACGTACCGCGATCCGTCACAGGATTGAATCGCCGTGTCACGATTGAAGTCGATCGTTGCCGAACAATCACGCAGAAACCTGGCCTGTGTCGTCGATCGCAGGTAACGGCTGATCGATGACCGGCAACGAATTGTTGAGCAACCGGATCATCACCTCAATGTGACCACCTGCTGACAGTTTCGCTGGCAGAAGCCGAAAGTCACCGCGATTTTATTTCAGGTGACCTGTTCGAGACTGACGGCACTTCAGTAAAACTGCCATCTGAAGCGGCACATCCAGAGACCCGAAAACTCGCCTTTCACGAAAATACCACGAGGAGTTGCGAATGCGTTTCTCAGCCACACTGAATCTTGTCTGCTGTTTGATGGTTCCGGTGGCGGCGGCAGGCATTTCGGGATGCAGCAGCGCCACCAATTCGGACGCACCGCCGGTTGCGACCGATTCCGCGACCTCAACAGGTTTTACGGACACGGATTCCGAAGCGGTCGCGGCGGCGGCGCCTCAAAAAGAGACGGCAACATTTGCGGCGGGCTGTTTCTGGTGCGTCGAGGCTGTCTTCGAACAACTCAAAAGTGTTGAAAACGTCCGTTCTGGCTACACCGGCGGCAAGCCTGATGATGCCACCTATAAACTGGTTTCCAACGGAGATACGGGGCACGCCGAGGTGATTCAGTTCGAATTCGACCCGTCAGTAATCAGCTACGAAGAACTGCTGGAAGTCTTCTGGACGTCTCATGACCCCACCACGCTGAATCGGCAGGGATACGATGTCGGCACTCAGTATCGATCCGCCGTTTTCTATCACAGTGACGAACAACGCAAACTTGCCGAGGCCTACAAGAAACGGCTCAATGACGAAAATGCCTTCGGAAGTCCCGTCGTCACCGAAATTGTGCCCTTCGACAAATTCTATTCCGCTGAGGGCTACCACCAGGACTACTTCGCCGCAAACGGCAACGAACCTTACTGCCAGCGAATCATCCGCCCGAAGGTCGAAAAAGTCCGCAAAGTGTTTGCCGACAAGCTGCGTTAGAGCGTGCTGGATTCGAATACACGGCAGTGCTTCGGTTTTCGCCTGAGCGGTGGTGGCAGCGTGGTAATCTGTGCCGTTTAGGGCAAATACGGCAGGCGATGGGTCAGGCCGTATTGACCTGTATCGTCGTTTTTCCGGATAACCCGAAACGCGGGCACAAACAGACGCCGATTGAGTTACTGCTGTGGTTAGCAGAGCTGGTCAGACTTTTCAGTTTGCCTGCTTACTCACCGGTCCACGTTCAGTAGTCGTTTGAAACTGTCTGTATCAATAAATGCTCTTCAGGGATGGCGGCACTCTCCGACACGCGTTCTGTTTACTCGCCCTTGTGGTGACTGGGCAGTCGCTTGTCTGCGCCCAGAGTGACGCGATTCGGTTGCCGGAACCTCTTCCGAGTTCAGTGAGCAGTCATGCAGCGTCCCGTGTATCGGATCGTTCCATACCGAGATTGCTGCCACCAATCCCCACAGCGACGGAACGAGAGGACTTGCGTCTGCTTCTTCCGCATTACCAGTTGGACATCGATCTGGATACGGATGGCGGCGAGGTCCACGTTGACGAAATCGTCACATGGACGAACCCGGGGCCGGTTGCTACGAGATCTCTGGTTTTTCACGTCGTCCCGAACAACCAGCCGGATGCGAAAACGCTGGCCATTGCCGAACGAACGGTAGAGTCGTTGCGGTTGGATCCGCGTAAGTCGATCGACCGGGAAGGACGACGATTTCATCTCAAATCTGTCCGGCAGGGTAAACACGAGCTGGAGTCGCACTTCGATCCAGATGCCGACACGCACCTGCACGTACAGCTGCTGGAAACAGTGCAGCCCGGGCAGTCGGTGGAAGTAACGCTGCGTTTTGATCTCGATCTGCCACCGAAGCAGGGGAGACTTGGGCAGCACAAGGGAGTCACAAATCTACTGAACTGGTATCCGATTCTGGCTGCTTACGGCGACCAGGGCTGGGATGCCGTGCCGTTTATTCCCTGGCATCAACCGTGGCTGAACGAAGCGGGCGTCTACAACGTCAGGTTGCGACTTTGTCCCGGACAGGAAGCCGCGACCGGCGGTCACGTGGTGTCGCGGATCCGGGAAGAGACCGGCCACTCGATTCTCAATATCGAAGGATATGGTCTCCGGGATTTCACCATTGTCGCCAGTGAACGCTTTGAGGTTTACGAAACCGTCAGCAACGGCATTCCGATTCGAGTGCTCGCCTTCCCCGAACACCAGGGACACGCCCGGCTGAGTCTCCAGATTGCGGCGGAATGTATCGAGCAATATTCAGGCTGGTTCGGTCCCTACCCGTATCAGGAGTTCGAGCTGGTCGAGTCTTACTTTGGGTGGAACGGCAATGAATCATCTGGACTGGTAATGATTGATGAGCGGATCCTGGACGTTCCGCAACTTGCTGGTCGCTACGTCGAGCACCTCGTCAGTCACGAGATCTGCCATCAGTGGTGGTATTCGGCCGTCGGTACTGATGGGTATCGTGAACCCTGGATGGACGAAGGCCTGGCTCAATGGCTGACTCGCTTCCGTATGGAAGAAAAGTACGGTCCGAATGCCGAGGTTCTTGATCTGCCCGGCGGATCAAGGTGGGGCCTGCCAAATATCCCGTATCGAGGCCTCGTCCACAGCGGATACGCCTTGTATGCAGGTCGTGGCGGAGACGGAAAGACTCTCGCTTCACTGGATGAACTCAAGCACCTCCATAATCTGTTCTTTCTGGTGTACGACAAAGGCGCCCGCATTGTCGGCATGATTCAGCACCGTCTGGGGCGCGAACGATTCTTCGGATTTCTAAGGCTGGTATATTCCGAGTATCGATTCCGCATCCTGCGTGTCAAAGACTTTCAGCGACTACTGGAAGAGTACTCAGGCGAAAGCTGGGAACAGTTCTTTGACGACTGGCTGCGTTCGAGCCGTACGTGCGACTGGAAGATTGCTGATGTCAACACTGTCCAGGAAGGTGACAAATTTCGCACCGTGGCCAGAGTCGTTCAGACTGGCGATATTGCAGAGCCCATTGAAGTTGCCATCCACCTTGGATCGAACATGGAGTCCGAGGAAGAGACAATCGTCGAAGCCATGCCAGGCATTGCAGGACTCGCCGAACGGCAATGGAATGAGGCTCATACGCGTCAGATTGATGAGAAAACGTGGGAGTTTTCATTTGTTACGGATCGTCCTCCCAGCCAGGTAGCCATCGACCCGAATAGCTGGGTCATCGATCAGAATCCTGGAAACAACGACTGGAAACGGGATTTCGACGTCCGGTACAGCCCACTTTATACACCGCTTGACGAAGCGATGTTGATGCAGCCGTTCGAAAAACCGGCAGTCGTATTTGGTCCCGGATTTGACCGTGACGGACGCATTGGAGTGCGAGGATCGCTGATTGCGTCGAATCAGTTTCGAATCTCTCCATTCGTTGCTTATACAACACAAACGGGCTTTGAGCATCTTTCAGCGGGTGTGGACTCCGTCTTTTACAACATCCCGTGGCCAAACTGGCAATTGGGAATGCGTTATGAGCATGGCCTGCTTACTAATATTAATAACACACCTGGAAACCAGGGCA
Source organism: Rhodopirellula sp. (assembly GCA_013203845.1). Classification (GTDB taxonomy): domain Bacteria; phylum Planctomycetota; class Planctomycetia; order Planctomycetales; family Planctomycetaceae; genus JABMPE01. The sequence goes on along the minus strand of JABMPE010000743.1, from coordinate 2,686 downwards.
AGTTGTACGTGCGAAAAGTTCTGGCGTACACAACCAGTCTGATCCGCCCCAATCTGAGCTACTTCGATTTGTATACACGAATTGGAGACAATTTCTTTCCGGACGCAGACACAACCGCTCCCGCCGCAGCAGGTATTGCCGATTATCGAAATATTCGCGCGTTCGGCGCGACATTTCATATGGATTCGCGTCTGCCTTACTGGAATCCACGCAGCGGTTTTCTATTCGACACGAACTACGAACACGGATTTATCGCGTTCGGTGACGGTCAGACTTACGACCGGGTCGACGGTCAGTTTTCCGTGGTTCAGGGCATGCCGGAAGGATACGGCTACTTCTCAGAAACCCGTATTGCAGCCCGGGTCGCGGGCGGTTACGGCTGGTCATCCAACGGGCAGCATTATCGTTTCGGCGGCCCGGGACGTTTCCGAGGGCTACGGGCGGATGACACCGAAGGCAACGCGTTCTGGCTGACGAGCCTCGAATACCGATTCCCTGTAACAGGAGAAATGGACCTCGAAGTGGTCGACAATTTCGCCGCCCTCAGATCGATCTCCGCATCCATGTTCTACGACGTTGGTGAATCGTTTCTATTCAATAAGTCGCAGGGAGGCATCAATCAGGCGGTTGGTGGTGGGCTCTACTTCGATCTTCCGTTGCTCAGCTTTGTGGAGACCGTGACTTTTCGAGTCGAATATGGTTACTCACTGGAACGCCAAGCGGGCGTCTTCTGGTTCGGCCTCTTCCACGCATTCTGAGAGGCCGTAAGATCGCTCTGCTGACAGATGCTGGTCCTGTTCCCTCTCCGGACCAATTCGGTTTCCGGTTGAGCCTGAATGCTGTCGCTCAAATTTGCGAAGTGCTCAAAGGTCAGACCGAGCGCAGCGCCATTCGGACCGGCCTTTGCGTCAGTTATGGAAGAGCAGCGGGACGGCCCATTTACCGATGGTGATGGTCTCGCCCTGCTGGCAGTCCTTCTGGTAAAGCGTGCAGAAGTTCGCTGGCGACTTCGGATTGAACAGTCGCACCTCGGGAACGCTTACTTTTTTGAAGCCCTGCTTCGTCAGTTCGATGCTGCAGGAATCCTTGTTGCGATCCGGAATCGGCGTGAGAAACCACACCGTGCCAGCGCGGTCGCAGGCCAGCGTCTTGCGACCATCCAGTGGAATGCGAAGGAAGCTCGCGCCGGCGAGGGCTGGCAGATCGTCCTCGACGAGGTAGGAGCGATCAGTGAAGAGCTTTGCTCCTCTGGTGAACTTGTCGACGTTGAAGTCGGTGGCACTCAACGAGCCGAGCGATTTGCGGCGCAGGGCTTCTCCGTCAGCGTTGTCGCGGACGGGTTCGGGTTTCTTTTCCTGACCGCCGGACGCTTCGCTGACGAGTTGTCGCAGACGCACGGCATCACTGACTGGCTTGCCAGCGGCGACGTCTTCTTCTCGGAACGTCGCCATCAGGATGTGCCGCGAACCGGTGCGACTGAAGTCGTAGATAACTCGGAAGGTGCCATCGTCCGTCTGCTGGCCATCGGGGTACGAAACGCCGCTGCGCTCATCAAGCAGCAGGCCGCCAGTCCAGGTCTTGCCGTCGTCACTCGACACAAACGCCGTCAGTTGCGAACGGCTTGTTTGTTGATCAATGGCTCCGTGTTTGACCAGCAGCAGATTGCCGGACTTGAGTCGCCGCACAAAGAAACGGGCGCTGGGGTGAGCGATCGCGGACGGCGTCAGCTCCGGCCACGTTTTTCCACGATCAGTCGAGACACTTTCGCCGATGCCGTACTTGGTGCGGACCAGCAGCCAGAGCGAGCCGTCTTTGCGTTCGGTGATAATGTGCTCGTCAAACGCGCGGACATCTTTCGGTACGTTGCAGGCACCGCGCAGTGACCAGCTTCGACCGAGATCCGTTGACACGATCATCCGGGCGCTGGAGTCCGTCGCCCGCCAGGTCGATGCCGGCAGCACCCATTCACCTGTACTGAGCACGACCGGCTTGCACATCATGATACCGTCGGTCAGTCGACGCGGCTGGCTCCACGCTGGCTGTTCGTCGTCCGGATTGTCGGTATGCACGCACCAGACGCCCGCGACGGAGCCGTCATGTCCCTGCGACTGTGCCCAGAAAACAAACAACCGGCCCGTCGGTGCCACCCAGAGTTCCGGGTCGAACGTCCGCAGCGGACCGGGGCCGTCGGGATCGATCACCAGCACCTCGCGCCACGACTTTCCGTCGTCACCGCTGGTTGAGACGACGACGTAATTATTGTGGTCCTCGCCCCCCGTCACACCAGCATACCAGTCCGCCCACAGCCGTCCGCCGGGAGCGACCGCCATACTGGGAATGCCCTGAAACGCTCGGTTGCTCGTTGCATGATCGGGCAGCTTTGGAGGGCCGACGTGAGCGGGTGTCTGCAGAAATGGATCGGGCAGGTTCAGATTTTTCAGTGTGGACTGCAGCTTGTCGGCTTCGGCGACATTCTCAGCAAGAGGCTCGTCGTTAAACGCGGGCAGCAGGAGCTCCCAGACAAGATCAAGCTGCCGTTGCATGTTCCCCGTCTTCGCGGTGATCGCGATTACTGCATCCTGTTTCGGCAGGACGACGCAGAACTGACCGTCCTTGCCGTCGCCTCGATAAGCTCCGTGTCGGCACTGCCAGAACTGAAAGCCGTAGCCCTGTCGCCAGTCGGGAT
>JABMPE010000742.1 GCA_013203845.1 Rhodopirellula sp. | reverse complement strand
GATCGGCGCCCATCTGCGGCTTAATCAAGTTCGTCCGTCAGAGATGCCTTCACATCATGAGGCGTTTCAAGGTTCACGGAAATTCTGGAGCTTCCGAGAAACTTTCCCTACAGAGCCTTCCGCGACAGACGTTTAGCCAGACGCGTCGTGTCGACCACGCAGCGGCGATGCACGCCGCGAGACAGCAGGTCGGTCTCGTCGTGCGCTTCGATCTGGAACGTGACGTACGGCAGTTCGCAGTTGATGACGCGAGCGGTGCAGGTCACCTCGTGGCCGGGCAGCGTACCAGCCAGATGCTCGACATCGACCTTCACGCCCAGATTGGTTTCGCCGTCGTCCATCAGCGGCGTCAGCACCTTGCGAGCGGTCTGCTCCATGAACCCGATCAGGGTGGGAGTGCTCAACACTGCCGGCATGGGCGGTTCGGCAAACGTGATGGTGTGTTCCGGGCCAACGACAAAACGAATTTCAGCAGACTCGCCAATACGAGGAGGTCGTTTCATGAGCTGATCCTGCAGATTTCAATGAGGCCGATTCCTGTCAACCGGTGCATCTTCAGTATAAGCAATGGCCGGTGGTAACCAGCCCTTCGCGTCCGCTTGTCAATCGGGATTACCAGGCAACACGAAACAGTAGCCCACCATGATTCATGATCCGTCGGAACATTTCCGCAGTTCTCCTTCGGAAAGTCGAGCAAATGTGGTGGACAAAGACTTCACTGCTTCACTCAAGTCACGCTCACCCCTGAACCGAAGGTTGGCTGCATCCGGCGTACAATGTCACAGATACCAAGTTGACGAGTCACAATAAAAACACGTAAAGTCACGCACGTATGAGGTTTTGGGGAATCGGAGAAATGCCTTGAGTTATTGTCGTCCCGGGAAAGAGTACGTGCGAGGCGATCAAATTGATCCGTGCTTTTTGCGAAAGGCACATGTCGAGGAGTTTGCCGAAGTAATCGCAAAAGAATGCGAATTTCAGGTTGGTACCGACCCAAGAGAACTTGTTGAAGATCTTGACGGACGGATTCATCTTCAGGACATCACCGAGTTATCCAACAGCAACACCTCTGGCTCAATCTTTGTCCATGGAACAGAAGATTTCGATATATGCCTGCCCACATACACGAGCCCTCTGAGAGATCGATTCACGATCGCGCATGAGCTTGGGCACTACTTCCTGCACTCCGCCCAAGGCGACATCCCAATCGTTGCATTCCGAAACGGATCAACGCGAATCGAATGGGAAGCGAATTGGTTCGCAGCATCGCTACTCATGCCGAAAGCCGATTTTCGACACGCTTCCAAACGCGGTTTAAGCGTTGCAGCATTGGCAGCCATGTTTGGAGTCTCGCAGGAAGCGGCAAGGGTTCGCAAAGAGGCTCTCGGTGGGTGACTGGGCTTGGGAACTTCGACTATTTTGTAGTGCTGACATCGTCGGTTCGACGGCATTTAAAGCACAAAACAGCCCGTCGAAGCGACCGGAGTGGGCTAGTACGTTCAGCGAGTTCTTCCGATTCTTTCCACAAGCTGTCGACGCCGCCTACGAAAGATTGCCCGGTGGTTTCCATAAACCGTCTGCGGCAATGCAAGCATGGAAGTTTGTCGGAGACGAGATTCTTTTCTCAGTTGCGATCGCAAACCACAAGGAAGGCGCATCTCACGTCTGGGCATTCAAGAGTGCCATCTCAAGTTTTCCAGAATTGCAATGGAAGCCCAAAGGGATTCCCCTCGACCTGAAAGCAACAGGATGGATTGCAGGATTTCCAGTTTCCAATCGCAAAGTTGAAATACCGGGCAGCGACGGCGTTGACTACATTGGCCCTTCCGTCGATTTAGGATTCAGGCTCGCCAAGTTTTCGACACCAAGAAAATTTGTTGTGTCTGGTTCGCTAGCTTTGCTGGTCCTCGACGGCATCCATTCATGCGACTTGCCCTCGGACAGCGTCGTTCTGTATCTCGATGGCACCGAATCACTGAAAGTGAGTGATCGACGGCAAACCGTATCCAGTCGTCTTTTGCGATATGCGAGATGGTCAGGGCCATAGAGAAGAGAAGCTTCTTGGAAACGCCCGAGTTCACGAGCCAGCATTGCTGGGCGACTACTTACGGGACTTCTACAAAGAGACTCCAAAACTGATTCGACCGTTTATCGAAGGTGATGAAGACAGTCG
>JABMPE010000741.1 GCA_013203845.1 Rhodopirellula sp. | reverse complement strand
TGCCTGAGCCTCCCCAACAAGGAAACCAGACACATTACCCGCCCCCGAAAAACCTGTCAGGCACGCTTACCGAAAGGACACAGAGTGGTGCATCCGCCTCAGTTATGTTGGAAAAGTGAAGGAAGCTATTATCAATCAGACGCTGGAGAAACTTCTTGCAGCTGAAGGGCTCGAACCACTTTCGAACTACTTATCTGATGAAGACGATCGTACTTATCGGCTCGATGAGGAAATCGTGACAGAACAAATTCGAAACACCTGTCGTGCCGTAAACCACGAATCGACATAAACTGTGAACCATCTCACTTGGGCATCGTGGCTCAAGCATCACAGCGTCGCACAAAATCGACTCATCGACGTTTCGGTTCGGCGTAAACGCAGTCACTTGATTCCGTCAAAGTTCGACTTCTCGCAGTCGAGCCTTCATCATTTCGAAATCATCATGTTGGTTTCGAATCTCCATCGCGATGGCGTTGCGTAATGAGGCTGCTGCAACGCGTCCGTCGCTCGATTCCATCCCGCGAATCGCTGACACGCACAGCAGGTCTGCCATTGACGCATCGTCACGATTGCTTGTGCGTTCAAGCAGGTTGCGTTTCGGGATTCGGGTTGCGAATCGTTCGCCGACTTCGGGCTTAATCCAGCCTTCTCGGATTGCGCGGCCTTCTATCCTCGCCTCGATGCGTGCTCTGAGCCGGCCAGACAACCCATACCGCGAATCCACAACGTCCCCTTGCCCCTTGATTGATTCGTGGGGCAAAGCTGCTTCCGCCCACAGTTGGGCTCTTCGCAGCTCCCGCCGTCTGGCTTTTCTCTCTCTGCCGGACCTCGGCATCTGTCGTCTCTTCTTGCTCGTTTTCATGACGTGAATCAGGTCGCCGTTTCGAGTGCTTCCAGTTGTCGAAGATACCAAGAATGAATGGCTGCCAGCCAGACTGTCCGTGGCTGGCAGCCCGAAAGTTGTCGAGTAAACTTTCCACTGACGGTTTGCTGCTGAGGGTTCGAAACTTCGGCAGCCAATGCGGTCCGGGGTCGCGGTTGTCCGTCGCGATTCCGGACCGGGCCGCACAAGGACAACCATATGACGGCCAATCGTTTTCATATCATTTGCCGGGATACCGGTAATGAACTCGCCTACGACACGGATTCGCACACGCCAGACCAGGCTTTGTCGGCATTTCGTGATTTCGACTGGCGGACGATTGTTGAGGAAGCTGTTAAGGAATCGCACGATGATGCGACAAAACAGGCGTTGAAGGAATTCGGCAAATCTTGCGAAAACAATTTGTCGGAATCTCTGGAAGCGGTACCTGACCGCAAATGTCCGCAGTGTGAAGCTTCCTTCGAATACGACGATCCAGAATTTCGAACGTCTGGTGTTTTGTGCGACCGTTGCCGGGTTGTAGACGGCACACTCGGGCAAGTTGAGCGACTGATAAGTTGCAGCACGCTCAAAGCCGACATTCTTGCCGCCCTGACTGGCAAACAGGAGACAGGCGCAGGCACCGTCGACCAGCGATTTATTGAAAAGCTCCACGGCATCGAACGCTGGAGCCGAATACTCGATTGGAGTCGCATCGAGTGGAAGGCAGAGCTGTCTGACGCTGAGTGTTTCGAACGAATCCGGTCACGGCTGACGCGGACGCTGGACTGTTCCGTTCAAGAAATCATGCAACTCACGCTGGTTGAAGCTGAATCGGTTCTGGCGACAGGTGAGACCGACTCGGGTGATTGGTCGCAGTCCAGGTCTCCGAGTGAATGGCTGACGCTTTTGAGGAAGACGTACAAGATGGGTGCCGAGACTTTTCGCAGAATGCGAACTGATAAGCATTCGATAAGAATTCGACAGCATCCGGACTCAAGCAGAAAGTCTATTTCACTGTCCCTCACTGACTTGGAACGGCTCGGATACAAAGGAGACTAGACCCCGCAAAGCCAATCTAGTCCACGTTTAACCAAAGTAATCCAAACCCCATCAGAACCGCCTTACAGGGCGGTTTTTTCATTGGTAAATGCCCCTTTGTCAGTTCACGCAAGCGAACGCCAGTTAGTTGCAGAGCTTGCAGGATCATTTAACAAAGGGACTCATGATGACGAGGTTTTTCGATGCAGGGCAATGCGCGGAGAGATACGGATTCTCGAAACGGCATTGGATTCGTCAGGTCGACTCAGGACGTGCGCCAAAGCCGGTTCGCTTTGGCCGGTTAACGCGATGGTCGACTGAGACTCTGGAACAGTGGGAGAAAGATGGTTTCCCGTCCTGCCGTCAGCAGCGGGGGCAGTCACGATGACCAGACGCCCAAATCGTCGCGCCACTGGTGCTGAGCAGGCACAGGCGACACACGCTCTGTTGTCGGCTCTGATCGACCAGGGCGAGGCATCGACCGACGATGCGCACCGACTGTATCGACTGCCGGACTCCTGCGATCAGCGGACGTGGGGTGCCATCGTCTCGGGGCTGCTGACGTCTCGCATCATCCGGCGAGTCGGGGACCGTCACACGTCGCGACGCATCGCACACGGTCGACGCATCGGGCGGTATGTGCTGGCCGATCGTGGGCAGGCAATCGCGATGCGTGATCGGCTGGCGGCATCGGCTGCGCGTCAGCGGGCTCGACAGCTTTGTCTGCCGGGCATCGCCGCGAAATGAAGCGAGCCAGGCCGTTTCGGGCCTGGCTCACTCCTCTTGATTCATCGCACCTTCGCTCCGTGTGACGTTCGAGCGTCACTCGGAAGCATTTCTCGAAAGCACGCTTATTTTATGCAAACCAAACACGATATTGAAATGCACGACGGGCTTCCTGTTGTGCGTGGGCGGCTGATTCGACAATCCGTCGAACATCCCGACACGGCGATATTACAAACGCCATGCCCATTACACGGCTTTCATATTCACGGGTGGAGTTTGTCAGACTCTCCCGCATCGCTCAGCCATCGTGCCAATCGTTGTGGCGGACTGTTCCCAGACGGGTACTACGTCGGACTCGAAAACCGTGACGATCACAAACGCTTCCGACGGGGGCGTTGATCATGAACACCGGCAAAGTTGCGCAAGAAATACTCCGCACGCTGAATATCTTTCATACGCCGGGAAGCGTGGTTGAGATCCGCATTCTCGGGATACCAGGGCGGGGCAGACCTCACCAGGCCGCTGGTTATTTCGTGGACATCCCGAAAGCGGCAATGCTGATTGCCGGGTTTGATGCTGGCCGCACTCCAGGCGGAATCTATTTCAACCTGAATCCGATCATTTCGGGACTGCGGGCGCGTAGTCCGGACAGAATCACGGAACATCTGGAAGATACCACGTCAGACCGGAATATCGTGCGTCGGCAGTGGCTGCTGATCGATATCGACCCCGACCGACCGAAGGGGATTCCATCTTCCGATGAAGAGCTGGAAGCGGCTCGAATCGTCGGGCAGGACGTTCGGGACTGGCTGCGAAGTGAGTTCCGATTCGTCGAACCGCTCGAAGCAATGTCAGGCAACGGCTGGCACGTCGTGTTTCCGATAGATCTTCCGAATGATGAAGAAACAACGCGAACGGTGAAGGGTGTCCTGCAAGCCGTTGCGGCAAAGTTCGGCGGTGATGACACGCCAGCCGGATTGCCACGGGTGACGGTCGACACGTCCGTCTTCAACGCCTCACGCATCACAAAACTTTACGGCACGGTTGCAAGAAAAGGGCACGGCATTGAAGGCCGTCCATTGCGACGCAGCGAACTGGTTTACGTGCCGGATTATCTCGAACCACAACAAGCGGAAGGGGCAGGGAATGCCTGAAGCAATGACACTCGAACGACTGCAAGCCGTCGCAGAGCTGGCACCACAACCAGCACTCAGCAGCGGTTCTCAGCAACGCTCACCATCGAATCAGCAGAGCGGCTCAGCACGATTGCGGGTTGCTGACTGGCTGAATGACAGGGGGCGTGCATTTCGCCTGAAAGACTCGCCTACGTCGGACGGGCGGGACGTGTATCTGTTGGCCGAATGTCCGTTTAATCCGGAACACCGTTCGCCCGATGCGTGCATCATGCAGGAACGATCGGGCCGCACGTCGTTCAAATGCCTTCACGCTTCGTGTTCGGGCCGGGGCTGGCCGGAATTGAAGGAAGCCATCGGCAAGCCAGCACGGAAGCATTACGACGTGCTGACGGAACGTGATGCGTCTCACGCTGCTGAATCGTCTGCAAGCTATCACAAACCGGAAACGGGTTTGCCAACTGTCGGGCCCGGTGACACGATCAAGACTGCTGACGGAAACCGAACAGGAACCATCGTTGCCGACAACGGCGCGTCGTGCGTTGTTCAGTTTGTCGACAGTGAAGGCTGGCCATCGGAACGTGAGATTCCGAAGAACCAACTGACGAACCTTCACGGGCAACCGCTGGCTGCAACGGGATTCGATCTGAAATTGATGGATTCTCAGACGTTCGCCAGCACGAACTTCAGGCGGCATTACCTGGTGAAGCGGGTTCTGGTTGAAGGGCAATCGTGCATCATCGGCGGGCCGAAAAAGTGTCTGAAGACAGGCACGCTGGTTGACCTTGCCGTTTCGCTCGGAACGGGAACGCCGTTTCTGTCGAATCCGGATTTCGCAATTCCGGAGCGGGTTCGAACGTGTGTGCTGTCGGGTGAGTCGGGCGGCTTCACGTTGAAGGAAACGGCTCAGCGTATCTGCGCGGCTCGGAACCGACTGCTGAGTACGGCTGACGTTCTCTGGGGCTTTGAACTGCCGCAACTGGCCAATCCGAAGCATTTGGAAGGCATCGAAAAGACGATTCAGGAACTCGGAATCCGGGTTCTGATCGTTGATCCGGCCTATCTTTGCTTGCTTTCCGGAACGTCCGGAATCAATCCGGGTGACGTGTTCGCAATGGGTTCGATTCTGAAACCGATCGGCGAACTTGGCGAGCGTACCGGTTGTACCATCGTCGTCGCGCATCACACGAAAAAGAAAGACCGGAAGGAACGGTACACGCCAACCGACCTGGAAGATCTTTCCATGAGTGGCTTTGCCGAATGGGCGCGCCAGTGGCTGCTGTTGGGCAGACGGGCCGAATATCGTGGCGACGGGAAGCATGATCTTTGGTTGAACGTAGGCGGCTCTGCGGGGCACTCAGGCTGTTACGTGCTGTCGGTTGATGAAGGCGTTGCCGGCGATGACGCGGACGGTCGACATTGGGATACGCGGGTTGAATCTGCCAGCGATGCCATTGAACGCAGCCGTGAAGCGAAAGCAATGCGTGAAGCCGAAGCCGAAGAAACCCGACGGCTGACAAAGCTGGAAGCTCTGGCCGAAGTCATCCGGAAGCATCCCGACGGCGAAACGAAAACCAGACTTCGAACGCTCACAAAGCCACGTCCAACGGCTGCGGAGTTTGACGAACTGATTGACGATCTGATTCAGCGGAAAGCCGTCGAAGGGTGTTCCTTCACGAAGAACGGACGAAACGAAAGCGGATTCAGGCCAACGCCATTGCCGGGGGGCGGACGGTCGGTCGGCAAAGCCCCCCTTATAAGGGGGCTTGCTGACCACCGACCGACCGTCCGGCAGTAAAGAAGGCAGAACATCGAAGAAGCTGAATCGTCGTTTTGCCGACCGTTGACCTTGAAACGTGGCTGCGAATTCCAGGCGGCTGGACACAACCGACCGGAAGTAAACGCGCTTGGCTTCACTGCCCAACATTGAATAATCTGTTTACGCCCTTGCCGGCTGCGGGATGAATGCGACCTCAGAACCGCATTCTCCCGTGGCCGGTGTTCTGAGAAAGGCAAACCGATGGGATCATTGAGACGTAAGACGGCAACAAAACCACTGCCGGACAGTGCGGAACTGTTCGAAAAGAAGGGTGAGACGTTCGCCAGGTGGGTTGATCAAAACGGCAAGAAGCGAACGGCAAAGACAACAACGGGCCGCGACGGTTCAACGCGAATCGTGGTCGAGTCGGGAACTTACACCGCAAAGTTTCGAGCGGCTGACGGCTCGGTTTGCGAAGTCTCGACCGGTTGTCGTGACAAAGGGGCGGCTCAGGCTGTTCTCGCTCAACTGGAGCGACGACAGGAACTCATCCGTTCTGGAGTTGTCACATCGGCAGAAAACGGAATTGCCGACCATGCTGGAACGCCGATCGCTCGACACTTCGAAGCGTACCGCGAACACCGGGTGACCCAGGAACTGAATCAGGCTCGAATCAAAAGCACTCAATCGAGACTGAACCGGCTGGCGACAGAATGCGGATTCAAACGGCTGGCCGATCTGTCGGGCGAATTGTTGACGCGATGGCTGGGGCAGCAACTGGCCGCTGACATGGGGGCGGGAACTCGCAACGAATACCGCGCAGAAATGATCGGGTTCGCGAACTGGTGTGTCCGCTCAGGCCGGTTGACGGTCAATCCGTTTGGTGATGTACCACGGGCGAACGCGAAAGCTGACCAGCGACGGAAGCGACGGGCTCTGGCTGAAACCGAACTGGATCGCTTGCTGCACGTCGCACGCTGGCGACCACTGGCCGAGTACGGACGTGAGACGGTCCGACCGGAAACGACGGAAGAGGCGAAGCGATCGAACTGGAGTATGGCACCGATCACGTATGACACACTGGCAGACGCTGTGACGCTGGCACAGGAACGCCTGACAGACAATCCGGAGTTTGCCCGGAAACTCGACCAGCGGGGCCGTGAGCGTGCTCTGATCTATCGAACGCTGGTTCTGACCGGGCTGCGACGCGGGGAACTGGCTTCCCTGTCTGTCGGTTCGATGGAACTCGACGCGCCAACGCCGTTCGCTGTTCTGGCCGCTGGCGATGAAAAGAACGGGCAGGGTTCAGAGATTCCGCTGCGGGCCGATCTTGTCGTGGAACTGCGGGAGTGGATTGCCGAGAAGCGAGCCGGCTTTACTGGATCAGACAGCGAGTTCAGTAATCTGCCGCTGTTCTCCGTGCCTGCCAGTTTGCTTCGGGCTTTGAATCGAGACCTGAAGGCCGCTGGCATTCCAAAGACAGACGAACGTGGAAGGGCTGTCGATGTTCACGCCATGCGAATGACACTGGCCACGATGCTGAATCGGGCTGGAGTCGCACCGCGAACGGCCCAGGAAATCATGCGACATTCAGACATCCGGTTGACGATGGCGACGTACACGGATGCCAAACTGTTGAACGTCAGCGGGGCTCTGGACTCGCTTCCGAAGTTATCACCGAACAATTTGCCAGACCGTACACGGGAAGCGATGCGAGCAACGGGGACTGACGGAAAAACTGATTCCCGGTTTGCCCCTGTGTTTGCCCCTGGTACTGCCGTAACCCTGCATTCCGGTGCATTCCCTGACATTCTGGCAGGAGAATTCGGAGCGAAGGCCAGCAAGGAATCGGACAACAAAAACCGCACAAAACCTACGAAAAAAGCCCGATCAGAAGGTTTTTCTGACCGGGCTTACGGAGTGGAGACGAAGGGACTCGAACCCTCGACCTCTGCATTGCGAACGCAGTGACAACTTAAAAACACCACGTTTTATTGTGTTTTAGAGAGCTGGTGATACCTTTTCTCCTCCCGGTCAGATAAAAAAGGTATCACCAAGGGTATCACCGAGCAGCCAGACCACCGGGAGGATCTATCGTGCCGCGGAAGCGTCAAATGACCTGGCAAGCAGGGAGCGAAAATCGAAGCGGTCGCTGGCGGAAAAAGCATAAGGGTAAAGTCTTCCAGGCTTCCGGGGGACGCGGCAAGCACGACGAGGAGGCCTACGGCGACGCATGGGACGGCTTTCAGGAATTCAAAAAGAAGATCGATGAGGAGGAAGCCCAAAAGCCGAAACCGCACCAGGCGGAATACGATGAGGCCATTTCGGAATGGAGGCTCGTGCTGCAATGGTCGATGGAAAATTCGAACACGCAGTACACCTCGCTGGCAAGAAGCAAAGTTGAAGAACTGACGAACCGTCTGGAGCGGTTGAAGCCGCTACCGCTGACTCCGGACGACCGATTCCGTTCCCGGCTCGGCTGGCCAGCACATATCATTGAATCAGTGGCTGCCCTCATTCCGAAGCCTCCGCAATCTGCAGAGCAATCGCCACCAGCCATAATCGACCCGTCGACGCTGGATATCTCGTCGATGGACGGCACGTCTCAGCGAATTGAGCGGGAGATCTGGCGGGATCGACTCCAGGTCCAGGAGAAAAAACAAGTCGAGGAACACGATACGCTTGGGACGAGCGTGGACTCGTATTTGGCAACTAAGCTGGCCAAGGTAAAGGCAGGGCATCTCACCGCTGGCCGTTACGACCCCATCCGTACTCACCTGTCCCACTTTCGCGAATGGCTCGGTTCAGAGTCTGCGGTCTCTTCAATCAGTGGGAAGGCTCTGACTGATTACCACGCGGAACTACTGACTGCTATTTCCGAAGAGCGGCTGTCCGCCGATTACACCAAGGACCGGTTAAGCACCGTCAAATCCTTCGTCCAATGGCTTTGGCGGGTCGAGGCGATCGAAGCCTTGCCACGCGTCCTGGCTCCCGGGAATAACGATCTGCGAATCAGCAGGAAAATCTCGACGCCCGCAGTCTTCACCATCGAGGAAGTTAAAAAATTACTCGCTTCTGCCACGGATCGCACGAAGCTTTACCTGCTGCTAATGCTCAACACGGGATCGACGCAGAAAGACTTAAGCGACTTGCTTCCCACTGAGGTGGACTGGAAGAAGGGGACGATCACGCGGAAAAGATCGAAAACCGCGAAACATAAGGGCGTCCCGACCGTGACCTACGTCCTGTGGAATGAGACGTTTCGCCTGCTGCAGCAGGAGCGAAGCTCGGATGCAGCAACTGTTCTCGTGAACCACGAAGGAGCTCCACTAAAAGTGGAGCGAATAGACGATGAAGGGAAGCTGAAAAAGATCGACAATGTGGCGAGTGCCTTCGCCAGGCTAAAGCGAAAGAACGGCATCAAAAAGCCGCTGAAATACTTTCGCAAAACATCGGCGACCCTGCTCAAATCGAACAAGGATTACCGAGGATTGGATGTGCTGTTTCTCGGTCATGCACCGGCGACGGTCGCAGAGCGACACTACACCCAAGCTCCGCAGCAGCTACTAAACGAGGCACTCGCGTGGCTCGGCCAGCAGTACGGAATCGAATAGGGGGGCTTAGAGCCATGTCGAGACCATCGACGAGAG
>JABMPE010000740.1 GCA_013203845.1 Rhodopirellula sp. | reverse complement strand
GAATATTCCGACCCGCGTATTTGAACCGCTCGGCATTGTCGATGTAGTTCGACAGGTCGAAATCATTGACCTGCGCAGCGAATTTCGTCGGAAACTTCGACGCGTCAAAGTAAGAAATCCAGTCGATTCCGCTGCGGCACGCCATCATGGAGTCCCACATCGTATCGAGCGTTTTCCCGACGGGCGTCATGCAGCCCATGCCTGTAACAACGACTCGGCGTCTCATTGCTTTGTCCTCGAGAATCGTAAACCTGTGCGAGGAAATTGTAGGGTGAGCACTGCCCACCACGATATGAATTCTTGTGACCCGCCGACTAAGTGCCGTCTCCGGCCTTCCCGACATCCAGAATGCCGAGCAGATTCATCGAAAACACAAAGTTCTTCTGATCAATCGCTCCGAACTGAGAATCCTTCTGGTCCAGATGCACGAACATGATCTCAGCCTCAGCCACCAGCCGGTCTCCGACATGCGCCGTCACGTCGACACCGCCACCTTCGTCGCGAGCGTCCGTCAGCGTTGCTGTATAAATCAGCGAGTCGCCTGGCACAGCCCACGAGTGGAACGTGACTTTCGGCACTTTGGCGAGAATCACGATGTGCTCGAAGTCGTGCAGTTCGCCAAGCAGAATACCGCCCGTTTGAGCCATGCCTTCGATCATCAAAGAACCGGGCATGATCGCAAACCCAGGAAAGTGATCGTGCAGGTGCTCTTCCGCCAGGCTGACATTCTTAACAGCCTTGGCGTACTTGCCACTTTCGAATTCGACGAATCGATCGATCCAGAACCAGCGCATGAGACTTACCTTGAACCGTGACCAGTTGGTTCATCAGGAGAAACAAAACACCTGACGCCATAACGCTGAGGAGCGAAGGCTCTGAATTCGGTGAACTCAATCACCGTCAAAGTGCTTTTACAAACCTCGGCGTCATCGCGACATCACGTACGAGGATCAGCTGGCGTTCAGCTTGTTCTCGACGAAGTTCGTGATCATGTTGACCGTGAACAGGCTCTGGATGTTCTCGATTTTTGGATCATCCGCGAAAGAATCGATATCCGCGTGCGGCATCTTTGCTTTCAGAGTGGCAATCCCTTCCTCGGTCACCTTGCCGTCTTCGACAAAAGAAGCGTCGGCCGCAAGGTTTTCCGGGAACAATTCACCGCGTGGAATCTTGATTCCGAAGTTCTTTTCGAGGCGGAAGACGATATCCAGAAAGTCAATGGATTCAGCACCGAGGTCATCGACCAGCGTCGCGTCTTCCGTTACTTCGTCGTCGTCGACTCCCAGTGCGTCAACCAGTGTTTCCTGAACCTTCGCGAAAATTTCGTCACGTGATGCCATCTGGCAATCTCCTCAGAGTTGGGGCGGTTGGCCCCGTTTGTTTCGCCGCAGACCCAGCTTGTTCTGTCGACAGTCCGGCGAAACGACTGCTGACTCAAACCCATCATTTCAGCTTCAGAGTGCCTGACCGGACTCTCTGAATAACCTGCAACAAGTGCAGGCGACCCGCAAACTTGAAAACTTGAATCGACTTCCCACCTACATCCCGCTGCCAAGAGTCAGTCCACCATCGACCGTCAGAATCTGGCCGGTAATGTACGACGCATCGTCACTCGCCAGGAACAACGCAGCGTTGGCGATATCTTCCGGCTGCCCGAGACGTCGGACGGCTATCTGCTTCTGAATTTCTTTCCCCGCGGCGTTTCGAATCGCCTCTGTCATATCCGTCGCGATAAAGCCCGGAGCAATCGAGTTCACCGTGATATTTCGCTTGCCCATTTCGTAAGCGAGACACCGACTGAAACCGTCGATCCCACCCTTCGTGGCGGCGTAGTTCGTCTGACCGGGGTTACCGTAACGACCGGCGACACTCGATATATTCACCACGCGACCGTACCGAGCAGACATCATGTGCGTCACCGCTGCTTTGCAGTAGTGAAACATGCTGTTGAGGTTGGTGTTGATGACGTCCATCCACTCGTCTTCGGCCATGCGGACCAGCAGGTTGTCGCGAATGATCCCGGCGTTGTTGACGAGGATGTCGATCTTCCCCCACTTCTCCACAACGTCATTGACGACTTCCGCGGCCCGTTCGCCACTGGCCGCGTCGGCCTGAAAAGCGATCGCTTCCCGCTGGTCGAGTTCCAGTTCCTTCACGAGAGAGTTGGCGGCTTCTTCATTCGAGTTGTAAGTGAACGCAACCTTGGCACCCTCTTTGGCCAGAGCATGGACGATCGCTCGACCGATTCCTCGGCTGCCGCCGGTGACGAGTGCTGTCTTGCCTGCCAGTTTCATGCTTCTCTCCTCAAGACCGTCGCATCAGCAACCAGTCAGGTGTATCCGTTTTTCTGATAGTTCGAGGTGTTGTCCGAACTGACGTCATCTCATTTCCGGCCAGCTCAGCACCAGTTCAATCCGGCACCGACATGCAGGTAATCCCTGCTTACTCTACAGGCGGACGCCAGACCTGAGCGTACAGTTCTTTCATCTTCGTCGTAAGATAGTCGTCAATTTTCGCCTGAGATTCACTCTTGTCCCGCAGGTTCAGCTGAGACAACGTGATCCGAGCCGAAACAGCCGATTCACCGTCAATTGTTCCCTGCGCCTTGAACGTGCATTCGTCGTCGCCCCACTTGTGAGTCGTCACCGTGACGACAAGCTGCTTTCCGGGCGTAACGAAACTGTTGAATTTAATCGCCTTTGCTTCCTTCAGCAGGATGGTCGAATACTTGAAATCTTCCGTGGCCCGCATCAGCCATGCACCTGACTGAACAAGAGCCTCAACCATCAACACGCCCGGCATCACGGCAAAACCTGGAAAGTGATCCTGCAGGTATTCTTCGGCGAGTGAAAGATTTTTGACCGTTGTAATCGACTGACCTTTGTCGAGCTCAACGATTCTGTCAACCAGTGTAAAACGCATCCGAGACGCCCTGAAAACGGAACCGAACCATCGAAATTACCTGACAGACGAGGAGCAAAGAACCTCCGAAAGATTCAGACTCTCTGCAACATCACCAGAATGAACGGTGAGGAAACGAACAGAACGTCCGACTGTTTTATCTTTATAGAAGGGTTCAGATTCGCGTGTCACCTGCCAGATTCATGACCAACCTACTGACTCAGTCTGGCCGGTCGAAAAATCCAAACATCAATGGCAAAACCAACTTGCTGTGCTCGACAGGTGTGAAAAGCCATGACCCAGCGATGCCTCGCCACGCAGCAACTTCGCGGTGGGATGGAAAAGCTTGTCACTCTAGCCACGGCAGAATAGCGTTTCAAGCGCATGGTTCGCCTCATTTTGCTGAGGATTCATCGCAATCTGAAGGTCGATACGTTATGGCGATTGTATCGAACGAGCAAAGTCTGGCCGCGTGACGTATTCCGTCAAACCATCACAATCAGCCAAATCGGAAATCGGGTTCCGTTGAGGACAGGATCACGAATAATCACATCTTCCGACAGTATCCCATCCGAGACCGTAGCTTCGGTGACCAGTTGGTCTTGAGACTCGGGAAAGCAACCCGGCAGCCATGACAGACCAGCGTCGACAGGCCTGATTGACTGACAACTAACAGGAAAGCAGCCAGTGGCAACATTCAAAGAATTGACAGACTTTTTCCAGCAGGTCGGAGCGGCGGACGTCAGCCATACAACGAAGTCGTACCTTGCGCACGCGATCGCTGTTCACCGCGACCTGAAAAAGTGGGGCTGCGACGAAGACCTGCAGAACGTCGGACTGTTCCACTCGATTTACGGCACTGAACGGTTTCAACGTTTCACGCTGCCGCTCGAACGCCGAGACGAGGTCAAGGCTCTGATCGGCGAGCGTGCCGAGTGGCTGTCCTACCTCAACTGTGCGATGGATCGGGAACACTTCGACAACGAAGTTCTGAAAGACTCCGGCCCGGAAGGCTTTCTCGATCGCTACACTGGCGAAGTCATTCGGTTGACTCCTCAGGACGAGTCCGACCTGAACACAGTCCATCTCTGCGACTGGCTCGAACAGGTCGGTCGATCGAAAGACTGGAACTACCGCCGCCCGGTCTATCGCAAACTTGCCGAGCAGCTTGGTGGAATCGCCCTGGAGTCTTACGAATCCGTCTACGCGAACGAGTCGGCTGACTGAACGACAGATTGTTGACGGCACGACTCGCTGAGTCGCCACAGGCTCAATGCAAAACCGGACAGGCGAACCTGCAGCTCAATTTCCGGGTCTTTAGAGTCTGATCATAGAACGTTACTCGCCGTGCGTGCATCGTTCCGTGTCGTCTTCAGTTTCTCTCTGGTTGTGGCAAATCAGCCGCACCGGGAGCGACTGTCAGATTTCCAGTCGACAGAATTTTCTCCGACACTGTTACAGGAGAGTTTTATTACCAACCATTTCGTAGAGGAGCAGCGTGACGTACAGTGGCCGCATGGCATCACTAAAACAGCAGATCATTGAAGTTCTGAAGAAAACCGGCAGCCGACCGGTTAAACTCCGCAAGATTGCCCGAAGGCTCGACCTGCCCAAAGCCGAACGAGACCACTTCGAAGCCGCAATCGCCAGCCTTGTCTCACATGGCAAGCTGCAGCAAAACCAGGAAGGCCGTGTATTTCTTCTCGAAACCACCAGTGCCTCGGATGGCCTGATCGCAGGCGTCCTGAAGAAAACCGCCAGCGGAAGCGCCTGGCTGATTCCGCATCGCGAAGTCAAACCTGAGGGTCAGTCGCCAGACACGATTTCCGGTCACGAAGCGGACCCGACTCACAAACTACCGGACGTGCATATCTACCCGGAACATCTGGGGGATGCGCAGAACGGTGACGAGGTTCTCGTACGACTTCTCAGCCGTCGTCAGTCTGGTGGACGCCGTAGTGGACGTGTCGAGCAGATCATCGAACGAGCAACCCACACCTTTGTTGGTTCATATTTTGAAGAGTGGAACGTCGGCAAAGTCCGCATCGACGGCGGCGTCTTTTCCGATCCGGTTTCGGTCGGCGATCCGGGAGCCAAGGGCGCACAGCCCGGTGACAAAGTCGTCATCGAAATCGTCCGCTTCCCGACGCACACTCACCCTGGCGAAGCGGTCCTTACAAAGATTCTCGGAGCGCGCGGCGAACCCGGCGTCGACCTGATGGCAATCGTCCATGAGTACGGCCTGCCGGACGAATTCCCCGACGAAGTGCTCGCGGCTGCTCGTGATCAGGCTGACGCGTTTGATCCCGAGAATCTCGGAGACCGACTCGACCTGACCGGCGAAACGATAATCACCATCGACCCGGTCGATGCTCGCGACTTTGATGATGCGATCTCGCTGTCAAAATCGGAAGACGGCAACTGGCACCTGGCCGTCCACATTGCCGACGTCGCTCACTTCGTACCGGAAGGCGGCGTACTGGATGACGAAGCAAAGAAGCGAGGCACCAGCGTCTACCTTCCCGGTCGCGTCATACCGATGCTGCCCGAAACAATTTCCAACAGCCTCGCCAGTCTGCAGCAGGGTCAGGTCAGGTTTACCAAGACGGTGAAGATCGAGTTCTCACCGGAAGGCACGCCGCTCCACACCGAGTTCCACAACTCCGCGATCAACGTCAAGAAGCGATTCTGCTATGAAGAAGTGATGCCGATTCTGGATGCTCCGGAAAAGTTCGCCGACGAAGTATCGGCGGACGTTCTAAAACTCCTGGCAGACATGCACGAACTGGCAATGATCCTGCGAAAGCGACGCTTCGAGAATGGCTCGCTGGAACTGCATCTTCCCGAAGTGAAGATCGAACTCGACAAAAACGGCGTCGTCTGCGGTGCTCACGAAACCGTCAACGACGAGAGCCACCAGATCATCGAAGAGTTCATGCTGGCAGCGAACACAGCCGTCGCCACCAAACTCATGGATGCCGACATCACGTTCATCCTGCGCGTTCACGGCAGCCCGGACCCGATCAAGCTCAAGGCGTTTGCGGAGTTCGCTGCCAGTCTTGGCCTTCAACTGAATCCAGCTCCCAGCCGTTTCGACCTTCAGAAACTACTGTCGGAAGTTCACGGAAAGCCGTTTGAACAGGCGGTCAATTTCGCACTGCTGCGGAGCATGAAGCCAGCTGAATACACAGGCCTCGCCGACGGTCACTTCGCTCTGGCGATCGAAAATTACTGCCACTTCACCAGTCCGATCCGTCGATATCCCGACCTGACAGTGCATCGGCTGTTCGAAAAAGTCATCGAAGGCAAAACGAAAAAGATCGGCCTGAGCCAGATCGAAACGATCAAGCTGGGAGCGCACTGTTCCAGCACGGAACGACGAGCCGCTCAGGCGGAACGTGAACTCACGCGAGTCAAACTGTTGATGCTGCTCGCGACGAAAACCGACGAGTCATTCAGCGCGGTCATCACCGGCGTTGAAAAGTTCGGCATCTTTTGCCGTTGTGAGAAATACCCGGTCGACGGATTCGTCCACGTCAGCAACCTGGCAAGAGGCGAACGAGTCGATTTCGATCGATCGACCTACACGATGACGGCGCGGCAAAGTGGCCGCGTCTTCCGGATGGGTGATCGCGTTCAGGTTCGAATCGCCTTGATCGACCCGGACGAACGAACGCTTCACTGGGAACTGGTCGAAGACGGCAAACCCGTCCGGCGTGCCGGCTCGAAAAAGATGCCCTCACGTCAAGCAGCTGCCAGAAAGCCCCAAAACCTGAAGACCATCGCAACGAAGACCCGGGCGGCCCGTAAGAAAACGAAAACGGACGAAACTCCCAGGGTGCGGCACAAGAAGAAGTCAGCACGACGCTCAAAGCCAAAGTCCAAATCGCAACGGCCCAAGAGCAATGATGCGTAAATTGCCGGTTCAAACCAAATCCTGAACGATCTCTGTGTTGGTCAGTCGTTGGCGGCGACGATCTTTGAGTATGGAGTTCAGGTTGAGCCTTGTGGCTGTGCTCGCGATTCGGCACGATTTTTCCTGAAGCTTGAACGAGATTCGTGTGTTGAGCCGTCTATTTTCCGGAAAGAACCTCTTCCCCACAGCACGAAAGTCTGGTACGAAGTGTTGTAACTTCCGAATCCTCCTGGTCTTCCGACAAAGGGCAACGCTCATGGCGACACCCGCCGACACCAGAAAAGCGATCAAAGATTCTATGGACACGAGGTCCGCCTTTCGACTTTCTCTGGCAGCCTGTGCTCTTGTAGTTGCCACATCGGCAGCTGAGCCTTCCGCCCAGGCAGCGACCGGCGTCGCGGCTGCTGCAACGGCCGCTGTCAGCCAGATTTCGGAATCGGTCATTCTGAAAAAAATTCGGGCTTACTGCTCGAAAAGCTGGCAGAACGCAGGAATCAGCCACCAGGAATGGTCGGACTGTACGCAGCAGGTTTTTTCGCGACTGCTCGAACGAGTCGATCGTGACCGAATACTGATCGCGATTGAAGATGCCGAATCTCTCGAACGTCGCGAACTGAATCGAGCGATCTGGGCAACTTCACAGAAATCCAGACGAGAAAAGAAGCACTCATCGCTGGAGTTTGCGGCGACTCAGTCAGAAAATCGCGACCCGTGGCCGGCGAAAATGGAGTCACTTGCTCAGGTTCGACATGCCGTTGACGGCGACGATGCTCGCTTGAGTCCGACTCAACGTGAAATTGTCACTCGCTGGTCCGATGGCGAATCGATTTCGGCCATTGCCGAATCGTTGCAACTCAGCCCGGCGCGCATCAGTGACGAGAAGTACAAAGCGATTCAGAAGCTCCGCCAGCACTTCGGCAGTGATGCTAAAGCGTGATTTGCAGATGTTTCTGCAAAAAGCGGGCATTTCTCATTCGGGAAACGACGTTGCCGGATTAACCGTGAGTGAGTGGCCTGATTGCCTCCGGACGATCCTCGCCAGCAGGTCGACCTGACCGGTACTCGATCAAAACCTGAAGCAACGGCATCCAGGATGCCGATGAGGGCTCTGGACGCAGGCTGGAACTGACTTCCGGTGGCTGACGTTCTACTCAATGCCCGTTGCGAAGGGAGTTATGTCATGGACGAAAAACAAATCGCCGAATTGCTTGAACAATATGACGACGAGTCGCTCGAAACTCTGATGGCATTCGTTGAAAACGTCGGCAGTTTTGAAGAGGCACGAGCTGCCATCGACGCTCTGGATCAGCTGCGCAAGGCCGCTTGACCATCGAACCTGGTTGCTGGAATCGCGTGTTCCGGTGAATCAACGGATCTGTTATCTATCTTCCTGTCCGTCGTCAGGCATGAGCCGACGACGGATGCGGAGACGAGCGAAACGATGTGATGCCGTGGAACAATCGGCGACGGATCGCGTCCCGATTGTATTTGTTAACACGGTATCGCGCACTATTGCCGCGACGATTGAACACTTTCGTCCGGCACCGACAAGGACGTCGTTTTATGAGTGGCCTGCTTTGGTTTCACGCTCCTCTCAATACGCGCAAGGCTCGTCTGGTCAGTGAAGAACGAGCCAATCAGATCACGCATGGATTCGCGACCGTGCTTTCGATCACCGGGTCGGCATTTCTGATTTGCGAAGCTGTCGAGTTGAGCGACCCTGTCGTTACGGCGGCGTGCATCGTCTACGCGATCACGCTGACGATGGTCTATCTGACATCGACGCTGTCGCACAGTTTCCTCAGCGGCAAGTGGAAACACAGTTTCCGGACACTCGATCAGATTTCCATCTTTCTGCTGATCTCCGGAGCGTTTACACCCGTCGGTCTGACTGTCTGCAATACCGGCTACTGGTTTCTGATTCCAATCGCAATGTGGGTACTGTCCTTCACGGGCGTCTTCCTGAAACTGTTCGTCACGGGCGTTCAAATGGTGCCCGTCTGGTTTTACACAGTGATCGGCTGCCTGCCGATCCTCGCCGCGCCGGTCATGATCGCCTGGTTCCCTCCCGTAGCGGTTGCCTGGATCGCTGCCGGTGCCGCCTGCCTGCTGAGCGGCACCTACTTCCTGTGCAACGATCAGAAAGTACCGTACTTCCACTGTGTCTGGCACCTGCTGGTCACCGCTGGCTGTGCCTGCCACTTCATCGTGACGTACCACTACCTGCTGCCCGGATTGCAGTAAGGAACGGCTTGAGCAAATCAGCCGGGAAACGATTCCAGTTGCCCGGCGAACGGGACACACAGCGTTTCTGCCAGCCAGGCAAACAGGTTCCGGTCGCCTGCTTCCGCGAAGGCTGGAACGACATCGCACCGTAGATCAAATGGCTGCAGACCGGCGAACGCGACTCGCGCGTCAGGCTCATCGGCCGGCGCTGGCCGACTTCGACCGGAAGCCGACTTGCCAAAGGGTTCCTGCACAAAGGTGTTGCGAGCCGCCGCGACGTATGCCGTCGTTGACTGCCGGTCCGCGAAATCGACTTCGTTCTTCCAGACCGGTTTGACGACTTTTTCGTCCATGAAAAATGGCAGCGGAAAACAGCGAGCGATCTGCCAGATACCGACTAACGTCTCAAGGTGCGTGAACGCTTCGTGCGGAGTAATTTCGGTGAGCGTCACTCTGGTGTCATCTCGCCCGACAAGAATTGCAGGTGGCAGCACCCGATTGCAGATCACCGTGGCGATTAAATAGTCGACCCAGAGTCTCGCTGCATATTTTACGTTGCCTTTTGAAAAACTCCCTCGATGGATAGCGTCTCCAGTCCACCCGCTGATCTCTCCGGTCAGCAGAATGTCCCCGATGTGCAGATTGACCGGCAAGGAATCGGTGACCGTTTGCAGGCCGTCTTCCTGCATCCGGGCGATGATGCGTGACGCCTCCCGTTTCAGCTTTCGCACGACCGATTCCCCGGCGCTGCCCGCCGGCATGCTTCCTGTTCGAATCAACTGTTGAGCGATTTGCTCCTGAGCGACTCCGGCAAGTGACTGTTCCAGCCAGGTGTCACCCGCCTGCCAGTTCTGCAAACCGTCCAGGACCAGCGGTTCCCGGTCACTGGAGTCTTCAGAAACGGAGATGTCACCGACACCAACACGCCGCAGAAACAGAAGCCAGGGCCGTTCATGCAGGATTCGTAAATCGCCAACACTGACCGACTCTGGTTCGGCCATGGCGTCGTTCAATTCTCGATTGGCGGCAGCCGGTGGTGGCAGCAGACGGCTGGCAAAGACCGCAGCACTCTCGGACTGAATTTGCAGACGCTGTGCCGCCTTGAGCGACGCCGAGTCGAAACTCGCGGGTACGTTGCCGCTGTCATGAAAGTATTGAGTCCCAAACGCTTGCAATGGATGCCGAATAAACACGGTCTCGCGAAGATGACTCGTCGCTGCCGGGTTGTCCGTTACTGAGTCGTCGGCGTCTGCCTCAACTTCGCTGAATTCATCGTCATCCGCCACGCCGAACTCGCCGTCATCTCTCTCTACGATGGCCGGACCGTCGGTCTGCGAAAGAACGTCCAGCAACTCCTGCACAGGCACTGACGGCGGTCGAGGCCGCTGATCTCGAACGTCCTGACCCTGGCAGGTAATGATGAGCCGGTCGCTGGCCGCGAGAATTGCTTCCAGAAACAGATGACGGTCCTCGTCTCGCGGTCGGTTATCGCCGAGGACTCGCTGAAATTTCATCAGATCGAAACCGACGGAACGGTCACCACGAGGAAACAACCCGTCGTTCATCCCCAGCAGAGCGATCACCTTGCCTGGCAGACTTCGCATGGCACTCATGTCACAGAAGACGATTCCGCCTGTCCGGAACGACGGCGCAGCGGCTGAATCCAGTTGCCGGGTTACTTCCTGAACGGCGACTGCGAACGAAACCGGTCTGTCGAAGTCGCCAGCTTCGGCGAGCGTC
Organism: Rhodopirellula sp.; assembly: GCA_013203845.1. Classification (GTDB taxonomy): domain Bacteria; phylum Planctomycetota; class Planctomycetia; order Planctomycetales; family Planctomycetaceae; genus JABMPE01. The sequence continues at coordinate 15,631 of JABMPE010000740.1, read as the reverse complement.
GCGACGTCGTCGATCGCGTCCAGCACAATCTGATAGCCCGTTTCGTCCAGATCGGTCTGGAGAAAATCGCGAGCGACTCTGCCAAGCGGTTCCCGCCAGTCGGCAAGTGGTCGTTCCTGCCTGATCCGCTCCCGCCATTGTCGCAGCCGCGTGATCAAGCTCCACAACTTGCCGAGCGTGGCGCCGGTCAGTCCTTCAACACGGTCCAGCGTCGACACCTGACCGACCATCTGAGAACTTGCCGGAGGCATGGCGTAACCAAGAGCCAGCCGATCCAGGCCAAACTCCCAGGTGTTGAGGTCGGTGCCCGGCAGATTTTCCGATTGTCGGTGTTCGGCATCGAGTCCCCAGCGAATGCCGGCATCGTCGATCCACTCAGCAACCTTTTCGACGTCAGACGAATCGAGTCCGACTCGCTGACGCACGACTTCCGTATTCAGCAGGTCCAGAATGTCCGTCGCCGAAACGCGGCTTTCGAAAACTTCCAGCACCTTCAGCCACGCGTCGATCACTGGCCGCGTGCGACGAGCGGAACGACCAGCCACCTGAAACGGAATGTGTCCCTCAGTGCCCGGTCGAGTCAGGCCGAACACTGCCTGAATCAGCGGGGCATAATTGTCGAGGTCGGGACAGAGCACCGTGATCTCTTCCGGCGCAAGTTCTGAGTCTTCTTCCAGGGCTTCCCGAATTCGATCATGCAGCACTTCGACTTCGCGAATCGCGCTGTGACAACTGTGAATCCGCACGCTGTTGTCGCGCGGCAACAGTCGACGCCTCGGCTCTGTGGCGAGACGAATATCGTTCTGCAGCTCTCGCAACAGTGTCGATGTTTCTTCATCGCTCTCCGAGTCGTCGTCCGATACATCCGCAGCCAGATCTCGAATCTGCCACGGTGACGAATCGAGATCGACCATCAGCATCTGCTGTTGCCTGGAAAGCTCGCCCATCGATGCCAGCAGCGGATGCAGCAGGTCAACGTGATGTTCGATGCAGAACTGTCGCAACGATTGCGGATGCTCTCGCAAGCGACGCAGAAGTTGCCGACGGCCATACATGTCTCCCCAGTACTCACACGCGGGAGTCAGCACATACAAACCGACATCGCAGTGCTCACCGACAGCTTCCAGAAAGCGAAGATGAGCCGGAACAACGCTGCCGCACAACCAGACGCTCAGTCGTTCGGGAATCTGGCCAGCACCTGTCTGAATCGCCTCTTTGAGATTTTCAGACATCGCCGCCACGGATCGATAGCGCCGTCGTTTGTCCTGCGTAATCGCCTGCCAGAGTCGACGTTGCCAGGCCGCCGCCGGTGGAGCAGGGACTCCGCGTTCAGGCCAGTCGACACCCTGATTCCAGGCGGCGATCAACTCGGGTCGGTGCAGCAGGTATCGGTCAAACAGGTCAGAAATGCACCGGCTGAGGTCGATCAGTCGTTGAGCGTCAGTGCCGCCTTCTGGCTGAAACAGATAACCGCGAACCGCTCCGAAAGCGTCGTCATCCAGCAGTTCCGGCAGCTGATTCGCGATGATCCAGGTCAGTGCATCCTGCTCACGTTTTGGAGCCTGCTCCGTCGCCAGGCAGTTTTCCAGCGTCTCCGAAATCCACTGTCCCGGCAGCAGAAACCGAAACTGAGCCCAGCAGCCTCGTTGCTTCGCCAGCCGCCGACTGAACCAGCTGTCCCACCCTCGCGCGGGAACAACGATCGTTTCTGGAGCCAGCGGCGACGACAGCGGCCGCGCGATCGAGCATTCAAACTCACGCCACAACGATTCGAAACGAGTCGACTCGTAAACGCCGATCGTCATCGAAAACTCCGTGGCACACTGCGGTAATGGCGCAGTACTGTAGGCTGGAACAAGCTCCGCGCAGTTCCGGCAATGGCTGATCTATATCGCGCCGGAACTGCGCGGAGCTGGTTCCAGCCTACTTTTGCGAAGTTCACTTTACTGCGTGTAATACCGGTACTTGTAGAACGCCGACCGCAGACCGAACAGGATCGCGGCAACAGCCATGAGCCCGGCGAAATCCCAGAACGACGTCAACAGGTCCATGTCCGGCAATTTCGTCACGACAGCCGTCAGCTTGTTACCCAGTGAAACACTCAGCAGCCAGAAGCCCATGATGGTTGATTTCATCCGAGTCGGAGCCTGCGTGTAAGCGAACTCCAGGCCAGTGATGGAGACCATGACTTCGGCCTGAGTCATGATGAGGTAGGGAAAGAATTGCCACAGCACGGAAATCATGTTCTCTTCCCCACCCGCATTGATCCGAACCTGGATCATGGCGACCACAACGAAGGCCAGGCTGGCCGTCATCATGCCGATCGTCATCCGACGAAGCGGGGTCATCTCCCATCCACGTTTTGTAATGAACGGGTAGAGGAAGAACGTGTTGAACGGAATCAGTGCCATGACCATCAGCGGATTCAGCGCGGAGATCTGGCTGGGCAGAAGCGATAACGCGGGCATCCCCGGCAGCGTGACATCCAGGTTCATCCTTTGCGCCTGGCGAACCCAGCTCGAAGCGTGCTGGTCGAATAACGCCCAGAAGACACTGACCAGGAAGAAGACGCTGATAATTCGCAGAACAGCTCGCGGGCCTTCGGCAGCTTCTTCACCGAATCGCTTTGCCGCCGATGCGAAGAACCAATGTCGATGGATCGAATCTGCTTCGACACTCGCATTGAGAGACTTAATCGCTTTTTGATTCTCACCCTTGATGAGCGCTTCGACCGAATGAAACATCACGGCGAGGAAGCCATCATCCTGCTCGATCGCCTGCCGTTCTTCGAACACCCACAGGCCAATTAACACGCTGCTTACCGTCAATACGACGTTTGTTGAAAACGACAGGGCACCCCAGCCAAACAGCGGCAAGCCGATAAAGCCCATAAACAGCAGCGTGGCTCCAATCGAATCGAGCAGTCCAACCTTACCCCCAGGATGTGGCGGCACATGGACGAAAACGTTGCGCCCCATCCAGAACGCGATCGTCGCGAAAAACATCAGGAGACCTGGGATAGCGAACGCGACGCTGGTGGCGTACTCGGGATAGTCTCTGAGAATCCAGATCCTGTCCGGGTGTGAACGAATAAACGGAATCAACAATGTCGCAAAGAACGATCCGAAGTTGATGATGAAATAAAATGCCTGGAACACTTTCCCAACCAGATTCCAGTTCCCCTTGCCGAACTGATCCCCGACGTGAGCCGACACGCACGGTTTGATCCCTCCGGATCCAATGGCGATCAGTCCCAGTCCGAGCGCCATGCCGCCGATCGAGTTCTCGGCAATTGACAGCACCAGATGTCCCAGGCAGTAAACCATCGACAGGTAGAGAATCGTGTGATATTTCCCCAACAGTCGGTCGGCAATGATGGCTCCGATCATCGGAAAGGCATACACGCCCGCGACAAACAGGTGAACCATCTCCTGAGCGTTCTCTTCGCCGAGTTCTTTGTACATGCCACCCGCGACAAACAATATCGTCAGGTGAACCTGCAGGATCGACTTCATCCCGTAAAAGCTGAACCGTTCGCAGCCTTCGTTCCCAATGATGTACTTGACGCCTTTGGGCCAGCCAGTTTCATTCGGATCGGGAGCCGTCAGAAATTTCGCCATGAATGTCGTTCCGTCGAGCTGAGGATTTACAGAATGGAACAGAGAATCAAAACAGGGGCGGTATCCTGGCGAAACCGGGCCGGCATCGCGAGTTCGGACGGAATGGCTGCGCGGGGACGAGTTTCAGACCCGGCCACATGTACGTTGACTCGCTCGTCAGAGGCGTCTCTGTCCGCAATCATGCGTGACTCACGACCTGCGGATTCACGTTAAGCATTGAAGGATCGACTATGGCTGCGACTCAGGAACTTTACTCAGAACTCATCGAACGCCTGAAGAAGACGTCGCTGCTGGGGTCATGCTCGGCAGTGCTGGGATGGGACGAGCAGGTGAATCTGCCTCCGGCGGGCGGTGAACACCGAGCCGGACAGCTGGCACTGCTGGCCGGCATGACGCACGAACAGGCGACGCATCCGCGAATCGGCGAACTGCTTTCCGAACTCGAAGCGGCTGACGACCTGGGCACCGAAGGTTCTGCCGCGAGGGTCAACGTCAAACATGCTCGCCGTTCGTATGATCGCGCGACGAAGCTTCCGCAGCAGTTAGTCGAAGAACTTTCCCGAGTGACGACACTGGCTCAGCAGGCCTGGGTCGACGCGAGGAAGCAATCCGACTATTCGGCGTTTGAACCCTGGCTGACCAAAGCACTCAACCTGAAACGCGAAGAAGCGGAAGCCATCGGTTACGGAGACGGGCAGCCGTACGATGCGCTGCTCGACGACTACGAACCGGGCGCGACAGCGGCCAGCATTCAGGCCGCGTTCGAACCGTTGCGAGACGAACTGGTTCCACTGGTTGCGGCCATTCGAGAATCAGGACGGCAGCCAGACACCACCATCATCACACGGTCGTATCCGGTGGACGCTCAGCGTCAGTTCGGTATCAATGCTGCGACAGCTATCGGATTCTGTTTCGACGCCGGGCGACTGGACGTGGCCGCTCACCCGTTCTGCAGCGGGTTCGGACCAGGCGACTGCCGCCTGACCACTCGCTACGACGAGCACCATTTTCCCGGTGCGTTCTTCGGAACGCTGCACGAAGCCGGGCATGGCATCTACGAGCAGGGTCTCAATAAAGACGCGTTCGGCACAGCGATGGGGGAAACGGTGTCACTGGGGATCCACGAATCGCAATCGCGCATGTGGGAGAACCTGGTTGGTCGCAGCCCGGCGTTCTGGCAACACTTTTTCCCGAAGGCGCAGGCCGCATTTCCCGCAGCACTTTCGGACGTTACGCAGGACGAGTTTCACTGGGCGGTTAATGATGTCCGGCCATCGTTCATCCGCGTCGAAGCGGACGAAGTCACCTACAACCTGCATATCATGCTGCGTTTCGAACTGGAGCAAGCGATGCTCACCGGCGATCTCCAGCCAGCCGAATTGCCCGGAGTCTGGAACGAAACCTTCACACGCTACTTCGGCATCACGCCCGACGATGACTCGCACGGCTGCCTGCAGGACATTCACTGGAGTGCCGGCCTGCTGGGTTATTTCCCAACGTACGCCCTGGGCAACATGTATGCGGCGCAGTTCTTCGAAACTGCTGATCAGGAACTCGGCGGCCTGCACGAGCAGTTTGCTCAAGGCGAGTATCAGCCTCTGAAAAGATGGCTCAACGAGAAAATTCATCAGCCAGGCAAACAGTATTCAGCAAGCGAACTCGTGGAACACGTAACGGGCCAGCCACTTTCGCATGAGCCACTGATGAGGCATCTGCGAAATCGATTCAGCACTCTCTACGGATTGAGCTGAATGGTTGCGTCTGCAGCTCCTCCGCGAGGCAGGGCGTCTACTGGCGAGTCCGTCCAGATCGGGCGAGTGGTCGGGTTCCGCTGAGTGTGATCTCAGAAGAGACGCTTGCCCCATTCAACGAACGATCCAACCTCTTCCATTCTGCAACGGCTTCCCCATAACGGCTCACGAGCCACGCCCGCCAGGACAGCACGCATAAGGAGTCTTTATCCGGCGACGCAGCTGCCTATTCCGTGTCCGTGGCTTGTTCTACAAACAGGAAACCATACTCCCAGAAATTATTCTGGGCCTGGCGAGTGCGCACTTTCTCGCCACGCAGAGTCTGGTTTCCACCTGCGTCCGGATTCAGGCAGATCGTGACATGGCGTTCTTTGATCTCATGCTGCGAGATCAATGCCATTCCTGCCTGTGACAGATTTCGGCTGATGGCTTCAATTTCCAGAGGTACTGCCTCGGGACCTTCATCTTCCTGGGAAGTGGACTCGGGCACTGAGATCGTCACTCGGCGACGGAATTTAGATCGCGGCTGGTTACGTTTTGCGTCGAGGTGCTCCTGCAGCCGCTCGTCCCAGCGGTCGAGCATGTCGAGAACTTCCTGCGCCTTTTTTGAGATCGGCGGGCCGCTGACTAACGTTTTCATATTTGCATACCTGGCAGGTTGGTCATCTGATTCGGATTTTCCGGATCACACTCAACGCCTTCTCGCGAGCCTTTTTGTTCAGTGTTTGACCAAAAACGGCTGTCGGACACATTCCTGTATGATTTACCTGGCACGCCAACACTCAATCGTCAAAGTGAAACGCTGCCGTGACGACTGATTTCCTCCGGGCTGGTGTTGATGATGCTCGATCTACCGAAAATGACATCGATTGACGCATTATCTAAACACACACTTTCTGGTGGCGTCGTCAGCGGGAGACTCTGGAAGGACCTGTCAAACGCGTCCGCAGAAACTTTAGAAGCCGACAAACATCTGAATTGGCAAGCTGAGAAGTCCCCGAGATTTCGCTTTCGCCGACCGGTTGTTTGTCAGCCCCTGAATACGCGTCCCAGATTGAATCAGTGCATTTTGAGGCAGGCGGCGGCCCAGACGGTTTTCATGAACTCACGGTCCAGAACAGATTTTTGCCAGACCGCCATGCCGGATTCCTCGCGTGAGTCGTCGCGGTCGTACGCCCGGTCGCCTACTCAGCAATTGGCACCAGCTGAATGGCATTGAACATCGAATAGTCGCTGCCGTCCCGGTGACTGATGATCCGCACATTCTTACCGGGTGGAACGTCGAATTCGAAACTCACGTACTGCACGCCTTCTTCGAACTCTTTCGAACGAAACTCCCAGCTACCAGTGTTCGCTGTGGCTTTCTGACCAATACTTCGATCACCGACGATGATTTCGATCTTCGCATTCTGATTGGGAGCGTCGCCGTGTGCATAGACGTAAGCCTTGTACCGTGCCGGTGCGAGGTCCAGAAGAGTCGCCTCAAGATCGACGCAGCGGCAGTTGTGATAGATGTAACCCTGGAAGATTCCCGAGTGGCCTTTGATCGCCCACTCGCCATCGTGTCGACTGATCCGCAGCCGAACCGTACTGCCTGTCGCGTTGGGATGTCTCAGATAGTCGACAGCCGTCGTGCCGATGTCGACGAAGTTCCAGACGTCGCCGGGTGAGCCAACCACTCCGTCATAATTCCCCTGATAGGGGTCGTACGCAAATCCAATATTGATCGCTCCGTCAGACGAGGCTGTTGTTCGACGAGCCCTGAGCGATGACCGTTCCGGTGTGGCAGGAGCAAGGCTTTTCGTTTCGACAGGAGTCGCGATCTGGCTCTTCTGCACTGGTTCGTTCTCACCGAAAAAACTCAACACAACCAACGGAATTAACGTCGAACTGAGCATCTTCCCGCTCCTTCTTTGAGTAATGAAACAGGCCGTATGACGGGGGTAAACACGGAAATCCCTGCAGCCTACTGCAATCTTAACGACCGAGAACCCAGCTTCCTGGATGAATTCCGCTGTCTGTAGAGCGACGTGTTGGTCACCCTCTCAGATATCATTTTGTGTCTGAAAGCACGTCCTTAATTGGACAGCGTCACTTTGGCGAAATACACGGGCATACCAGCACGACGCGTCTTGAACAGCGACCGAAAGTGGCACTGTCCAATTAAGCAATCAGTTCGTGGATCACCTTGCCGCCGAACTGGCTGAGTTGTTTGAAGCGACCAGCGTGGTAGTACGTCAGGCGGTTGTCATCCAGACCCATCAGGTGCAGCAGCGTGACGTGGACGTCGCGGATGTGATGCACGCATTCAACGGCCTCACCACCGACTTCGTCCGTCGCTCCGATGGTGTGGCCCGCGTTGGTGCCGCCGCCGGCAAACCACATGGCCATCGCTTTGGCGTTGTGATCGCGACCGTAGGATTTCCCGCCACCTCGAAACCCGTTGTCAGGAGTGCGACCAAACTCTCCACAGAAGACGACCAGTGTGTCGTTGAGCAGGCCTCGCTCTTTCAGATCGCGCAGCAATGCCGCGATGGGTCGATCGACGGAACGGATCAGTGATCCATGAGCGCGCTGAATGTAGTCATGGCTGTCCCAGTTGCCGGCGTAGGCCTGCACGAAGCGAACGCCCTTTTCGACAAGCCGTCTGGCGAGCAGACACTTCCGCCCGAATGCGTCGGTCTTCGCATCACCGATGCCGTACAGGTCGAGCGTGTCCTTCGTTTCGCCGTCCAGGTTCAGAACGCCGGGCACTTCGGTCTGCATTCGGTAAGCGAGTTCGTAAGAACTCATGCGGGCTTCCAGATCACTGCGACCAGAACGTTGTTCCAGATGCTTGTTGTTCAGAACGGCGAGCAGGTCGAGATTATTTCGCTGCCGTTCGCGAGTGACGCCCGGCGGTGGATTGAGGTCAAGAATCGGGCTTCCTTCGGGACGCAGTGGAGTACCTTGAAACTGAGCCGGCAGAAAACCGTTCGACCAGTTAGCCGCTCCGCCCTGGGGATAACTCGATCGCGGCAGCACAACAAAACCGGGCAGGTTTTGGTTATCAGTTCCCAGTCCGTAATTGACCCACGCGCCGACTCCCGGATCGCCTCCAAATCGGTTGCCCGTGTTGACGTGGTAACACGCAGTCGGGTGGTTGACCGATTCGACTTTCGCGCCGCGGAAGAAGCAGATGTCATCGACTCGTTCTTTCAGGTGAGTCCACTCGGTGCAGATGTCCGCGCCGCATTCACCGGCTTTGATAAAGTCGAACGGACTTTTGACGAAGTACCGCTTGCCAGACGACATCGCACTTTCCTGCTCTCCCGATCGCGAGAACTCCTGCAGGTGCCGTTTGGTCAGTTCAATTTTTGGATCGAACGTGTCCAGGTGAGATGGTCCTCCTTCCATAAAGAGGAAGATACACCGCTTCGCCCTGGCAGGCAGATGAGGCTTTCCGACCGACGACGACCCCTGATTCTCCGCCGCCAGCAACGACGAAAAAGCGACTGAGCCCAGACCGGCTCCCAGGCCATAGAGAAAGTCTCGACGACCAGGTATCGCTGTGTTGGATGAGTGAGTATTCATGATCAATCGATGTACGCGAATTCGTTCAGGTTAAAGATCACCAGGCAGACGTGGCTGAGGCCGCGTGTGCGAGCGTTCGCCTCGCCCGGTTGGAGATCCGGAACGTAGTGTTCGTAAGCAGGCATGAACTCGAAAAAGTCGTAAGGCTCACCGGTTTTCTCGGCCATCACCGTGCGTTTAATACGGCTGGAAATCTTCCGCCGTTCGTAATGCTTGCCGATTTCCTCTTTCGCGGCCGCGGACCAGTGAGCCAGGCAGGCTTGCAGCTCATCGGTGGTTGGACCACGCCCCAGAGCCAGTTCGAACGCACGCCTCACGACGGCGTCATCCGACACTGCCGCGTCGCCGACTTCATTGATCAACCTCGCAGCCAGCGCCAGCGAGCGATCCTGAACTTCTTCCGCGTTGAACAGTGTCAGCGCCTGAGGGGCGACGGTGGATGTTTCCCGAAGCTCGCAGGACTTGTCCGGACCCGGCTGATTGAATGCTTCCAGAAACGGATCACGCAATCCGCGAATCTTTTCGGCATAGATGCTTCTTCGATTGCGTTGTTCCGGCAACGGATCGGGTTCATACACCGACGCCGTGCCGCCCATGATCTGACGCGGCTGCATGGCGACTTCGCGATTGATGTCGGGGCGACACGGGATGCCCCCGACCTGTCGATTGAGTTCGCCGCTGGCCGCCAGCATCGAGTCACGCAACTCCTCCGCCGTTAATCGTCGCGGTAGATGTGTTGCGTAGAAGTCTCGTTTCGGATCTTTTGCGTCGAGCGTTTCAGGATTAGGGTGCCGCGAACTTCGTCGATACGTTTCCGAAGTCAGAATCAGCTCGTTCAGTTTTTTGACAGACCAGTCGTGTCTCATGAACCAGTCCGCGAGATAATCAAGCAACGCCGGATGTGTCGGCAGCTTGCCGGTTGCTCCGAAGTTGTTCGGGTTGCCCGCGAGTCCCCTGCCAAAGTGCCACGCCCAGACACGATTGACCATGACTCGCGCCGTCAACGGATTTCGCTGATCGACAATCCATTCAGCCAGAGCGAGACGTCGTTTCCCGCGACCATCGGGAAACGATGCGGCTGGCATTTCACCGAGTTTCGTCGCCGCACTGATGGGCCCCGGCTTGACAGCATCGCCTCGCGTATACGCATCGCCGCCGGTCAGAATCGTGTCTGCTTCAAGAGAGCCTTTGCCCCACGGATCATCCGGCATTTCAATTCGACTGCCGACGTTTCTTCGTTCGATCGTTTTGCCGGTATGAACACTGAAGGCGATCGGTCTGATCCGGTCGTATTCCCAGTTGTGCCGGGTAATGTTTTTGTTCATGCGCGCGAGTGACGCTTCGTCGCCAGGATCCAGACCATTGTCTCCGACTTTGGCGTTTCCCGTTTCGTTCTTTCGATTCCTCTGAATGCGAGCGTTGAGGTCATCTCTTTCTTTCTGATACGCCGCGATCTTGGCCCGAACCCAATCGGTCGCCTGCTCAAAGCCCGTTCGATTTTCCACCGTCGCAAACGGAGCGTCTCGCTCGACAAACTGAGTCGTCGAGAAGACCGCCATCATGCTGTAGTAATCGCGTGTGGGAATTGGGTCGAACTTGTGATCGTGGCATTTCGCACATTGCAGAGCGTGGCCCAGAAATGTCTGGCCGACAGAATCGGTTACGTCGTCGAGCCATTGCTGACGAGTGATGCGAAAGACGCTCATGCCGGTCTGCTCCCACGGCCCCATTCTCAGGAAGCCTGTGGCGATGAGCTTTTCCGAATCGCTGGCATCGATTTCGTCGCCCGCAATCTGTTCACGCACGAAATCGTCGTACGGCTTGTCGTTGTTGAACACTCGCACAACATAGTCGCGATACCGCCAGGCGTTGGGGCGGGAGTAGTCGTTGGCAAAGCCGGCAGAATCAGCATACCTCGCGACATCCAGCCATTGCCGACCAAAGTGTTCGCCATAATGAGGCGTCGCCATCAGCTTACGCGAATAGTTGAGCACCGCCGCATTCACATCGTTCTTCGCTTCGACTTCGAAACGTGCCGCATCTTCCGGAGCAGGCGGCAGACCGGTCACTCCGAAACTGAGTCGTCGAACCAGTTCGCGAGGCGACGCCACCGGCGCTGGCGACAGTTCAATTTCCTTTAGCTTCCGATCAATAAACCAGTCGACCGGATGAGCCAACTTCGGCACATCCTCGACGTTGAGCGGCTGGTAAGCCCAGAGATGTTCCGGCTTGTAACGACGGTTGATCCAGTCGTCGCTCAGGCCTCCAGACGTTTCGACGATGACACCTTCGGCATACTGGTGCTGAATTTCGGCGACGCGAGTTTCGTCCGGCCACGGTGCGCCGGCGTTGATCCAGTCGCGAATCCACCTGGTCTGCTCCTGCGTCAGCCGCTCGGCTTCCTTCGGAGGCATCTCAAAACCTTCTTCCGAACGCGTCGTCGCGATGTAGAGAAAACTCTTTTCACCCTTGCCGGGGAGCAGAACTTCTTCCGCAAAACTTTCGCCGCCCTTCAACATTGCCTTGCGAGAACGCATATCGAAGCCGCCCGCGATTTCTTCGGGATCCTCTCCGTGGCAGGCGATGCACTTTTCGGCAAAGAGCGACTTCACTTTCAGCGCAAACAGCTTCTCGCCTTCCGATGGTTCGGCGGTGTGCGCAACACTGGCCGCAAGAACTGAGACGACCAGCACAAGAAAAGGTAGTGATTTCAGGAGCATTTTTCTGGTCATGCTGACTCTATAACGCTGAGGTCGCTGAGGCAAAAAACGCAGAGAAAAAGGTGCATCGAATGACCGTTCCTCGATTTTCCAACAAAATTATTCGGCTCCGACTTTCGATTTCGCGATGAGGAAATCAACCAGTTCCTGGCAAGTGAAGAATCCTGGCCAGAAGCTGTGGCCTTGCCCTTCCGCTTTGATGATGTGGATCAGGTTGGCGACTCCATTGTCGGCGTATGCTTTCTGCAACGCTTCAGAGTTCTGAGCGATCGGCACCACCTTGTCGTCGGTTCCGTGAATGATAAACACCGGAATCTTCGCTTTGGCCAGTTCGCTCGCGCGTTTGATCGGGTTCAGCTTGTCCTGCTGCGCGAGCAGTTCATCAGGCGACAATCCGTAAACGGTCGCGGCACGCGCCACTCCCGGATAAGTCGTGTAATCGTAGACCGGATAAATCCCGCCGATGCCGGCAACTCGGTCGGGATGTTCAATGGCCCAACTGCTCACCCAAAGACCTCCACGACTGCGACCAAGCAGTGCGGGCTTTTTCGAGTAACCCTGATTCACCATCTCCTGGTACAGCGCTTCGAAATGAGGAAACGCGTGAGGACTGCCGTAAGCTTCTCCGACGTCGATGCCCGCCACCGCGATGCCGGCATCGAGAAACTGCTGATGCATCCAGCTTTCGGCCTGGTCGGGATACGGAGCCAGCGTTGGTCCGTAAAAGATCCACGGTTTCCCGCCGTCGCCTTCGAACGCCGTTTTCGGCGACATCAGAAACGCATGCCGACCGTTCAGTAGAAACGACTTGCCGCCGAGCAACACCTGGCGACGTTTTGGTTTTGCATCAGCCTGTGCCTTGTTCATGACTGGCGAGCGATTGTTCGCGACGTCAACTTTCTTCCGCACGTTCGCCGGCAGGTCTCGCGACGCGAGTTCGGTGAACTCAGCCAACTGGCGATTCCATTCGGTCACGAGTACTTTCAGACGATCGGCTTCAGGGATCGCCAGGTCGGTCGACTCATCACGATCGTCGGCGAAATTGTACAGCTCCCACGGTTCGCCGATCGGAGCAACCGCTTTCCAGTCGCCGATACGAATCGCCTTGTGACCATCGTGAAACCACCACAACGATTCGTGCTTGACCGATTCATCTTCCGTGAAAACCGGAACCAGGCTTTTGCCCGGCGCGGGCTGCGAGTCTTCCAGCGTCCTGGCCCCGGCGAGTTCCAGCACGGTCGGCACGACGTCGATCACGTGTCCCACGCTGCGGCGGAATTCGCCGCGAGCCTTAATGCCTTGTAGCCATGACATCAGAAACGGAGTCGATATGCCGCCTTCGTGCGTCCACGTCTTGTGACGACGAAACGGCGTGTTGCAGGTGGTCGACCAACCGGGGCCGAGACACAGATACGTGGCGGCGGAACCGGGTGACGCCTGCGGATCGTGCCCGTCGTCGCGAACCATGATTTCCGCGCTGGCACCGTTATCGGAGAGAAAGACGACCAGCGTGTTTTCCCACTGGCCCATCTTTCTGATCTGATCAAAGACGCGACCGATCTCAATATCCATGCGATGAATCATCGCGGCATGGATCGACATCTTTGTGGTCTGAAACTGCTTCTGCTCATCGGTGAGACTGTTCCACGGGAGCGGCTTGTTGACTTCGCCATTTCCAAGGATCTCGAACGCCTGCGGAAAGTGGTACGGCGGACCGAGGTCACGTTCGACTCGCGACAACTCTTTCACACCCGCCGCCTCCAGCAGTCCCATCTTCTGCATCCGCTGCCAGCGTTTCTGCCGGATCGACTCCCAGCCTTCCGTGTAGGTGTCTTTGTAAAGAGCGATGTCTTCCGGCAGCGCGTGCAGCGGGAAATGCGGAGCTGCAAACGCGAGGTAATGAAAGAACGGCGATTCAGCGTGCTGCTCGTGATGTTCGGTCAGGACTTCAATGGCGTGATCGGCCAGCGCCGTCGTCGCGTAAAAATTGGTCCCTTTCTTAACCGGAGGCAGTGGGACATCGTCTTTCGAATGTCGGGTCGGATTAAAGAATCGTCCCTGATCCTGCAGCAGGTAAGAATGATCAAAGCCGTTCTCGACAGGCATCCCGTCAATGTGCCACTTGCCGGTGTGGTACGAACGGTAGCCAGCTGGTTTCAAAAGTTTCGGCGCGAGAACGGCCCAATCCGGTCGCTGCCCTCGAGCTCCGCCGCCCGACGGAATGCCCGGCAACGTGTCGCGGCGGATCTGCTGAGCGTAGTAGCCGGTCAGCAACGCTCCCCGCGTCGGCCAGCATCTGGCGGTGTTGTAAAACCGAGTGAACCGCAATCCGTTCTGCGCGATCGAGTCGAGGTTAGGCGTCGCGATCTCGCCGCCGTAACAGCCCAGATCAGAGAATCCCAGATCGTCCGCCATGATCAGAAGAACGTTGGGTTTCGGCGCGGCTTCGAGGGTGATTGAACTGCCAAAGGCAATTACTACGAACAGGATCAGTCTGGCGAGTTGCTTCATGATGGTTACTGGAGACCTCTTAGAAAGTCGCACCGGCACACTCTGGACAGGCGTGAATTTAGAAACCACGAAAAAGACGAAATACACAAAATGGAATTCTGCCCGAGCCGTTTTCGTGAATTTCGTCTTTTTCGTGGTTGAGAAGTCCTGATTGAAGTCGATGCCTCAACACAGATTAGCTGGATAGCTTAACCAGGCCTTACGACCAGCACGAAGGCTGCGGCTAAGTTGTCACTGACTTTGGCCAATTCTCACTTCTTCCGCGGCTGCTGGAAAATGGGCAGGCGATCTGCGAGAACTCGCAGAGCCCGCTGATCGGGCCGTTTTTTGCAGATCTTGGACCCTCTACCACTTTCAGGTTGTCATGAGCGAATCATTTCCCAGACGAGCACTCGTCAGCGTCAGCGATAAAACCGGTATCGATTCCTTTGTAAAAGGTCTTGTCGAGCTGGGTTTCGAGATTATTTCCACAGGTGGAACACGCAAGGCGATTGAAGCTGCCGGGATCCCTGTTCAGGACATTTCGAGTTACACGAATTTTCCCGAGATCATGGACGGTCGCGTCAAGACGCTGCATCCCAAAGTTCATGGAGCGATTCTCGGACGACCCGATCTGGCCGACGATGCCGCCGCCATCGCCGAACACGGCATCATTCCTTTCGAACTGGTCGTCGTGAATCTTTACCCGTTCGAGCAGACGATTGCGAAGCCGGACGTGACTGTCGCGGACGCCATCGAGAACATCGACATTGGTGGCCCGAGCATGGTCCGGTCGGCGGCGAAGAATCACGCGTATGTCGGCGTTGTGACCTCACCGTGTCAGTATGAACGAGTGCTGGCGTCGCTGCAGGGCGACGGCAAACTAAGCGACGGTTTCCGACGCGAGCTGACAGCCGCGGCGTTCGAGATGACCGCTCGTTACGACCGGGCCATCGCCAACTACATGCACAAACTCGTCGCCAGCGAAGCAGTCGCCAGCGACGAATCGGACTCGCCAGAAGATTTGACCGACTTCCCAAAAACGCTGGCACTGACCTTCGAAAAGCGATCGCCGTTGCGGTACGGCGAGAACCCTCATCAGCGAGCCTCATTCTACGTCGAGCCTTCATTCGCCGATTCGTCTCTGGCGGCGGCGGAGCAGCTCAACGGCAAAGAACTTTCCTATAACAACCTGCTGGATCTCGACGCGGCCATCGCCATTGTCAAAGACTTTGAAGAGCCGGCGGCGGCGGTGCTCAAACACAACAACCCGTGCGGCTGTGCGATCGCTTCGACGCTCGCCGAAGCGTTTACGAATGCTTACGCGGGCGACCCGGTCAGCGCGTTTGGATCGATCATCAGCTTCAATCGAGAGCTTGATCTGGCGACCGCCGAACTGCTATGCGAACCCGGTCGGTTTGTCGAAGCGATTATCTGCCCTGGATTTTCTGACGACGCGTTCGAAGCACTGACGACT
>JABMPE010000739.1 GCA_013203845.1 Rhodopirellula sp. | reverse complement strand
GTCTGTGCGGCTTTAACCGCGATCAGGTCGAGGGCTCGTTCCAGCGTTACCGATTCGATTTCAAGGTCCTTCGGCAGCGACGCGTAGATTTTGCCGTGTTTCACGTACGGTCCGTAGCGACCTTCATAGACGCCGATGATTTCTTCGTCATCGGGGTGTTTGCCGAGTTCGCGGATTGGAGGCGCGGGACCTCGCGGTTTGACGTCAGCGAGAAGTTGAACTGCCGTTTCAAGATTAACCGTCAGGACATCGTGGTCTTTGGTCAGTGACTTATAAACCTGTCGTCCGTCCTTGCGACTCGTGACGTACGGTCCAAATTTTCCGAGGCCCGAATTGACGACATTACCGGTTTCCGGATGCTGTCCCAGTCGCCGCGGCAGGGCCAGATACTGCAGCGCGATATCCAGAGTGATGTCTTCCGGTTCAACATGCTTCGGGACGCTGCAACGTTTCGGCTTGGGAGAATCTTCATCCTTCGGGTCGTCACCCAGTTGCAGGTACGTGCCAAACGGACCCTGTTTTACGAAGACGGGAAGTCCTTCTTCCGGATGCATGCCGAGTGATTGCGGGCCCGCTTTTTTTCTTTCGATCAGTTTGGTTGTCAACTCGTTGGTAACATCGGCGGGTGCGATCTCAGCAGGCAGCGAGACGCTGACAGACTCGCCGTCTTCCTGTTCAACCTGCACATACGGGCCAAACTTGCCGACTCGAATGTCCGGCGTCACATGCTCAAGATGAAGGGTGCATGCAACTCGCGGATCAATACCTTCTTCTTTGCTTTTGACCTGCTGATCAAGCCCTTCATCGCCGTGATAAAACCTTCTCAGATACGGCAACCGCTCCGCTTCGCCTGACGCGACTTCGTCGAGTTGCTGTTCCATCAAAGCCGTAAACTTGTAATCGACAAGATGCGAGAAGTGATTCTGCAGCAACTGTGTGACCGCCATCGCGGTGAAGGTTGGGACGAGCTGGCTGCCTTGCTTAACGACGTACCCGCGGTCCTGAATGGTGCCGATGATACTCGCGTAGGTACTCGGTCGTCCGATTCCTTCGGATTCAAGTTGCCCCACCAGCGTCGCTTCCGTGAATCTCGCGGGCGGCTTGGTGGCATGGCTGAGCGATTCCAGTTTTTCCAGCTGCAGTTTCTCGGCTTCCGTCAGCGGCGGCAGTGCACTTTCCTGATCATCGAGTGCGGCTTCAGGATCGTCGACACCTTCAACGTACGCCCGGAAGAAACCAGGAAAGACCACGTGTCGCCCGGTCGCCCGGAATTCGGCTTCATCCGCCGCGATGGTGACAGTCTGAAAGAGCAGCTTCGCATCGGCCATCTGTGTCGCCATCGTCCGTTTCCAGATGAGCGAGTACAGCCGCGCTTCCTGGCCGGTCAGGCCGATTTCTTCTGCGGTTTTCATCTCGGTGCCGGCAGGACGGATGGCTTCGTGAGCCTCCTGCGCACCTTTTGACTTATTCGTAAACGTACGTGGTGACGGGCTGAGGAAGTTCTCACCGTACCGCGCGTCGACGCTCGCCCGCGCGGCGTTGATGGCTTCGCTCGACAGCGTGACACTGTCAGTACGCATGTAAGTAATGTGACCTTCTTCGTAGAGCCGCTGAGCGGCCTGCATCGTCGCGCGAGCCGTCATGTTCAGTTTGCGGTTGGACTCCTGCTGCAGGGTGCTCGTCGTGAACGGTGGATATGGACGACGCGTCTGCTCGCGGGATTCAACAGACGCAACGTTCCAGTCCGTTTTTTCGATTCGGTCACGCAGTGCAGACGCCTGTTCGGAATTCAGCAGCACGACGTCCGCACCGGGTTTGAGTTTGCCGGTGTTCTCGTCGAAGTCGCGACCGCTGGCGACTCGCTTGCCGTCGACGCTGTGCAGCACAGCGTCAAAGTTGCCGCCTGAGACTGTTTCCAGTCCTGCTTTCAGGTCCCAGTATTCAGCGCTGACGAATCTTGCTCGTTCTTTTTCCCGCTCGACCAGCACCTTCACTGCGACGGACTGAACCCGGCCCGCTGAGAGTTTCGGTGCAACCTTTTTCCACAGCAACGGGCTGAGCGTGTAGCCAAACAGTCGGTCGAGGACGCGGCGTGTTTCCTGCGCTTCAACCAGGTTTTTGTCGAGATCCCGCTTCTGGTCGAGCGCTTCGAGAATCGCCTTCTTCGTGATTTCGCCGAAGACCATCCGGCTGGTTGGGACGGTTGGCTTGAGCAGCTCGACAAGGTGCCAGCCGATGCTCTCTCCTTCGCGGTCTTCGTCTGTCGCCAGAATGAGTTCGTCGGACTGTTTCAGAGACTCCTTCAGTTCGTCGACGATCTTCTTCTTCCCCTTCGGAATGATGTAGAGCGGTTCGAATTCGCTGTCGACGTTGATGCCGATTCTCGACCACGGTTCGCTTTTGACAGCTTTGGGGATCTCAGCGGCTCCACTGGGAAGATCACGAACATGTCCCATGCTGGCGAGGACTTTGTAGTCGCTGCCGAGGTATCCGCTGATCTTTCGCGCCTTCGCCGGAGATTCGACGATGACGAGAGCTTTGTATTTCGACTTGGACTTCGCCACGAAAGCGATCCTTCCACTTAAACTGTCAGTTACCACAAGGTGTGATTGCGACTCGGTTCGGCATACTTTCGGAGCCAGGTGTTCATTCCGTACTCAGTCTGCGATACCAGAACAAATTCGACGAATTCAGGTAAATTCTGAAATCCATCGATGTCTGCGACAGATTTCCCGCCGCAGTGCGGCTTTCAACACGCGAGATCAAAGTGACCGGATAAATCGTTCCGGAGCCGGTTCCGCATGCCTTTGCTCGACGCAAATGCCTGTCTGGCGATGGCCTTGTGTCGATCCTGCCCCCGGCTAAAATCCGCGATTGCAACTTGCGGAGGAATGGCCGTCAGGCGGGAACCGATATCCCACTCTTTCACGCCCTGTCAAGACTCCGTCGTTTCTTTGGTGCAGATTCGGCTAAACAAACGATTGGGTTCCAGCCGGTTTGACACAATAAACGGCCCTCTCGATCGTCGAGTTTCAAGAACAACCATCCAACGTTATCTCAGTCGGAAAATCACATAATGGCATCTCCGTTCGCTGTTTTTCGTCGCAATCAGAAGATTTTGACAGTCGTTCTGACATGCCTTGCGATGTTCGCATTCATCATTCTCGACTCTGTGTCGAAGATGGACAGCTCATCCATCATGCCCATCCTGTTCGGCATCATCGGAGCCGCACTCGCATGGCTGTGGGGTTCGCAGAACGAGCGAGGCATCAGCTACTCGACCATCGCTGTCGGAGCCGTGCTGGGAGCAATCGCGGGTGCAGTCATCATTGCGCAGTCAGCCAATCAGGGTGGAGTTTCGACTTCTCTGGGCCGTTTGAGCAATCATGAGCTGCTCGAAATGAAACAGAAACGAGACATGGCCAACCAGTTCGTCGCTGGTGCTTTTCGCGAGCGGAAAGAAAATGCTTACGCTTTTCTGATGGATCGGTATCTATTCGGTCAAACGTCAACACGTGATGTCGTGATCAAGCAGCTGCTGGCACACGAAGCCGATCAGCTCGGCATCGAAATCAGCGACGAATACATCACGAATTTCATCAAGGAAGTTTCTGATAACAGCATCACCCGGAAGAAACTGACGGAGATTCGTGGTCAGATGGGACTGGGCGAATCGGAACTTTACGACCTGCTGCGATCCGAACTGCGTGCTCAGGTTGCGTACCGGGTGTTGAATCCTGAACTGGTCCATATGCCGGATCAGTACTGGGGCGATTTCGAAAAGCTGAACGTTCGGCATTCGATTGATGCCGTGGCGATCCCGGTCGAACCCTTCGCTGCACAGCTCGCTCGGCCCAGCGATGCCGAGATCAACCAGATCTTCGAGGCGTTCAAGGGCGTTTACCCATCCGGCGAAAATCCTGGTTTCATCCAGCCAGACCGGCTGAAGCTTGCCTGGTTCGAATCGGACTACGAAGCCGCCGAGAAGCTGGTTGGCGAGATTCCAGAAGAAGAACTGAAGGCTCGCTACGAAGAGAGAAAAGAAACGGAATACAAGATCGAGACTCTGCCCGACCTGGATTCCGGCTTTGACGATGGCGGGCTGAAATTTGGTGAACCGCCAGCCTCGACAAAAAAGACACCGCCAGCTCCGACAAAATCCACACCGCCAGCGGGAGATGCGGAAGCGTCAGAAACTCCTGCCAATTCTGGCGATGCGAAAGCTGCTCCCGCTGCAAAGCCGGATGGTGAAGCTCCTGCGGATGCTCCGAAGGGTGATGACGCCAAACCGTCCGACGCTGCTTCCCCGAAAGAAAAACCGGCGGACGCAGATGCGACTTCGCAGCCTGACCCTTCTAAAGAATGTGGCGACGACGATCTGGAAGCAGACAGCTCGGCGACCGACAGCCCGCAGGATGAAAAGAAGCCCGCAGCCGAAACCTCAGCGAAGCCGGAGCCAACGGCGACGGACGCAACGGCAGCAAAGGACCCCGCAACAAAAGATGCGGCAGCCAAGGAGCCAGCAGCCAAGGAGGCGGCTTCCAAAGACGCTCCGATCGACAAAGCTCCTGCCGAGACTGGTGACGCACCGAAAGAGGGTTCTGAAGAGCCAGCGACGCCAGCGCTGTCGGAGATTAAGTACCGCGCGTTTGAAGAAGTGCGGGATGAAATTCGCGATCTGATGCTGCGTGAGAAAACGGAAGCGAGAATCGAGAAGCAGATGACTGCTGCTATTGCCGCCGTCAAAGACTGGCGATTTAACCTGCGAGAGGCGAGTCCTGAGATTTCAGACGAAGACCTCGCCGCCGGTATTGCTGCGAAGGCAAAAGCTTATGCCGCTGCAAACGGTTTGAAATTCGTCAACGTCACGGATTTCCTCTCTCACCAGGAACTGATTGACCACAAAGAATATCGACTGGGAACCGCTCGCGAGCCGTTCGATCCGTCGAACTTCATGAACCAGACTCAGCCGCAGACAGCGGCCGCGCGACTGTTTACGGGAGCGACCACCCTGTTTGTCCCGGAAGAGGCTCAAGGACAGTTCGACGATACCCGGTACGCTTTCTGGGCGGCTGGCGAAAAAGAACAGCATGTTCCGACGTTGGATGAGCCCGGTGTTCGCGATCAGGTCGAAAAGGCGGTGAGGCTGAAGAACGCTCGTCCAAAAGCCGAGGCACGTGCGAAGTCCCTTGCGGAAGCAATCTCGTCGAAATTTGCCGAGTCCAGCATCGTGTCCATGGCCGAAGGCATCGCCGATCAGTCTGTTCTTGGTAAATCAGCGCCAGCTGAGGTAATTCCAAAAACAGATGATACCTCGGCCCCTGCATCGAAGAGTGATGAAGGCAAAGCGTCCGATGAAGCCGAGAACAAAGAGTCCTGTGGGGACGAAGCAGCCGCAGATGCCGCTCCGGCGAATGCGGCGAACGGTAAGCCACAACCGGTTGAAAATCAGCCGGTCGATGCAGCAACGAGTGACGAACCGTTGTCGGTGATCTCCAGCCCACCGTTCACCTGGTTGCGTCAGTCGTCGCAGGGAATGCAGATGAATCCGTTTGCGCAGCCGACGGTTGAGTTTGGCGTTATTCCTGGCATTGACGGCGTGGACGACCACTTCATGCAGACGGTGGCCGATGCCGCTGTGGGCGCTGTCGTGGTGATTCCAAACTTCACGAAGGATGTTTACTACGTGGTCCATGTTAAAGCTCGAAATCCATCCGGCAAAGATGATCCAGGTCTCGCGTCGGTCAGACAGCAGTTCATCTCCGAGAACGCCCCGATGTCGCCGATTTACAGTCGTCTGGCGAATGCTCAGGCATCTGAGACTCATCAGGCATGGATTGCTGACTTCTTCGCGAAGCACAACGTCGATGTGGCGGAATTGGACGCGATCTGAGCCAGCATTGCGATGGTGCGGTTTCTGGGGAACCAGATGCTCGATCGCTCTCGATGGGCCAGGCTGTTGTTCCAGGTGGTTTTCTTATTGCGAAGACGCCTCGTTCATCCCTCAATGACGAGGCGTTTTTCGTAGATCAACAGTCGATGGTTTTTTCCACGCCAGTCGGGCTCTAATAAATGACGACAGGATTGCTTCTCTCTCGCAACTCGCCCATTCTGCTTTCGGATTTCATTGCAGACGATTTCGTTGCGGGAAACGAACCCGGAAAATGGACAGCAGTCTTGCTGGACCCGCGCGTTACTGATTCGACGTTTTCGTGATCTTCTACGGCTTTACTGGTGACGGTGACGATATCTGCTGCAGCGAGTTCGACGTAACGTCGAGTTTGCTTTAACACTTCCGATTCAGGGCAGACATGTCGACCAGCATCGACGACATCCCGAAACCTCGAATGACGCCGCGAGCGTTGTTGCGTTCCATTCTGATGCTGGACGACACGCCGCACTCAATTGCACTCGGCACCGCGATTGGGATGTTTATCGGAATGACTCCGACGGTCGGTATCCAGATGATGATCGTGCTGGTCATCGCTTTCCTGACGCGACCGCTGTTCACGTTCAATAAAATTGCCGCCGTGCTGACGGTTTACGTCACAAATCCGCTGACGCTCGTTCCTATTTACTGGTTCAACTACAAAGTCGGGACCTGTTTCATTCCGTCGTCGGTGACTTACGAAGACTTTGTGACCATTATTCGATTCGACCGTCACCATAACTGGTCGAAACAAGCGTTGTCCCTGATTACCGAACTGGGGGCGCCGTTGCTGGTCGGGTGCCTGCTGGTGGCCATCGTGAGCAGCGTTCTGACCTATCCGGCCATGCGATGGCTGCTTCAAAGAAGCCATCGAACTGAGGTGACGGCCAGCGATCAACAAAGCGATCAACAGCCGGTCGACTCAAAGTAAATGGCTGTCGAACATTGGCCAGTCACGGAACGGATCCAACTCTGCGGAAGAACAGCGGTTGATCAATTCCGATTCTGTCCAGCGGCTTCGCGTTTTTCGAAAACCACGATCGGGTTCTGTTGTGAGTAACACGTTTCATCTGACCGCTCGGATTGGTTTTGGACTCGAAGCCGTCGTTTCCCGTGAGTTGAAAGACCTCGGTTTCGCAGACCTCAAGTCAGAAGACGGTCGAGTTCACTTTACCGGCGGTGTTGAGGCGATCGTTCGCGCAAACCTGTGGTTGCGGAGTGCCGATCGGGTTGTCCTGCAGATGGGCGAGTTTACCGCTCGGGATTTTGGTGAACTGTTTGATCGGACACGAGACCTGCCGTGGGAACAATGGCTGCCGCGCGATGCCGAGTTTCCCGTGACGGGCCGCTCGTCAAAATCGCAGCTGCACAGCGTTCCGGACTGTCAGCGTATCGTGAAGAAAGCGATTGTTGAACGACTTCGCTCTGTCTACGCGATCGACTGGTTCGAAGAAACCGGTCCACTTTATCCGATCGAAGTGTCGGTGCTGAAAGACAACGTGACACTGACGATCGACACGTCAGGAGCGGGACTTAACAAGCGAGGCTATCGAAAGCTGACTGCCAAAGCGCCGCTCCGCGAGACGCTGGCCGCCGCGATGGTGCAGTTGAGTGTCTGGAATCCAGAGCGTCCGCTGATCGATCCGTTCTGCGGCAGCGGCACCATTCCGATTGAAGCGGCCCTGATCGCGACGAATCGCGCACCGGGGATCAATCGATCGTTCGCCTGTACCGACTGGCCTCAGATTGCCGACGACGTCTGGGAACGGGCCTGGCAGGAGGCGAAAGACCTGGTAAAGCCGAATCCGGAAGAGCTGCTGATTGGGAATGATGTCGACCCCGAAGTGCTCGGCATGGCCAGGTATCATGCCAACCGGGCAGGCGTTGGCGATGCAATCCACTTTCAACAGCGACCGTTTTACCAGCTGACTTCGCAAAAGAATTACGGCTGCGTGATCACCAATCCACCGTACGGCGAGCGTCTCGGAGACGAGGCAGAAATCGAACGACTCTACAGCAGTATGGCCGGTGTGTTCAGCAAACTGGAAACATGGTCGTTCTTCGTGCTGACGCCGTTTCCCGATTTCGAAAAGGTGGTGCGTCGTCAGTCAACACGCCGCCGCAAGCTCTACAACGCAAAGATCGCCTGCACCCTGCACCAGATACTGGGACCTCGGCCACCACGTCGAGATAAATTTGCGGGTGGCCACGCCGAATCGTAGTTCAAGCGGGAAAGCTCAACGACTGCTTCTGCGATATCTCACAAAGCAGATCACACCACAGGTCAGAAGCAAAACGATTCGAAGAATCTCCTCCAATCCCGAATGCAACAGGTAAGCCACCGCCAGAACGCAACACAGAAACAATAGTATCAGGTTGTCTCTTGGTGATGGACGAACGACTTTAACTCCTGGCGGGCTGCTTATTCTCCTCAAGCCCCAACGAGTAAATGGTGCCATTTCAACCACCCGTTACAAGAATTTCACGGTCTGCCTTCCGCCGGTATTTATCCATCGTTGATGTCAGAAAGATCAGCGAGCCATGCCACGAAACCAAGGATAAAGGTTGCCGTTTTTGATGCGTCCTACACTGCTCCGCCCGATGACGTTGATTCGTAGTCGCAAGTCGAGTTCGTACGGCGCGCCGTGTTGTTGCCCTCGCAGAACGTACTGTTTCCGCGAGACACTACGCCACCCGTCGCCGAACTTATTTGCCGAGATTATTTTCGGATGTCGTAGGCGGTGAGTTTTTCCATGTCCCGCAGGTAGAGTCGTCCGTTCGCGACGACCGGATGAGCCCAGGTCGGGAATTCGCCCTTCTCCACGTCGAACATGCCTTTCTCTACGTATTCCTTCGGGTTGGCTTCCACCAGAGCCACTTTGTTCTTTTCGCCGTACAGATAGATGTGCCCGTCAGCGTAAGTGACTGCACCTTTTCCGGCGCTGCGATCCTGCCAGACAATCTCGCCAGTTTCGAAGTTCATACACATCAGCGTGTTGCTGCCGGTTCCGTAAATGAAACCGTCAACCAGCACCATTCCACCGTGATGATTCTGAATCTTCGTTTCGAAGTACGCCGGCTCCGCGACAAAGCCATCGTCGGATTTCTTCAGCCGAGCCAGTCCGCCGCCGGTTCCATAAGCCGATGCCGAGAATACCGCGTTGTTGTGAAACAGCGGCGTCGAAACGTTTGCCGTCCGATTGGCCGACTTGTCGTACGACCACAGCAGATCGCCCGTTTCTGCGTCGAGGCCGATGACGCGCGGTGGTGCTCCCGGATCTTTCCTGCCGCCGATTCCGCCTGTGAACGTGATGATCTGCCGAACGCCGTGAGACTCAACCACGACAGCCGTGCAGTAGTGAGCCTTGTCTCCGACATTGACGCTGCGCCAGACCACGTCGCCAGTCAGCTTGTTCAGAGCAACGACGGCTCCTTCTGATCCGCCGGGTGTGACGATGACTCTGTCACCGTCGATTGTCGGGCTTTCACTGAATCCCCAGCCCGGAACACTTCCGCCAAAGTCATCTTTGAGATGCTTCGTCCAGACGACTTCGCCGGTTTCCGCTTTCAGACAAGTAACGTCGCCGCCGCCGCCTTCCACGTAAACCAGTCCATTGTCGACTGTCGGAGTTCCTCGTCCGCCATCCCCTTTGCCGTGCTTGTACAGTTTCGTTTCAAGCGGAGGATGCACCGACCAGATGACCGAACCGTCTGATTCTTTCAGACAGAGGATGCGACCTTCGCCATCCACGTTGCCCTGCGTGAAGATTCGCCCGTCGACAACCGCCAGCGATGAATAGCCGTCGCCAATCGTGTCGATCTGCCAGGCGACTTTCGGACCACCTTCAGGCCATTCGGTGAGCAGTCCCTTATCCTGCGATAGGCCGTCGCTATTGGCACCTCGCCACTGAGGCCAGTCACCAGGTTGTGCTGCAAACAGATTTGTCGTGAGACCAAGCACGGCCACGACAAGTGTGGAGCGAAGGAAGTTGGGATTCATAACGCACCCTGAGGACCGGAAGGAGGGAGGACCGTCGCAGTCGTCGTGCGAGGCGGTTCGGTGAGGATTGAAACAGCCGAGGCTGGCTGAATTATTCAGAACGGGCATTCTCACGAGAAACTGCCACGACTCGCAAGCGACCGGGAATCTCGTCAAATCAGACGGAGTTATTGAACGCTGAACTCGCAGAAAAACAGGAAGTTTTCAGCATCTCAGCCTTCTGCACTTCGGCAAAGCTCCCCTGCAAATTCCTGCCCATCCGACAGAAAAAGAATTGATCCCCGAAACACACGGAATGACAAGGAAGAAGTCTTTTCATCGTCGTGTCATTCCGCGTGTTCCGTGGTTCCTCAATCCGTTGCCGGTCGGCGTCGTGCTAATTCGTAGTTCGACGTGCTGATTGTGACCGTCTGAACCCTCACCTATTATCCCGCGTCATTGCGTCAGTTTTGACAATCGCCCCTCTGCAACAGCCTTCAATTTCCGGCTCCAATATGACAGTTCGCACGCGTTTCGCTCCCAGCCCAACTGGATACATGCACATTGGCGGGATGCGAACCGCTCTGTTTAACTGGCTTTATGCGAAGAAGCACGGTGGTCAATTCATCCTCCGGATCGACGATACCGACCAGCAGCGGAACGTCGACGACGCTCTTGCCCCCATCCTGCAGGCCTTCCGTTGGCTGAATCTTAATTGGGACGAAGGCCCGGAAGTGGGCGGAGACTACGGACCATACTTCCAGTCACAGCGCGGTGACTTCTACACAGCCGCCGCTGACCGCCTGCTGGCCGAGGGTAAAGCATACCGCTGCTTCGACACTCCGGAAGAAGTTCAGGCAGACAAAGAAGCCGCTCGCGAAAACGGCAAGCCACCGGAAACCATGCGACGATCGCTGGAACTGAGCGACGCCGACATTCAGCAGCGGCTCGACAATGGCGATCCCTGGGTGCTGCGTTTCAAAGTGCCGCAGGATCGGAAGATCGAGATTGAAGACGAAATCCGCGGACACGTCGAATGGGATGCCGCGCTGATGTTCGACCCCAACATCATGCGTTCCAACGGCTCTCCGCTGTACAACTTCGCGACGGTCGTCGACGACGCGCAGTTAAAAATCACACACGTCATCCGCGCTGAAGAGCATCTTTCGAACACAGCGATTCAGGTGTTGTTGCACGAAGCGCTCGGCGAATCGGTTCCGACGTTCGCGCATATTCCCTTCGTAATGGCTCCGGGCACGAAGAAGAAAATTTCGAAACGCGACATCGACAAGTACCGCAAGAGCCCGGCATTCAAGGTTCTGTTTGACCTGTCGAGCCAGGTGCTGCCGCAGATCGGTCTCGACGAAGATGCTCTCAATCCGGTGATGGTCGAATTTTACGAACAGACGGGTTTTCTGCCGGCAGGCCTGTTGAACTCACTCGGTCGCACCGGCTGGTCATTCGACGAAACCACCGAATTCATGTCGCTCGATTTTCTGATCGAGAATTTCTCGCTGCAACGAGTCGTCAAAGCGTCGGCCGCGTTCGATCCGGAAAAACTGATGAGCTACCAGGCTCACTGGATGAACGAACTGCCGATCGCAGAACGAACTGAACGTTGCGTTCCGTTTCTGCAGAAGGCCGGCCTGCTTCCTGCGGATCTGTCAGACGAAGATCTCACGAAAGTCAGACAGGTTGTCGAGTCACTGGGCGACCGTATCAAAGTTGCCAGCGACATCCTGACGTACGGCTACTTCTTCAAGGATGAAATTCAGTACGACGAGAAAGCGTTCAATAAGCGAGTTGCCAAAGGCAACGTTCCGGAACTGCTGGCCGAATTCCGATCGGTTCTCGCGGAGCTGTCCGACTGGACGCTCGAATCTCTGGAAACGGCACTGCAGCAGTTTTCCGAGTCGAAAGAAATCGGTACCGGCCTGCTGATCAACGCGCTGCGAATCGCGTCAACCGGATCCCCCGCTGGTCCCGGTGTGTACGACTGCCTGGTCATCGTCGGCAAAGAAACCGTACTGACTCGCATCGACTCGGCCTTGCAGAAAGTCAGATCGGAATAAGCCTCGAACCTGTTACCCGGCGACACCGGTCGTTCCTCAGCCACGCCGCCCGTTACTCGGCCACGCCGGGATGCGACGCGTCCTGATCGACTTCCCTCAGGTAAGCGAGCAGACGGTCGCGTTCGTTCGTCAGGTGTCGGACTCGGAGCAGCGATTTCACGCGTGTCGTCAGTTCGAGCCGATTGACTGGTTTGGTCAGGAAGTCGTCGCAGCCAGCGTTGACGGCTTTTTCGATGTCGCCCATCTCGTTCAGAGCGGTGACCATCAGAATCGGAATGTTGGTGGTCGCCGGATCTTTTTTGAGCTTCTCGCAGACTTCGTAGCCGCTCATCCGAGGCATCATGATGTCCAGCAGGATGATATCCGGATGAAACTCCGCGACCTTGTCGATCGTTTCCTGACCATCGAAGGCCATGGCGATATCGTAATCCTCGCCCGCCAGGTAGGCTTCGAGGAGTTCGCAGTTCTGCTCATTGTCGTCAGAGATGAGAATCTTCGACGGTTGAGAAGCTTCAGAATCAAGCATCCGAATGGCACCCAGAGAGTGTAAAACTTCATAATTAACGGCAGGCCGACCAGTGACGTCGCCGGATCGTAGCACGAGAGTATATCGAACAGAATTCTCAGCGGGGAACTGCGCAACGCCCGAATTGTCAAACAGTCGGGAGACTTGTCTTCAGGCTCAGGTTCAGAAGGGTACGCCAGCACTGCGCTCGACAGACGCTGCAACTCTGCACAAAGGCGAAATCCCAATGCCCGGCAAACAGCATCGAACAACCCGCAAACCGGCCACGAAATTCGGGCATCTACAGAAGAAGCTCAGCCAACAGAAAACCGGCCAGAACTTCGGCCCACTCAAACCGAAAACTGGAAAACCGCACGAAGGCAAACGTTGACTTGAACGGATCCAGTCGTTCCTCTTGTTTTACGCTTCAGCGGAAGCCGTCAGTCGTTTGACCAGAATCGTGGCGTAGCTGCCGCGAGGGAGGTCGAAGGCCAAGGTGACTTTTTGACGCTGCGGATACAGCTCGTCGTCGGTTGATTCGAAGCTGAGTTCGGGTATCGCGATGACCGTTTTGCGGCTCGATTTGGAAAAGAAACTGTCGCGTGGGTATTTGACTCGCAGTTGCCGTTTTTCAAGACCAGCTTCAGCGACGACCGCGTTGATCAGATCCAGCGTGGGGCCATCGTCCAGCTTTCCTCTGGCAGAGGGCAGGGGGAGTTCGACTTCCAGCGGTGGAACTTCAGGATCAGGCGACGACGAAAAAGCCGTCACAAAGCAGGCGGGACCGCTTTTCAGTTCGAACGGGATGATCGATTCCGGCGCGGCGTTTTCCTGGAGACGGCGTGCGAGCATGCGATTCCAGAGGACGCTCTGAAAGGCGGACAGGTAGAGACCTCGCAGATCGATGTTCAGGTTGCAGAAGGCTCCCCGGAAATCGATCAGCTTGCCTGCGGCTTCTTTGTCCGCCAGAAACGTGACGATGCTGCGAGTGTGCGAGCGGTCCAGCGCCTGCTTGCACTCCACCCAGCGGCCCCAGTGTTCCCGCAGAATCGCCTTCTGCTTTTTGTCGTCGGATCGGTCGTCAGGATGCGGGTCGGCCAGTGCCAGCCAGAGCGTTCTTTCCCAGTTGCCAAGGCACCACTCTTTGGCGATCCATTCGCCGGAAACGCCCAGAGACCCGAAGCGTTGGTCGTCGAAGTAGTTCGGCAGCCCGTCGCGCCGCACGTCATCGGCAGCAACTTTTGCACGCTCGACTTCTTCAGTCGTCATGTCACGCAGAACGATCGTGAATCGGTTGCCGTCGATGTCAGTCGCGGTGAAAGGTCCGTTGACCTGACCGAGGTACAGAAGCTCGAACGACTTCTGCGACAACGGCTTTCGCGGACCATGATGCACCGTCACAAACTGCGTCGTGAGCGCGTGTTTGTCTTTGAGCCCGCCATAGCTGATACGTCGGCGAGGAATTTTCCAGCGCTCAACAACCGAGTTGATCACTTCGGGAGTCCCGATCGACTGCTTGGTCAACTGGTACAGCGAATACTCGCCGGACGCTGGAGTGACTTGCGACAGTTCGTCGACTTGAAAGTCTTCGGGCAGCCGTTTTAACTTCACGCGGAATTCTCATTTCGGGTCGGGACGTTTGAACTTTTGTCGAATGTTTTCGACGGTCTCGAAACTCGCGCAGCCTGGCAGGTGATCGTTCACAATGCCCAGCGACTGCATGAAAGCATACGCGGTCGTCGGTCCAACAAACGACCAGCCACGTTTCTTCAACTCTTTGCTCATCAGCTTTGACTCAGCCGTCTGCGAGACGTTGCCGTCGAAATGCGAATGCGTTTCCGGTTCGAATTTCCAGAAGAACGCGGCCAGCGATCCGAACTCGTCGGCCAGTTCTAACGCGTGCTTCGCATTGTTAATCGTCGATTCAATTTTTCCTCGATGCCGCACAATGCCCGCATCTTTGAGCAGTCGTTCGACACTGGAACTGCGAAATCTCGCGACCTGCTCGAAATCGAAGTCTTTGAACGCGCGCCGAAAGTTGTCTCGTTTCCGCAGGATCGTGAGCCAGCTCAGCCCCGACTGAAAGCCTTCCAGGCAGATTTTCTCGAACAAACGTCGGTCGTCGACTGTGGGAACGCCCCATTCGTCATCATGGTAAGCGATGTAGTCCGCATGTTCGCCGCACCAACCGCAGCGTGAAACGCCGTCTTCGCCGGTAATGATTCGTGAGGTGTCATCAGTCATCGACAAGACTTCGGTAAAGGTCGACGTGAGCGGCGATGGTTTTCTCGAACGAGTGTTCCCGGACAATGTACTCGCTCGCAGCCGTCCCCAGCGAATCAGCGAGTGACTCGTCTTTGATCAGTTGATTGAACGCTCGCGTGAAGGCCGGGCGATCGCCGACGGGTACGACCAGCCCCGTCTTCTCGTGCTCGACCAGTTCCAGATTCGGAGCGATGTTGCTGACGACGACCGGTAGACAATTGGCCATCGCTTCCATCAGACTGTTGGACTGACCTTCGAAGTCACTCGCCAGGCAGAACAGGTCCATGTGCGGGATGATGCTGGAAACGTCAGAGCGATGACCGGCAAACCGAACCACATCCGACAGCCGAATGTTTCGAGCAAAGTCTTCCAGTTCTTTCCGTTGCGGGCCTTCGCCGATAATCAACAGCCGCGAAGTGGGCTGAAGGCTTTGCAGCAGCTCAATCGCCCAGATGAGATCGGACACGCGCTTCTGAGGAGCAAGTCGACCGACACAGCCGATGATTTTCGAATCGACCGGAAATTCGAATTCGTCGCAGACGGACTGCCGAGTCCGCGTCGAGCCTGTCGCGGGCTCGATGCCGTTCGGGATGACGAGCAACCGGTCTCGCGGAAATCCGAGATCCGCGTAAAAGTCCGCGACGGCCTGCGAGTTTCCCGTCAGACGGTCGGTTCGCGGCGCCAGTTTCCGGTCGAACCAGAGTTGCCAGTTCGCCTTCCACGAATCAACGCAGCGTTCGGACACGACAACTCTGGGAGCGGTGTTGCCAGCGACACGGGAACCCACAGCTATGCGTCCGTAGGCGTTCGCCGCGAATAGCCAGGTATGCAGAATGTCCGGTTGCTTTTCGCCGATCAGCTTGCGAAGACGTCGCAGAGCAAATGGATCGAACTTCCACCGTTTGCCGATGATTGTCAGGGGGATTCCGGCGGCTTTCAGTTGCTCTTCGTAAGGTCCGCCGCGGGTCAGGGCGACGACTTCGACATCAAATTCATCGCGAGGCAAACCGATTGCCAGATGCGTGAGCTGCTTTTCGGCGCCCGAACGGTCCAGAGTCGGAATGAGCAGGAGGACTTTGATCACGGCCTGGTTCTGTCTGATCAGCTCGTCTGGAGTTGAAAGTAGGCTGGAACAAGCGAAGCGCTGTTCCGGCAGTGGAAACAGGTCATCGAATTGCCGGAACTGCGTCGCTGGCGCTCCTTGTTGCCAGCCTACAGATTAATCAGGCTGCGTCTGACTGCCCGTCGTCAGGCTCGCCGAGAATTCGTCGGATGTCGGCCACGGGACGCTTTGTCGCGTTGGCAATTTCTTCCGGGTTATAACCGGACTGCCTCAGCAGACGAATGAACTGATCCGGTTCGACCGGCGAATTGTCGAAAGAATCCGATCCGTCTTCAGCAGCGGCGATGTCCGCGCGAAACTCGGCGAGACGTGGCGTCGGCACATCGCGAATCTCTTCCAGGAGTGCTTCCAGCCGCTCAATTTCGCGATCGGCCTGCAGAACCATCTCGTCCATGACCGCAAGTTTTGTCTGCAACTTCGCTTCCGCCACGCGGGCGATATCGTGCAGTTCGACTTCGTGTTTCGACAACTGCGCTGCTGAACTGGCCTGCCGCAATGCGAGTTCCTTTGTGGCGGTTCCGATCGGGTCGTATTTGCGACCACGCCAGCGGCGGTGAGCGGCTCGCCGCATCGTGAACCCAAAGCCCACGACAAACAGAACCAGCACGAACGGGTGAATGTCGCCGATGAAAGAAGTCATATTTCGTCATCCATGACGGTGTCGTTAATTCAGTGACGAGTCCTGGTCACCTGGCTTCAGCCATGATCATGATCGTGGCCGCCGTCGTGATCGTGGTTATGGTCGTGATCATGATCGTGGCTGTGATCATGTGAATGGTCGTGGTCATGCCGGTGATCATGGTCGTGATCGTGCGTATGCTCACCGTGTGAGTCATGATCGTGGTCGTGAGCTTCGTCCTCGTTCATCTCGGCCTGCTGATACCAGGCTTCGATGGTGCGGTACACCTCGCGGAGAGGCATGCCCTGTTCCTGAGCGATCTTCGAGCAGGATTCGAATTCCGGCGTGAACACTGCCGGCTCGCCTTCCCGCCAGCCGAGTTTCCCTTCAATCGGTCCCCAGTCGGAATCGATCGTGATGGATTCTCTCAGCCGTTTTGAACGCTCGATCAACTGGCGACGGATACCAAAAGTCGCCGTTTCGTGAAAGATGATTGTTTCCATTGTTTCGAGCTGATCCGGCCGGCAAATCACGCTCAGAATCACCCCAGGCCGTTCTTTCTTCATCTGGACGGCCATGCTGAAGACATCCAGAGCACCTTCATCCAGCAGTTTCTGTTTGGTGTAGCCGATGATTTCGCCGGAAATATCGTCGAGATTCGTCTCCAACAGGTAGACCTGATCAAAGTCGGCGGATGCGATCGCTGTGCCGACGAACAATCTCAGAATGTTGGCTCGACTGGGGAAATCCATCGTGCCGGCTCCATAGCCGACCTGTTCGACTGTCATCGGAGGCAATGACTTCGAGAAATGATCGACCAGCGTCTTCACGATGGCCGCGCCGGTCGGTGTTGTGAGTTCCGCCTCGATTGGAACGTCTGCCAGCGGAACACCTTTCAGCAGTTCAGCCGTTCCGGGAGTCGGCACCGGACAAACTCCGTGATCGATCCGAACTTTGCCGCTGCCGGTGGGCACGTAGCTGCAGTAAATTTCATCAATGCCCAGCAGGTCAAAGCCCATCGCCACGCCAACGATGTCGACGATGGAATCGATCGCTCCCACTTCGTGGAAGTGAACCTTGTCGATGGTCGAGCCGTGGACCTTCGCTTCCGCCTGAGCAACGGCGAGAAAGATTTCCCGGGCAATTGCCTTCTGGCTGTCCGTAATCGCGTCGGCGCGGTCGAGAATTTCTTCGATGTCTGACAGGTGACGATGAGCGTGCTGTTCGGGATGCTCGATCTTCACGTAGGTCGATCGAAATCCGCCTTTGACGACGGTCTCCGTTTTCAGCTCGACGCCTTCCAGACCGAGCGAAGCAATGCCGGCGCGAATGACACCTTCGTCCGCTCCGGCATCAATCAACGCCGCCAGAGTCATGTCGCCAGCAATTCCTGTGGAGCAGTCGAGGTAAGCAATTCGCATGGCGATATTCTCAAAATGTCTTCATGAAAGTTTGAACCACGAAAGACACGAAAGGATCGGTTTGATTTTTTTCGTGTGTTTAGTGTCTTTCGTGGTTGAAAAGTTCGAGCTGAATCGACTAACCAATCTGCTCGCGACCGACCCATTTCTGCAGGACTTCCGGGATGCCGATCGTGCCGTCGGCTCGCTGGTAGTTTTCGAGGATGGCGACCAGTGCTCGCGAGACAGCGACCGCTGTTCCGTTGAGCGTGTGTACGAACTGCGTGCCCTTTTTGTCGGGGACGCGGGTTCGAATACTGAGTCGACGAGCCTGGTAGTCGGTGCAGTTCGACGCGGACGTGACTTCGCCAAACTCGCCGCCGTCGCCGCGACCGGGCATCCAGGCTTCCAGGTCAAACTTGCGGTAAGCCGGTCCGCCGAGGTCGCCCGTGCAGGTATCAACAACCCGATAGGGAATACCGAGTTCCTGGAAGATCTCTTCTTCAATCTGAATGATCTCGTCGTGGAACGCGTTCGACGCTTTGAGATCCGGAGCCGTGAAGCCGAAGATTTCAACCTTGCTGAACTGGTGGACTCGATAGATGCCGCGCGACGCTTTACCGGCAGCACCGGCTTCAGTACGGAAGCAGTGCGAAACACCCGCGTACTTCAGCGGCAGCTTTTCCAGATCAATGATCTGATCTTTCAGCAGGCCGCCCAGCGGAATTTCAGCCGTCGCTACGAGGCTGAGATCCGTATTGGCGATCGAGTAAATCTGAGTTTCTTCACCGCGCGGATTGTAGCCGGTTCCCTGCAGCACTTCCTGACGAGCCAGGTCCGGCGTCGAGTGAACCGTGAAGCCTTTGTCCCGCAGTTTCATGATGGCAAACTGAATCAGAGCCATTTCGAGGAACACGGCTTCGTTCTTCAGGAAGTAGAAACCTGAACCGGCCACGCGTGCTCCGCCTTCAAAGTCGATCAGGTCGTGCTTCGCGGCCAGTTCGACATGGTCAAGCGGCTTGAAATCAAAGACCGGCAGCTCGCCAACGCGCCGGACTTCGATGTTCTCTTTGTCGATCTTGCCGACCGGAGCGTCCGGATGCGACAGGTTCGGGATCTGAGAAACCAGGTCGTCGAGTTCACACTGGACGCCAGCGAGTTCTTCCTCCGCCGCGGCGACTTCTGTTCGCAGCTCTTTGCCGCGAGCGATCAGCGGGTCACGTTCTTCGGCACTCTTCGC
>JABMPE010000738.1 GCA_013203845.1 Rhodopirellula sp. | reverse complement strand
CCTTCTCGGTAAATCCTGCCAGATGGTGTTGGTCGTTTGGCTCGGAATCGTTCTGATTAGCATTTCCGATGGCGAAACCGCCGATCAGAGTTTCGCGGCAGTTGACATCGGGATCGTCAGCAACCAGCGAATTCCAGTATTTCAGTGCGTTATTATTCTGCCTCGTTGACGCCCTGATCCCTCGTCACCGGAAACTGAACGAACGAAATCCGCGTTCCATCGCGGCGAGGAATAATCCCAATGAGTGTCTCAGAAATCGCACCCGAAACGAACGACCTGCGCGGCGGACTCGGTTCCAGAAGCTATCTCGGCATCCTGTTCACGCAGTTGCTCGGTGCGCTGAACGACAACATGTTCCGTTTCTTCGCCGTGTGCATCGCTCAGCCGGTGCTTGGAAACGAAACGGCACTGGCAATCGGAGCTGCCGTCTTCACGCTGCCCTATCTTCTGCTGGCTGTGCCCGCCGGATTCTTTGCCGACCGCTTCAGCAAACGGACGGTCATCGTCAACTGCAAAGTCGCTGAAATCGCGATCATGATCCTGGGTGTGCTGGCGATTATGTCGGGTAATGTCTGGTTACTGGTTTCAGTCGTGGCCCTGATGGGCGGCCAGAGTGCGCTATTCAGTCCGGCAAAGTACGGAGCCATTCCTGAAACCGTCACGCACGAACATCTTTCTCCAGCTAACGGAGCCATGGGACTGGTGACGGTTGGTGCTTCAGCGGCCGGGACTGCTCTGGGGTACTGGCTTTACGGGGCGACCGCTCCGGACATCACCAACCCGACCTGGGAAAGTCTGCAGATTCCCGCGATGCTTCTGGTCGGAGTCGCCATTGTCGGTCTCTTCACCAGCCTGCTGATCGAACGACTTCCGGTTGCTGACAAAAGCCGAAAACTCGAACTGAATTTCGCCGCGGCAACGGCTCGCGATCTTCGGCTTTTGAAATCGAGCCGACCGCTGTTTCGAACGGCACTTGGTATTGCTTTCTTCTGGATGCTGGCTTCGCTGGCTCAGATGAATATCGACCCGTTCGCCGAACACGTCCTCGGTCTTGAAAAAAGCACCATCGGGCTGTTGATGGCCACTCTTGTTCTGGGGCTCGGCGGCGGCAGCGTTTTCGCCGGAGTCATCTCGGGAGGCAAAGTCGAGCTGGGCCTCGTGCCGCTGGGAGCCACCGGAATCACCATCAGTGCCACGCTACTTTACGTGTCCGGCTATTTTGTCAATCCGTCGTTGCCAGCGGTTGAGCAATCAGCATTCATCTGGTCGTGTGTGTGGCTGTTTCTACTGGGCTTCAGTGCGGGGTTATTCGATATCCCCCTGGAGGCCAACCTGCAGCATCGATCTGATACGGCCACCCGCGGAACCATCCTGGCGGCCACCAACTTTCTGACGTTTGCCTTCATCATGGTGGCTGCCGGCCTGTTCTTCGTCATGAGCAACATCCTCAAGATGGGCGCCGGCTCGATCTTCCTGATCTGCGGACTGGGTACGATTCCCGTCATCATTTACGCGTTTCAGATGCTGCCTCAGGCGACCATTCGATTTGTGGTGTGGGTGTTCAGCCACCTTTTTTACCGCATCCAGGTTGTCGGAAAGGAACACATTCCTCAGGAAGGCGGTGGGCTGCTGGTCTGCAATCACGTTTCCTGGCTCGACGGCATTCTGCTGATCATGATGTCCGACCGTCCGATTCGAATGCTCGCGTACGCGGATTATGTTGATGTGCCGGGCCCGGTCGGCTGGCTGTGTCGAACTTATGGAACGATCCCCATTAAAGCCGACGGCGGCCCGAAAGCGCTGCTGCGATCTTTGAAAGACGCCCGCAAAGCCGCCGAAAATGGTGACCTGGTCTGCATCTTCGCCGAGGGAGCACTGACCCGCACCGGGCAGCTGTTTCCATTTCAGCGAGGGCTGCTGCGGATTGTGGAGGGCACCAGCGTGCCGGTCATACCGACATATCTCGATGAGCTGTGGGGCAGTATTTTCAGTTTTCATGGCGGAAAGTTTTTCTGGAAATGGCCGCGTCGGTGGCCATACCCGTTCACCATTATGTTCGGCGAACCGCTGCACGACGCCAATGACGTCAGGCACGTTCGACAGGCCGTTGAAGAATTAGGAGTCCAGGCTGTGAAACATCGCAAATCCGCACGGATCCCCGCTCGGCAGTTTCTACGAGCGTGCCGCAAGGCGAAGTGGCGGTCCAAAGTGGCAGACTCAGCCGGAGCGGACCTTACCGGCGGCAAGCTGCTGACAGCAGCCCTCGCGTTTCGTCGGGTGCTTAACCGCAGCGTGCTGAGTGCCGATGAAGAGACGGTCGGTGTGCTGTTGCCACCTTCGGCCGGTGGAGCGATCACCAACGCCGCACTGTCACTAATGGGCAAAGTGGCCGTCAATCTGAACTACACCCTGTCGGACGACGTCCTCAATTTCTGCATCAAAGAAGCCGGCATCAGGCACGTCATCACCAGCAAGAAGTTTCTCGAAAAGAAACCGATGAAGCTCGACGCCGAAGTCGTCTTCGCCGAGGACCTCAAGACGCAAATCTCCGGCATCGACAAGGTCGTCTCACTGTTTTCGGCCTTCGTTGAGCCGATCGCCATTCTGGAACGACGCCTCGGTCTGACAACGATCGATCCGGACAAAATGATGACGATCATCTTCACGTCGGGATCAACTGGCGAACCCAAGGGCGTCATGCTCTCGCACCGCAACGTCGGGTCCAACATCGCGTCCGCGAACCAGCTCTACCAGATTAACTCACACGATGCCTTGCTGGGCATCCTTCCGTTCTTTCACAGCTTCGGTTATTCGCTGATGCTGTGGCTGCCGCTGACGCTCGACCCGAAAGGCGTTTACCACTTCAACCCGCTTGACGGACGCATGGTCGGCAAGCTGTGCGAGCAGCACAAAATCACCATCATCGCCGCGACGCCGACGTTTCTCAAAACGTACCTCAAGCGTTGCACCAAAGAGCAGCTGGCTTACATGGATGTCGCCATTGTCGGT
>JABMPE010000737.1 GCA_013203845.1 Rhodopirellula sp. | reverse complement strand
TTTCGATGACGCCCAGCATCAGCGTGCCGGACTTCATGTAGTTGTTGGTATCTTCAAAAACATCGTGAACGACTTTAGCGATCGGGTCGTTTTCAATGTTCAACCCTTGCAGACCAAGGAAGACAACGTTGTTGACGTGATTGATCAGGTCACTGGCGGCGATTCGCGGCTGTTTCTTGCCTTCCTCGTTAATCTGGTACTTCGCCCAGCTTCGCCAGCGACAATCTTCCGGAATCGGAGTGGCGTACTCCGCGCCGCGATCTGCGGCATCGTCTTCCCATGTTTCTTCGCACTGGTCGAAAATCTTCAGGAACAGCATCCAGGTCAACTGGCCGATACGCTGGGCATCGCCGTCAACGCCATCGTCCTTCCGCATGATGTCCTGAATGGATTTGATCGTTGATGAGAGATTCATTCTCTATTACTCGTCCTCATGATGAGTCTACGCGGAAAGCTGCTGATAAATGGCTTCTTCAAGTTCGGTCAGGGCCTTTGAAAACGCTTCGCTTCCGCCGAAAATGCTGCGACGAATCTGCGTGCGACTGCCAAACTCGGTGAATGGAGGAAGATCGAGAATCTTAGCGTCCTCGATGTCTATAATCCCGTGGTCCGCGTACTTATCGAGCAACGCTTCCAGAACGGCTTTGGCCTGCTCGCCATACTTGCCGAAGTAGTTCTGTTTCTTGACGTTCTCGGCTCGCTCCCGCCGTGTCAGCGGTTTTGCATCCCACGCGATGTGGGCGACAAGATCAAAGACATCGAACTGCTCGGAGTGTGGAACTGCTTTCCGCAGCACTTCGAGGTCGATGCCGAGTTCATTCAGCTCGTTAACGACGACTCGCTTCCGTTCGGCCTCGGTCCATCGGCGAAGAAACTCCTGCATGGATTCAAACTCAAGCAGCAGGCATCGCTTGATGTCGTCCTTCAAGTGAACGCGGTACTCCTCCGTGATCAGCTTGCCGTCCTCGTCAAGGTACTGCGATCTCTCGACAGCGGCCGATACCGGGACATGGTCCAGCACGTAGCGAGGCCGCACGCCGCCCCCCGTATCGCCGTCCGTGACCGTGTCATCGTGATCGTCGTCGGGTGTGCTGTCTCGATCGGGCCTCTCATCGTCTGGGTCGGGCTGCTCATCATCTATGTCAGGCGGCACGATATCGTCGTCGGGACCGACTTCGTATTCCTGCAAGGGCGGTCCGTCAAAGTCGGGGTCGGAGAACAACCGGGTTGCTCCCTTGAAGTCCATGATTGTGAAGAACAGCTTCTGGTAGTCCTCGCGGATTCGCGTACCACGACCAATGATCTGCTTGAACATCGTCATCGAGTTAATCGTCTGGTCGAGAACGATCAACTTGCACGTCTTGGCATCGACACCGGTGCTCAGAAGTCTGGATGTCGTGGCGATGACGGGGAACGGTTCGTCATTGTCGATGAAGTACGAGAGCTGGGCCTTGCCCTCGGAGTCGTCGCCGGTGATCCGCACGACATAGCGCCGATTTGATGCGGCTTCCGGGATCAATTTGACGAGTTCCTGCCGCATTCGTTCGGCGTGCGGCTGGTCATCACAGAAGACGATGGTCTTGGCCATCGGATCCGTTGCCTGCAGGTATTCCCAGACTCGCTTCGCTACGAATTGAGTTCGCTGCGTGAGAATCAGGTTGCGGTCGAAGTCAGGGGTGGTGAATTGCCGCTGCTCAACGACTTGCCCCGTCTTGTCTGTCTGTCCCTTTTCCGGAGTGTATCCCAGAGCATCAACGTCACTGACAACCCGAATGACCTTGTAGGGGGCCAGGAATCCATCGGCGATGCCCTGTTTTAATGAGTATGTATAGATCGCTTCACCAAAGTATTTGAGGTTGAATTCCGGGTCGCGGACTTTCTGTTCGCCCTTTTCAGGCTTCTTCTCTTTCGGAGTGGCGGTTAAGCCGATGTGCGTCGCGGCCGTGAAGTAGTCAAGAATCGATCGCCACGCTGAGTCTTCAGTCGCACTGCCACGGTGGCATTCGTCGATCACGACGAGGTCGAAGAAGTCCGACGGGAACTCTCTGAATATCTGCTTTGCTTCGTCCTGTCCGGTCACAGCCTGATACAGCGAAAGGTAGATTTCGTAGTTCTTTTTGGCGTCGCGGTTCGCGATCTTGTGCATGACTTCGCCGAATGGGGCAAAGTCCTGCTGGATCGTCTGATCCACGAGAATGTTCCGGTCGGCCAGGAAGAGGATGCGGTTCATCTTCTTCGCTTTCCAGAGTCGCCAGATGATCTGAAACGCGGTGTAGGTTTTCCCAGTCCCTGTGGCCATCACCAGAAGCATTCGCTTGTTGCCCTTGGCAACTTCCTCGATTGCTCGATTGATAGCGACTCTCTGGTAGTAGTAAGGCTCTTTTCCGCTTCCGTCGGAATAGTACGGTTGCGAGATCAGCGAATGGGAATCAGCAGAAGTCAGCCCTTTCCATTGCTGATAAACGGCCCAAAGCTCGTCGTATGTCGGGAACTCGTCGAGCGTCAGCTCTCGCTCAGTTGGAGATGTGATGTCGGTTCTGTCGTGCAGCAGAAAGCCATCCCCGTTTGAACTGATCGCGAACGGTGCATCCAGCATCTCGGCATAGTCGAGTGACTGCTGCATTCCGTGACCGACCTCGAAGATGTTCCGCTTCGCTTCAAGAGTCGCCAAAGGAATATTGGGTTTTGCGTAGAGCACGTAGTCGGATCGCTTGGGGCCACCTTTGGCTCCAGCCTTTAGAATCCGTTTCGCGACCTGTCCTCGGACGACAACGCGGCCCAGTGTGAGCTTGACCTCTTCACGGAACTGCTCCTGCTTCCATCCCGCCTGAAGAATGGCCGGCGTGATGAATTTGGTGCAGATGTCGCGTTCGCTGAGATCTCGTTTGTGCATTTCTGAGCCCGCTGAGTTGTCCCGAGCCATCCTTGATTTTCATGCGGCTCCGGTCGTCACCAAAACGGCGACCGAGCGAAGCGATCCTCGATGTTTCGAATGTGATTTCCGTTGAATCTCAGCAGTCATCTGGCCGAAGAGCTGGCACAGGTAGATAAGGAGTCTATTGTCCCATAGCGCTGCTGCACAGTAAACGACACCCAGGTGAACGCTGAAGAACAAATATGGCAATGACGATCGCATCCGTCGGTAGCGTCCCCGTGGACGAACACCGATGCCGACACAAAGCCAATGTGGGACACTTTCTCAGACGAGTCATGACGGCAGAGCCAGTGGCTTACCGATGAGTTAGACGACGAACTTCGAGCCCTGACAATTCGCCAGTTATTAGAAAACAGCGATTCGCGGTCTCTGACGGCAATCCACAGAGTGTCCTGAGACTGTCACAGTTGGCGTCTGAGCGCAAGCCGTATTTACAGCGAACCTTTTCGGCGTGGGCACGAAATCGCCTCAGAAGAGCTCTAATTGATTCGTCCGCTCCCGTGTCTGCTGAGTCGTTGCATCGACGGGTGACGATTCACCGGAAGATTCCGCTTCATTCTGTTCCGCTTTGTCTGTGGTGGTCGGGGCGTCACCGTCTTCGGCAGTTTCGTTGACGAACTGCTGCACCGGGGCCGGGCACGATTCGATTGGCACTTCGCGAATGACTCCGCCGTTGATGTTGAAGCCGGTGCGATAAACGAGCTTCTGCTCCAGTTTCAGAGAATCGCCCCACACCACGTATCCGTACATGTTTCTGAGCCCCATGTTAATGGCGCAAAGACGGACACATCTCAAATCGACATCCTGTCCGACGAATTGCCAATGCGGGTGATGCCTCGCGACTGACATCAGCATTCGGCCAGAGCCGCAGCAGGGATCGCAGACACTGCGTCGTTTCTCAGCCTCGTCGTCTTGACCATCATTCGTCGTGAGGTCGGCCATGAGATCGGTAATGGCCTGCGGCGTGTAATACTGGCCGGCCTCGCCGTACGTGATTCCTCCAGCGTACAGATCACCAAGCACGTCCTTCACTTCGTCACGAGTTTCCTCCATCGCAGAGATCGCCTTGCCGAACAACTCGGCGATTGAGTCGATCGCGCGTCTTCCCTTTCGGCCTTCGCTGTATTGCGGCACCAGCTTCATGTACTGCTCTTCCATCAGTCCGCCTGACAAACAGCACGTCGTAAAATGCAGGAAATCCTCGAAGGCCTTCCCACGACTGACGCCAGCTCG
Organism: Rhodopirellula sp.; assembly: GCA_013203845.1. Classification (GTDB taxonomy): domain Bacteria; phylum Planctomycetota; class Planctomycetia; order Planctomycetales; family Planctomycetaceae; genus JABMPE01. The sequence goes on along the minus strand of JABMPE010000737.1, from coordinate 16,923 downwards.
CCTCGCTGCTTCATCAAGCGTTTTCAACAGGCCAGTGGTTTCGGCGTAGAAGAACTGTTCGCGAGCCATTCTGGCTGATGGGAAAAAATCAGAAGAGACGTCCAGGTGTGATGTCAGGTGATCGTGTCGGTTTTTCAGGCTGACGCTGTGTACCGGCCTCTGGAACAGTAGTCGCCTCAGTCAGTCGAGTATGCAACGCGTTTCTCACTTCACCGCGCAGCAGAGTCAGCAAATGACTGTGAGCCTGGTCGAGCGTGTCAATGACTACTGGAAGCTGGTCTTTCGAAACGCTGGCCAGGGTCTGCTGCAGGTTCCGGGCAAGCCACTCAGCCGCAGTCCCCAACGGCTGGGAAGGATCCTGTGGAACTGGTGATTCCATCAGCGTTTCACCGAATGACTCCCTTGAGATCACATAACGCGTCTCAGAAGGCTGCAGCTCGAACGGCAGAGGATTTCGCGTCAACCAGTTGAGGTCTTCGCGGATCGCTTCCAGCGAATCGCCGATCACCTGCAATTGACCGGCCAGTCGACCAATACTGTCGACGAGGTCATTAAGCGGAACGGTGTCTGGAGCATTCGGTGGGGCCACTCGCGACTGAGGCTACAACGATCATCAAGTTTGCGCAAGTGGATTTGCTGGTTTCTTGTTGTTGAGGCGGAGACCGTCAGCCGGATTTGGCATCTGGTGGCCGTATCGTTCGCGGGAAACCCGACGAACGGTCGATGCCCGGTTGCCGACATGGCGAGGGGGAGACAGGGTTGTCATCGAGAATGTTCGAGGGGATCCCTGAACCAGCAGACGCAGATAGGCGTGGTACTTCGGCACACGCATCAGATCCTCGGGCGTGAGCCCCGACGCGAGAAGTTCCGACAGAATCTCTGCATCACGAGGCCCGACGGTCATGCAGAGTGTTGAACCGCAGTTGCCCAGCACTCCCGCCAGCGTGGCCGCATCGAGCTGGTCGAGAAGTTGCGTGGAGAGTACGTAACTCGTCCGGTACTTGCGGGACTCGGCGAGTGCATCAGCGATCGTCGTATTGCCGTCGGCCAGATAGGCATGAAACTCGTCGACGACGATGACGCAGTCACGACGCTGTGCCTCTGGAACATCGGCACGGCTCATCGCCGCCAGATGGATGGACGACAGTAACAGCGAACCGAGCAGACGTGATGGATCGTGACCGATGCGTCCCTTCGACAGATTGGCAATGACGATCTGTGAGTTATCCATCGCCGTACGAAGGTGCAGTCCGCGATCGGTACTGCCGAGGATGGCCTGCAGTTGCTCATTGGTGGTGAAGGCTCCGAGTTTGTTCTGCAGGCTGGCGATGTACTGGGTACGATCCCTTTCGTTCCAGCGGTTGAACTCGGTTAACCAGAAATCACGAACGGCCGGGTTCGTCACACCGGCGATGACCGTTTTGCGAAACAATGCGTCCGTCAACAGTCTCTGAACAGTCAGCAGTGATGCGTCGGGACGGCCTGACAGTGACAGCAGACTGTTGCGAAAGATGTGAAGCAGCCGTGGTGCGGTGGCTTCATCAAATCCAAACACGTTTTTGAATGCGGTGAGAACGCCGTCGGCGATGAGCGATGGATCAGTGCCCGGCGGGCCGATCAATGGATTGAATCCGACAGGGGCCAGGCGGTCTCCAGCATCGAACACAATGACATCGTTCGTTCGCCGTTTGGGAATGTGGTGCAGAACGTCCTCGGCCAACTGCCCGTGCGGATCAATCAGGATTACGCCTCTGCCGGCTTCGATCTGCTGCAGAACGAGGTTGAACAGGAATGTCGATTTCCCGCAACCAGTCTTCCCGATCGCCAGCAGGTGTCGGCGGAGATCGTCTTGAGTGATACCGAACCGATTCCGTTGTTCACGAAACCGGACGCGACCAAGGAGCGTGTCGGAAGTATTGTTCTGCCGGGTCAGCAATGTCAGTGGAGGTTCGACTTCCCGAAAGTCCGACGTTTGGAGCCGCGAGACACTGTCGGCAGATTCGGTGACAGGATGCCAGAGCGTCGCGATCTCGCGTGGCGACAGCAGAAAGCCGAGGCGACGGGGACGAACGGGACCGCGTCCATGCCACAGGCGAGAGACGATGAATCCGGCGTCTGGCTGGTTAAAACGTCCGAAGGCTCCGGCGACTTCCCTCAACTTTCGATCGGCAACCGATGTAGCCTCTCCCGGAGCCGTCACCGTGAGATGAAGCCAGCATTCGAACAAGGGTTCTGACGACTTGGTGTCTTCGAGACGTCGTTCCTGAGTTAGGTGCTTTGCAAACCGGGACAACAGCCAGGCAAACACGCGATCTACATGACTGTAGCTGGTGGCATAGAACCAGAAGACTCGACGAAGAATCCTCAAGGGAAAGTCTCGCCGACACCGTGCTGCTGTTCGGGCGGCCGCTCGCTGTCGACCAGCACTCGCCGGACGCAACCAGAGTTCAATGCGGCAGGTCAGTCGCCCCGAGGAACCGGTGCGGATCGCCGAAAGCAATCCCGCTACGGGGTCGGCAAACATTCTCTGATCGGTGTCGTCGAGGAACGCTTCCCAGGTTCGTAACGGAAACACATCGGGATTCAGTCGCAGCGTTCTTGTGCGGCGTATGGACGACTGCGTTGCAGGCGATGTCGTTTCTGAACCAGCAGGCAGCACACGAATCGTCACGCCGGGATACGCATCCTGAAACTCCTGCAGGAACACAGCCTTCAACTCATCGGGACACGTCACTGCCAGACCGACACCACCGTTGAACGTGCCGAGCTCCAGCACAAGTTGATGACGGGCGGGATTCGCTCGATGCAGGGCACGCAGCAGTGACTCGGTGTAAACCGGGCCGCGTGTGTTGCCGGCGGGTGGCTCGATTTGGAGACGCAGCATTGAAGAAATGCAGGATGGAAAGATTGATGGGTTTCGGCAGGGGGCACTCGGAAAGATCAGCGAAAGAAAATTCCGCTCCCTTCGGACAGCGTCCTCATCGGGAGCGGCCCGCGTGGCCAGTCACCGGAATGGCGATCCGCCTCCCTCAACTCCCGAGAGTGTTTGACTCGGTTCCGTCTGCACTTCTGAAGAGACGCCACCTCAGTCAGCAATGCAGATGGATGTTCGGCGTGGGAGATCAGACGTCCGCTCGATCACGAACTCTGCCACAATCAGTGGGCCTGCCGACGGGACTCTGAATTTAGCACCGGACGGTCGCCGGCGCCAGCAAACCAGCGTCGGATTTCCGAAGGTCAGGTGTTGTTCTGGAAGAACGACAGAATTTGCTTCGAAGCAACGCGTCAGGCGGAATCAGCGACCGCTTCAAACCGCGATGGTCGATCAACAGGGCCTCTTTGAAGGGATCACCGTGTATCCATGACTTCAGGTCCGTGCCGACGAAGACTGTTCGCTGTGGATTGGTCATGACGTTGCCCGCCAGGTCAAGCATGTGCTGCAGCCGCTGGCTGCCACGCGTCGTGATAAACAGCACGAGGTAGCGGTCGGGATCATTTGCCGAGAAACGCGACTGATGGGCGTCGTAGCCTCGCAGCTTCCTCTCGATCGATTCAACGTCGCGAGTCGACCGAACGCGTTCGGTGCCGTTGTCGAGTTCAACGATGAAATGAAACGTCCGACCGTCAGGTGTCACCACCTGAAACGCCAGATCGGGGTAAAGCACAAAGCCACTCGCTTCGAGTCGAATACTGTTTTCCGGTGCGACGTGCTGCACAGAAACGTCATGTTGATGAGCCGTCACGATCGTGTGTACCAGAAAGTCAGCCAGACTCTGCGTGTGGTGATGATGTCCCGGCGCGAGAGCCTGAAACTGCCGCCGCGATGGCAACGCGACATCCATGCCGTGCAGCAGCTTGAAACCGTCACGAGTCAGTCGGTAGTAACGGGGTGAACGACCGTCGCTGGCCACGGCGTAGGGCCATGAAACAATGAATCCGGCATCGGCGATCAAACGCAAGCGTCGGCGGAGTGTGTGCTCTTCAGAAAATGGCTGCGGAAAACTATCGCTGAGCTTTCGCAACTGCGACGGCGTGAGCGGACAACGATCGAGTGCCAGCAACAGCTCGATATCGCGATCGCCAATAACGACGTTTCTTTTTGCCATGTAACGAAAACGAGCGTAGCATGATCGCCACCTGTCCGCTTCCATTTCGACTTGCATGGCCGGCCTGAATCGTGCCTACATCAACGATGTCGACAATCTCATCGCGAGTACACCGCTGGACGCCGTGCTGAACCGCTTCGGTCAGCCGCTCGCTGAGCATTCGTCGGGCGAGCACCGGATGACGTGCCCGTTCAATGAATCGTGTGCCGAAACCAGTTACGGGCAATTGACTGTTAATCTCGACGATCCCGCCCGGCTGATTTTCTGCCATAGCTGCCGGATACGCGGGAACCTGCTGACGTTGCTGCACGGACTGGAATATCACCGTCCGCCTCAGGGCGGACGACTCCGCGGCGATGAATTCAAAGCGGCGGTTGCCACGCTGCGACTGATCGCTTCACAAGGAACGTCAGAATCCGCTACGGCTCCAACGCCGAGTTCTCCCGCCGAGCACGATGCAGCTGACACTGCATCGCCGCCAATGAATATCCCGTTGCGACGGCATCCGAAGGAAGCCGCTCGAAAGATCGAGGATCTGTATGCGGATCTGATCAGCGATCACGCAGAAATGTCCCCCAACGCCGCCAGCTATTTTCGCGAACGTCCGTGGCTGACACCCGAAGTCTGCAAGGAGTGGGGCGTGGGCTATTTGCCCCGCAATGGCCGAAGTCTCCTTCGGGGTTGGATTGTCTATACGCAGCGGAACCAGCGTGGTGACGTTGTCTCATACTCTGGTCGAGATCCCAACTATGACGAAAAGTCGGCGAAGTGGATCCGTGACGGACTTCCGGAAGGAAAGAAACCGAACAAACATCGCTACGTCAGCGGCTACCAGCGAGGCCTGGAGCTGTACGGTCAGCAAAGCGTACGGCTGGAGCAGGAGCGGATTCGCCGCTCTCTGCAGACGCTCGGTCTGATTGTTGTTGAGGGAGCCAATGACGTCATTCGGCTCGACGGTCTTGATGTCGCGGCTGTCGGGCTTTGTTCGAATCGAGCGACTGACGAGCAGATTCTGAAGATTGTCCGCTTCTCGCGTGAGGCGGCACAATCTCGGGTCGTTCTACTGCCGGACTGTGACCGTGAAGGCGAGGAAGGTTTCCGCGAACTGCTGTGGCAACTCAATGAAGCTCAACTCGACGTACGACTCGGCTGGTCTTCTGCAATGTTTGATCGAGCGTTTGCCGGACGCCAACCAGAGCAGATCACCGCCGAGGAGTGGTCTGAAAAACTGCTGCCTTCTCTTGAGCAGACTCGCTGAAGAGTCGGCGACTTCCAGTCGCCGCTGTTTCGAGGTGAGAGGCGAAATCCGAAGCACGAGGTGAACCGGGCGACCTTTCGGCCGCACGGAATCGCTGCCTTCGGCAACAGGAGAGAGGCGTGTGGCACCGCGTCGAGGCTGCGTCGCAGACGCTGGCCGCGACCCCTGAGGTGACGCCGTCGTTCCACCGACAGGGTCGGCAGCTCAGGGGTCGCGGGCAAAGCCCGTCGACGTGGTGCCCTCATCGAGGGGACACTTCTGCGCTCGCCGCAGCGATGAAAGGTGTCAGCTCCGCTGCACCGTTGAGTGCTCTCTCGCCTATCCCGTTCAGAGGACAGTTTATAACTCACGCTCTGGATCAAATCGCGAATTTCAAAATCGCACACATTCCGTGTGTGAAAGAGTCAAAGACAAGTCAAAGAAGTCGTGCAGCCGAATGATGCTCGATTCTTCACGTGCTCAAGCCGTTTTTCGATTCGACAACTTAAGACGAAGCACGAGGATCGTTAAGACCAGGCACGTGTCGACTTAAGACCAGACACGAGAATTCTTGTGACGAAGCACGAGGAATTTCGTTCGAAGCACGATGCATCGGCGATCTGCCAGACACGGGCCATGGATCAATTCCACGTGACACGGTGTCTCAACCATGGTCTAACCGCTTGCGCCATCGTGTCGCGCGTGTAAGCTGCGGACATCCCGTTGCCAGATACATGACTGAACCGCCGACCCATTCACAGCCAAACCCGCAAACATCGCTCGGCGATGTGAAGTCGCCTGGAGATCGTTCAGCGGCGACGCCAGCGGAGATTGTTCGCATGGAAGCCAACTTCCTGCAATTTCCATTCTTTGCGCTCGATACGCACGACCTAAAATCACACGACGGCGTGACCTGCACGGCCACACGCTTCATTGGCAGCGAACGGCACGAAGTCACCGTTCGTATCTCGCGAAACAGCGACTGCTCGTTTCCCGGCCCGTTATCACGACGGATCCACTTTGCTCTGCTCTCGAAGATGCAGCAGGAACAGGGATTTCCGCCGTTTCGGAATCCGATCAAGTGGAGCTGGTACGATCTCGCTAAACGCCTGGGTCTCAAAAGCTGCAGTGGACGCAGTATCCAACAAATGAAGGAAGCCATTGAAGCGACACACGGAGCTTTGATCCGCACGCGTTACTCGCTGCAGCACTCGGAACAACAGACGAATCCATTGCGGAAGCAAAGCAGTGCATGGCATCTCTACGAACGGTATGTCTTCATCGACGACACGCTTCCCGACGGTCAGATCGCCGATACAAATCATTTGTGGCTGTCGGACTGGTACCTCGCCAATCTCAACAGCCAGTATTGTGGCCCGATCAATTATGAACTGTGGCAATTCCTCAATAATGAATCCCGCATCGCCAGTCGACTGTATGAATACCTGACGTGGAATTTTTCGAAACGCATCCCGGTGTTCCGGATCAGCTACCAGAAACTCGCTCAGTTTTTGCCGGTCAAACCACTGCTGCACCTATCGCAAATCCGGCAGCAACTGGAACCAGCATTGGTCTGCCTACAGCGGCAGCAACTGATCGAGTCCTTCAACTGGGAACGCGGCTCGACCAATCAGGTGATGCTGGCGATCACGCCAGCAGTCCGACTGATCGCAGCGGAATCGACTTCCGCCAGCATGAAAGTCGCGGCAGGTTCCGCGAAGCAGCCACCAGAATCCGCATCAACGTCGAACCATGACTCCGCACACCAGCTGATTGCTGAGTTCTACCGTCGCTGGTCGGCCACCCCCGACACTCGTCCCGGACCGAAAGAACTGGCCCTCGCTCAGGAAGTCATTAAGCAGTACGGCTCGGTGCAGATCGAGCGGCTCCTGCCACTCGTGGTAAAATTACTGAAACAGACATTTCCGGATGCGCAGAACTTCGGAGCCACACGCAGCTACTGGGCCCGTGCTGAGCAGGAACAGAAGAAATCAAGCGAACGTCGGCAACTCGAACAGGAAAACCGGCGTCAACAACAGACTTCAGAAACGGTCCGAAAGCTGGAACGTACGAAGAAACTGGAACTACGTCGCCGCTGGGCCGAGTTGTCGGAGACCGGACAAAAGCGAATTGACGGACTGGCATACGATGCCGCTAACGATTTCGTGCGGCGGAAAATGGACGCCGGGCAGTTTGACGATCATCTGGTTGAACTCGCCCGCTTGCAGGCTCTCGAACGCGACGGTACCGACCGGGCCGCGTGAGTATCGTGCCTCGTCTTAACTGAGCACTTGCGATGGCGCGCCGCACGGCGATCCACTCATTCGTCAACGCAAAGTTTCACCGGGAAACTCGCAGGCTTTTCCGTTTCGCACTGCGAAAACGTTGATCTCAACGTGCCGTCTGCTGATCAACAGCCAGTATCCTGAGTCTGGCGCTTCGTACGGACTGTGGTAATCTGCCAGCGTGTCAGAACAGACGACTCAACGCCGGGCCACCATTCTCACGTCACTCAATCTCAAGGGAGGAGTGGGCAAAACACATCTCTGCTGGCTGATTGCCGGAGTCTGTCAGGAACGCGGCAAACGCTGCCTCATCCTCGATCTGGACAAGCAGGGAAACATCTCCACCACGCTGCTGGGTAATGCCGCTGCTGGAGCCGGGACCGACAGTTTCTTCAATCCGGCACTGGAGCCCGAGATCAACCGACTCATTCGCCGCACGGCCTTTGAGCACATTGACTGCATTCCCTGTGACTTTTCGATTGAACGATTCAACCTGACTAATCCCGGTGAATGGGAACAGACAGGACTTCAACTCACGCTGGTTGATCCGCTGGCTGAAATCGCCCCCTTTTACGACTACATCCTGGTTGATTGTCCGGCTGACATCTCGCTCATCACTTATGCCGCGTTGTGTGCGTCCGATTTTCTGATCGTACCGCTGGAAGCAGCTGATTGGGGGGCGCTCGGAACGCAGCATGTCCGTCAGGCATTCGATCATGTGAACCGGCAGTTCAACAGCCAGTTGCAACTGCTCGGTTACGTGGCGTCACGATTCAAAACGGTTCGCAAGTATCAGAAGAACTATCTGCTGGAACTGCGTCGTCACTTCGGAGCCGACGCCTTTGAAACGGTCATTGCTGATCTCGCGGCCTTCGAACAATCCGTCACCGACCGCATCCCCATCGTACTTCATTCCCCTTCTTCTCATGCCAGCACCATCGCTCGCCAGTTCTTCGATGAACTCGAAGCCCGTGTCCAGAAGCTCCGCTGAGTCCGCACAACAGGCTGCTGCCTCGGCGTTTCAAAGTCAGTCGACACTCACGCTGGAACCAGACAACGCGGCGATTCCGCCCGACCAGTCAGGACGCCGCCGGCTCACCGGCACGTATCTGATCCGTCGAGACCGACTGATGTCTGATCCCAACCAGCCTCGACGAAAGTTCGACGAGCAGGAACTCACGGAATTGAAACGGTCCATTGAAGCACGCGGGATCAAACAACCGCTGACCGTCCGCTGGAGCCAGCAAAACAGTCTCTACATGATCATTGACGGTGGCAGACGATTTGAAGCGGCGACGCGACTGAAGCTGGAAGAACTTCCCTGCTGGATTCAGGCGGGCGAAGGCCGCGACATTCTCATTGACCAGATTGTTCACAACTGGCAACGCAGTGACCTGCGTCCCTACGAAACTGCCGACGCCCTGTCTCGACTCCGCGACGAGTTCGGTCTGTCGCAAACAGAGATCGCCCAGGTCACCGGCAAGTCCAAGGCAGAGATCAGTAAGTTCCTCGCTCTGCACGACAAAGTCGTGCCTGAAGTTCAGAAACTGGCACACGGCGATTCCGGCGTCCAACTGTCACGCCGTCACCTGTATGCAATTTCGAAAATCGCTGCCGAAGAACAGGGCGGCTTCGCTGACCGCATCCTTCGCGAAAACCTGACAGCCGACCAAACAGAACAGATCACCCGGCCTGCTTCTCGCAAGGAGAAACCGACCGTGCGTCGCTCACGAGGCATCCAGTCACGGCAGAAGCGATTCCAGACATCAAAAGCTGACGTACTGATGACGTTTCAGAAGCAGTCCATCACCGAGCAGGATATCGCCCTTGTCGTCGCCGAGATTGCCGGACAGATCGGTTTAACATCGCTCTGAAGAAATACTCGCTCCATTGGATCTGGAAACTCGTCAATAGTTGCTTGCGCCGGCGCAGGATTCGTGATGAACTGTCTCTCGAATGCGAGACCTGAACGGCAGCAACTTCGGCATTGCCATTGCCTATCTGATCCCAGGTTTCATCATGCTGTGGGGTATCGGTCAGTTGGATCCGTCGGTCGCTGACTGGGTTCAGCAGGCATCGGACGGCGAGCTGACGATCGGCGGTTTTCTGTACGCGACGCTCGCATCTCTCACACTCGGATTGATCGCCAGCACCATTCGCTGGGCAGTGATCGACACGCTGCATCATCGCACTGGAGTCACACGACCGAATCTCACGTTCGCAAATCTGCATGACCGCACGCAGGCGTTCGCGAGAATCGTCGAGGACCGATATCACTTCTACCAGTTTTATTCAAACACCGCCGTCTCAGTTCCCGTTGCCGAACTCTGCTGGCTCATCAGTGGGGCATCCTGGCAGACCATCATTCCCGCAGTTGCCATTGAGGGCATCCTGCTCGCTGGATCTCGGGACACTTTGACCCATTACTATGGGGAACTCGCGCAGATTCTTGGTACTTCGCGATCAAAGACGCGGCGTGTTAAATCAGCTCAGAAATAGTTTGAAGCGGACATCGCGGATCGAGTAACCTGCCAGTTCTCGACGAAACAATCATCCCGACATTCAGGAGCCCATCAACCTCGACATTAAACGGTCCTTGAGACCGTACTGACAATCTATATCGCGTGAACGCGGAAATTGCTTCCACCGAAACCGCCAACCTGAGCCTCGGCTCTTGAACCATAGAAGCAACAACGAACGTCACGTCCCGCATGGGGCGTCGACCGGATGTTGTTCTATGGTGCGCCTTGGCGGGCGTCGGTGGAGTGACTCTGGTTCGGCGCCTCTATTCGTATCGGGAGCGTCCAACCATGAATCGAGCAGTGACCGTGGAAAGTCAGCTGTAACTCCCGTCGCAGGTTGCAACGGGAATTCTTTCCGCCCTCCGATTAGGAGACTCACTGATGACGAATGGACACGGACCAAAGAAACCTCAGTCTCAGCCCCGACCGGCACCAACCCCGTCGGCCCCTCCTCAGAAACCCGTGAGCAGTAAATCGGACGCCAAGTCCTGACAGCTGACTTACCCAGAAAGAACCGACCGCTGTCCGCCTCAAAAACGGGCAAGCGGTCGCGTTCATTTTCAGCAGTCTGGCACATATTCGGGTACAGAAAACGACAGAAACAAACTCAATCCATCCGAAAGCTGGGAAGCGTTGACGTCAACAGTTATCGGGAAGTTCGACTTCCTGCGACTCAACCAGTGGAAAGCCGGTCCGGTGCTCCGCAAGCAACAGAACGACGATCAATCCGCGTCGAATTGAAGCGAGCGAGTGGTGAATGCCATTGATCTTCTCGCTTTCCATTTCGATGACGGCTGGAAGCATTTTCTGTTCTATTGCAGTGAGGTTGGAAAACAAGATCTGCCTGCGAGTCTCTGCATTCAACGACTGGCTGAAGCCTTCTTCAATGACCGCCAGCATGAACTGCACGCAATCGATTTTCTTTCCTGCAGCCTTGCTGCCATTCGTCCAGCCGTTCCAGCATCCTTGCAGTGGCCAGCGGGTCGGCTGCTGTTGATATAGATGGCGTAAATCCAGAAAGAACGATCAATATCGCAACGCAAACGCCGTACTTCACTCCTTGCTCCATTCGTCAACCGGTGGCAGTGAGCCGAAGTCCGTCATTTTACCTGACATGGCGTCGTAAAGAACAGAACCGTCGCGATTGATTTTCATCACGGTCCACTGCGAACAGTTGCCAGTAGCAGGCTTCATACTGCGCCAGACGAAAGCAGCAACGCTCGCGGTGCCCAATGCGTTGGGCGAGCGACATTGCGGTAGCTCTGGGCTTGGTCTGCCCAGCCGATTCGTTGACCGCAGATGCAATAATCCTGTCGAGGTGGAGTCGGCACGACTCCCAGACGCTCTTGGCCGAGGTCGAACTGAAACGCTGCATGTGGCATTGCAAACGCTCCGGTCAGCCAACCTTCGGCGTATCCAGCGGCCATCGCCCCCGCAGTTGTGGTCAAATAGCCAACGGTGTGCATCTGCCGCTGGCGTCGCCAGTACGAGTCAGGCTTTTCACCACGAGCTTCGGCCTCCAGTGCGGCTTTCTCTCTCAATCGCTTTTCTTCGTCGGTCATGAATTCCACCGCCATTTCGTTGGTGTCAATGACGCCGTTGCAAAACGCACAGGGAAGCTCCGGACTGTACCGAGTTAGCTGCGTCAGTTGCGTGGTGACTTTGCCGTTGTCTCCATCCATGTCGACGCCGACATCAATCGATGGCAACAGGTTATGCTTTGCCACATCGCTCAAGAACACTCGACCGTGTACGGTGTCAGTGCAGCCAAGGATCAGGTCGCATCGCAGTAGTTCGTCAAGCACGTTGTCCTGCAATGCGTTTCCGACCAGCGTCGTGATGCGGGCGTGAGGGTTGACGGATTGGATCAGTCTTGCCAGCAACTCGACCTTGTAGTCCAGCGGATTGCTCATCAAGTCGTCATAGACCGATGCGTGGAACCGCTCATGGTTTGATGGAGCGAAACGCTGCGGATCAACAAGGACAAACTCTCCGACTTTCGCTCTTGCGAGCAAGTGGCCGGCAGGCGTTCCCGTGCCGCTGCATCCGATGATGCCAACGCACGATCCCTGAAGCCGCAACGCGGACGGCTCACCAAGCAACGCTTCCAGTCGAGCCGTTGTGGACTCACCATCGGTCCATTCGTAGCCAGTCGAATCCGACGGCATCAACTCCGAGTGATCGCGTTGAAGCACCTCGCCTGTGGTGAATAGTGTTTTGACGGGCAACCACTCGCCTCGGTCATAGACGCGACCGGAGAACGAGAACCCTTGGTCATTTCGCTGAAAGATCAGACTGCAATACGGGAAGCCACCGGTGTAGCTCGACAGTTCCCTTGCAAAATAGTCATCCATGTCGTCGTCGAGAGCACTTGGATGTGTCGAGTACCCAGATGGGTGCGAATGTACGACGCCCACTCCAACACCGGACGTTGAACCGGACCGGAACGCACGCAGGTTGTAGTCGTCGCTGAACTCGACAATGTCGCTCTGACGATCCAAGTCACTCGACTCGGGCCATAACCCGCCGACGTAACTTAGTGCGATGCCCCAAGCAGTCCGCCTGAAACCAAAGTGAAAGAAAGTTCCCCATTCGCGGTCGGGATACCGCTGAAACAGGTGCTTCTCCAGCCGCTTGCGATCACTGTATTGAATGCGGACAATAACATGGCGCCCGTCGCGGACGAGCGGAACTTTCGTTATCGAACTTTGTAAAGCCATGACAGCAGTTCTCCGATGTAGGTGTGAAATCCGTGCTTCGTTGGGTCAAAAGCGGGACCGCCGCCGCCATCGTGCGGGTGGTAACTGATTTGCTGCCACTTTCGATCCAAAGCCGTGACGCGATGATCCTGCGGACTGCCCTCGACGCGGCCAATCAACGGAGACGATTCAGGCAGATAAGCCCAATCGATCTTGCACGGATAACCACCGGGAATCGGAACCAGTACGTCCGTCGCTGCTGGATCGCATCCGGGACGTGTCTTCAAGCTGTGGTAAACGACCGCCGGGGCCGGTGTCTCAACGACTGTCACGCTCGCACCACCCTCACGTAGCTGCTCAATCTCGCGTTCGATTCGAGACAGCTCATAACCACCTTTAACGTTACATCGAATCACGTCGAAGGCTTCGCAACCCTCGATGTGAATCTCCTCGTCAAGTCCGATCTCACGATCGCCAAGTCGCACAGATGTGTCTTGGGGATTCTCAGGATAGACCAGCGACGCTACTGCCAATCCCTTCATGACCTCGGTCACGCCGTCATCTTCCGTGAAGACGCGGTGGTTGACTGTGATCTTCAATCCGCTTTCGACTTCCCGTGTGTAGAACACAGGACCATCAGCAAATCGAGCCGATTCCGCTGGCTCGATCGAATCGTCGTTCGGCGATTCAAGATCACGAACGAGACGCATCTGCGGTGCCAGACTGAACAAGCCACGCAAAGTCTGGCCTGTCTGGTTTGGATTCGTCGTGATCTCCGCTCGATCGTCGACGAAGTATGCCAGTTTCGGAGGCGACGTGCATTTACCACGCGGTCGCACATCGCATCGTGAGAGTCGGTAAAAAACGTTCCCTGCGGCCAAATCGACTTCGTCGTTGTCGTCGAGAACGACATCGTTCGGCGAATTATGATCTTGAACGAGGACGAATTCATCACCGATCGCGGCCTGAGCCTTGAGTACGCTGACTTTGACAATCTGCTGCGGGGCTGGCGTATTCAGGTCGTCGATCAACGCTGCCCATTTTGTGTCAGGGGGGCATTCGAGATTGGATTGGCCTCCCTGCAGGCTCTGTTCTCCCGTTTCTGTGGTCTGTACCATCGTGTACCTCAACTCTGTTTGTGTTTGTTTCTTGGGGTTTCTGCCCCTCCATATACTTAGGCTGGCTATGGCATAGGAATTGGGGAACTTTTCGGAGAAAATCTCCAAACGTGATGGGCTGGTCAGCCTAAGAAGATGGAACGCATGAGGTTGCGATGGACGGAGAACAACTTGAATCCCTTCGATCTCAAGACTGGGAGGAGATCGCCGCTAAGGTGCTGAGTGCTGCGTACGTCTATGCGACACGCTACGGATGGAACCGGGACAGCTCGCTGCCCAACGGAAAATCTGTGGAGGACATCGTGATGGAAGCAATTGCTGATATCTGGGGTTCGCCAGAACGCATCAACCCAAGTGTCCCACTGACGACCCAGTTGAAGGGCATCGTGCGAAGCAAGCTGTGGAACCAGTCGCAATCGACCGATGAAAAGGTGGTGCGGTCAGACACGATGGAAGAAACGGCTCTGGCGAGCGATCCTGAACCGGCTCATTTAGTCGACCAACAGGACGAATTTGACCGAGCGATGCAACTCCTTGCCGAACACCCCAAGGTGAAAATTAAGCCGGATCTTGAACTTGTCGTCCTTGCGTTGTCTTGTGGTGCGGTAGAGGTACGCGAAATCGTTGACGAGACGGGGCTGACCCGCGAGCGTGTTTATCAACTGCAACGCGAACTTCGTGTGATTTACCCGAGCATTGCAGAGAAGTTGCAGCCCGGAGAAGGTGTGTAATGACCGAGTCAAAGAAACCACTATCTGATTTTGAAGACTTCCTTGCGGATACGGATGATGAGTCCAAAGAAGACGCTGTTGCCGGGTTGCAGGCGAACAAAGTGAACGTCAGACAATTTTTCAGCCGCGTTCAGCAGACAGTTCAGGAAGGATATCGCCAACGATTGCAAGAGTTGGCAGCTAGCCAGCAGAAAGCGGAATCTGGTCCGGGATTCTTGACCGACCTTGCTCAGATGTCGCGGGATGCGATGCTGGCGTGCTTCGATCGCGTTCGGCGTGGTGAGTTTGGAGCCGAATACAAGGAAGCTGCTCTCGCACGTTGTCGCAACAAGGATGTATCAGAACTTACCGATGAAGATTTGCGTTCATGGCTTGAAGATGTTGGCGAAATTCTTGGTGAGCCGGAAGAATGAGCAAAGGACTGTCCACACTTCGAATCAACGAATGTCGCCATGCGGCAACAAAGATACTCCGACAGTTTCACGTCAACAATCCGGATGACATAGATGTCGAGACGTTTGCTTGGCATGTCGGCAAGTTGCGAGTTCGCCTTGGTGGATTGTCCGGTTCTGAAGGCCGACTTGTTGCGACGAGTCGTCGGGGCGGTGTGATCCGGGTTGCTACCGATCGTAACCTCGGTCGATATCGTTTTACGCTGGCCCATGAATTGGGCCATTTCCTTCTTCATCCACGCACCGTCGTTGATAAGCAGTTTCAGAGGAAACACTTCACCGTCTGGAACAAAGCGTCTGAAGAAGCGGAAGCTAACTACTTCGCAGCCGAGTTACTGATGCCTAAGTTTCTCTTCAAGCCTCGTTGCCCCGGCACGCCCAGCATCCGACATCTTGATTCTCTCGCTGAAGAGTTTCGGACCAGCACGTTGGCGACAGCATTTCAGTATTGGGAGTACACGAATGAGCCGGTCGCCTTGGTTCTTAGCGAGGGTTGGGATATGACTAGCTTTCGTCCATTCAAGGATGGCTGGCCGCGAATCAAGTTTGGCGAAATCCATGAACACTCTGCAGCCGGTGAACGACTGGCGGAGAAATCCGACGACAGCGGTCGAATGGTGCGTACACCAGCATATGCTTGGCTAGCAGCGTGTCCGGATACTCATTCCGACCTGGTTTTCGTTGGTGAGATGTTGTATTCCGGCTTCAGTTGACGTTGCATTTTATTTTTGTTTGAACTTTGTGTGAGTTTCACGGATGACTCGTAAGTTTCGCGACTGGCAGCCGGATGCAAGTTGGCTGTTTCCTCCATCGCCTCGCGACTGGTTGCCGGAAGATCATCTGGTTTATTTTCTGCTGGATGTGACCGCTCAGATCGACATTTCCCCGATCGTTGACGACTACGCCAGCGAGAACGGTGGGCAGCCGCCGTTTCATCCGCGGATGATGCTCGTGCTGCTGCTGTATGCTTACAGTGCAGGCGTGTTTTCGTCGCGGAAGATCATGCAGCGAAGCGTTACCGACGTGGCGTTTCGCGTCATCGTGGGCAAAGACATTCCGAACTTTCGCCGCATCGCTGAATTTCGAGCCCGGCATCTGAAACATCTGCCGGCGTTGTTTCTGGAAGTGCTGGTGCTGTGTCGTGAAGCCGGGTTGCTGAAGGTGGGGCGGCTCTCGCTGGACGGCACAAAGATCAAGGCGAACGCGTCGCGTAACAAGGCCATGAGCTACGATCGCATGGGGCTCGAAGCCGAGCGACTGCAGCAGGAAATCGACGCGCTGCTTTCTCGGGCCAACGCTGCGGATGCCGCCGATGACGATCAGTTCGGCGATCTGGCGGGCGACGAAATTCCGGACGAACTGAAACGTCGCGAAAGCCGACTGAAGAAGATTCTCGAAGCGAAGGCAGCGCTGGAAGAAGCGGCTCGGCAGAAAGCTCAGGACCACGTTGATCAGATGGAAGCCGAAGGTCGCAAGCATCGCACCAACCCCGATGAAGCGGTTCCTGATCCGAAAGCTCAGCGAAACTTCACGGACCCTGAATCGAAGATCATGAAGACCTCGAATAAAGGCTTCGATCAGTGCGGGAACGCTCAGGCGGTGGCCAACGAGCAGCAGATTATCATCGCGGCCGACGTCACCGATCAGGCGAACGATGTTCGTCAGACCGTGCCGATGACGGATCAGGCGATTGACAATCTCGATGAAGCTGGCGTTACGGAGAACATCGGAGCGTTCACCGCCGACGCGGGTTACTTCAGCGAAGAGAACATG
>JABMPE010000078.1 GCA_013203845.1 Rhodopirellula sp. | reverse complement strand
TCTGTTCCTACTGCTGGAAACCGGCATGCTGGGCGTTTTTCTGGCCCTCGACTTCTTCCTGTTCCACGTCTTCTGGGAGGGCATGCTGCTGCCGATGTACTTCCTGATTGGAGTCTGGGGCGGACCGCGACGTGAGTACGCGGCAATCAAGTTCTTCCTCTACACGCTGGCCGGCAGCGTGTTGATGCTGATCGCGATGTTGATGTTCTACTTCGGCGGCGGCAACGAATTCAACATCCTGCAACTCACGGCGATCGGCCAGGGCAAAGTGCCGGGCCTTCACTTCGATGAGTTCACGCAGATTACAGCGTTCATTCTGCTGTTCATCGGATTTGCCATCAAAGTTCCGTGTTTCCCGTTCCACACATGGCTTCCCGACGCTCACGTGGAAGCTCCGACGCCGATCAGCATGATCCTCGCGGGCGTGCTGCTGAAAATGGGTGGTTACGGAATCCTGAGAATCGCCTTCCCAATCTGCCCGGTTGGAGCCCAGTACGCTGCTTACTGTTTGGTCGCCATTGGCGTTATCAGCATCATCTATGGTGGCTTCGCCGCGTTGGCTCAGACCGACTTCAAGCGAATGGTTGCTTACAGTTCAGTCAGCCATATGGGATACGTCATCCTCGGTATGGCGGTCTGGAAGATTACTTCCGAGAACGGAATCTCCGTTACTGCTGGCCGCGATTACTGGCTGATGGGCATGAACGGGGCGATGTTCCAGATGATCGCTCACGGAGTTTCGTCAGCCGGCATGTTCTTTATGGTCGGCGTGATCTACGACCGGGTCCATCATCGTGACTTGAATCAGTTTGGCGGACTGTTTGGCCTGATGCCGTTGTACTCGGGACTTGCGGCGGGGATTTTCTTCGCCGGGCTGGGACTGCCAGGTCTGTGCGGTTTTATCGGTGAAGTATTCGTTGTGCTGAGTACCTGGAATTTCTCACCGGTACTGGCAATCGTGGCTGCCTCCGGGGTCATTCTGACTGCCGGTTATATCCTGTGGACTCTTCAAAGGGTTTACCTGGGGGCTGAATATAAGGGTCCACACGCGGAAGAAATCACACCAATGAATGCTCGCGAAGCAACGATTGCCATCACGTTGCTGGTGATGGCCGTTGTTCTCGGCGTCTACCCGAATCTGATGTTTGATGTCATGAACGGCTCAATGGCCGAACTCGTCGATGGCATGGGAACCGGGCTTCAGAATTCACAGCTTGTTCCAGAGGCAGCATCAGCATTGACCTCGGCTCCGTAACAGCAGATCCGTCCTTCACTAAATCCTGGGCGAATGATTTAAAGACAAATCCCTCATGACTTCATTCGGGACACTTCTTCAAAACCTGATCGACGAAACAGTGCAGACTTCGCTCTGTCACTTTGCGCCTGAGCTTGCGCTGAGTGCCACGATCGTCATGCTGCTGCTGTTGCGGTTGTTTGGCTCAGTGGATCGCTGGATTCCACCATACTTTACGACACTTGTCGGTGCCTTGATTGCCCTTGGACTTTGCGGCACGCAATTGCTTGACCTCTTAAAAGGCTCTCAGGAACCCGAACCATTCTTCACCGGCCTGCTGGTTTTCGATCATTTCGGCGCATTCGTGCGAGGTCTTCTGGCTCTGTTTCTGGTGCTGATTGTCGCTCTGACCGTGCTGACCGGAATCCCTGATCGCGAAGATGGGCCTGACTTCTACTCGTTGATGCTCGGTTCCACGATTGGCATGATGATCATGGCTTCTGCCAATCACATGCTGATGTTCTTTGTCGGAATTGAGATGGCGAGTGTTCCGGGCTACGTGATGGTTGGCTTCCTGAAAGGCAACCGCAAGAGCAGCGAAGCAGCGTTCAAGTATGTCGTTTATGGAGCTGGTGCTGCCGGTGTGATGCTTTACGGTATCAGCCTTTTGACCGGACTGCTGGGAACCGCAAGCCTTCCCGACATGGCGAGTCACCTGGCGATTGTACTGGGAGACAGCGGTGGCGCAGGCAGCGCAGAAGCCCGCACTGTTTTGCTCGCAGTGCTGATGGTTCTGGTTGGTCTGGCGTTCAAACTGTCTCTGGTACCGTTCCATTTCTGGTGCCCTGACGTGTTTGAAGGAGCTTCTGCCGAAGTTGCTGCTTTCCTGTCAGTGGCTTCAAAAGGGGCGGCCTTTGCTCTGCTTGTTCGATTCGCTCTCGCTCTTGTTGGGAGCCATCCGGAAGCCTATCCAGAGTTCCTAACGGGAATCGGCTTGGGCCTTGGTGCCATTGCTGCTGTGACCGTGACGTTCGGTAATCTGGCCGCTTATTCACAGACGAATGTCAAACGCCTGCTGGCGTATTCAACGATTGCTCACGCCGGATTCATGTTGATGGCCGTGTCTGCAATGATTGTGGTTCTTGCTGGCGGTTCAAAGGTTGATGGATTTGATGCTGCTGCGGCCGCGCAAATGTGCGTTGAGGGGCTGCTGTTTTACCTGTTCGTGTACCTGTTCATGAATCTGGGAGCATTTGCTGTGGTAGCGTTGCTTCGGAATCAGACGTTCAGCGAAGAGATCGACTCGTTCAACGGCGTCGGCTGGCAGGCTCCAGCTTTGTGTGCCTGCATGGTCGTCTGTGTCTTCAGTCTGGTCGGATTGCCGCCGATGGGTGGATTCTGGGGTAAGCTTGTCATTTTTATGTCGCTGTTTAATGTCGCGAGCAACGTCCACTGGTTCATGTGGGTTCTGCTGGTGGTCGGTGGGGCGAACACAGTCTTCAGTCTGTTTTATTACATCCGCATTCTGAAGGCGATGTACATGAAGCAGCCTTTGGAAGGAGCGCGACCTGTCGAGATACCATCATCCATCAGTAATTATGCATTATTGATCGCCCTTCCGGTGTTGCTGTTGGGACTGTTTCCGACATGGACAACCAGTCTGGCCCACGGTGTTGCAACCTGGCTGGTCCCTTAGTCACTTTCTGTTTCGCCGTGTGGATAATTTCCGCAGCCATTGCCTGTTCAGCCTTGAGAGAACAAAAGGCAAGACCGTTCGAGAAGTTCCGGAGTCTGGTTTCCAGCTATGAGTGATCAAGCGAGTCTGCAGATTCTGAGTGACCTGTTGAACCGGGTTCGGTACAGCCTGCTCCAGTACATTGGTGAGACATGGCCTTGGACCGGAAAGGCCGAGCAGGCTCGACGCGATGCCTTCACCGGGCTGGTGCGTCGCCAGCAGTTCAGCGCAGAGCGATTGGCTTCACTGCTGCTTGACCGTAGAGCGGTCGTTCTGGGCTCCAATTATCCCCAGGATTGCTCGGAACTGCATTTCGTCACGCTCGATTACGCGAAGACGCGACTGATTGAGAATGAGAGCTCGGTGATCACGGCCTTGAAGGCAGCGGCGTCGCAGCTTGTGGATGATCCTGAGGCACTGCGTCTGGTTGAGCAGCTGGCCAGTGATGAAGAGCAAACGCTGAGTGGTCTGAAGACGCTCTAGTCCGGATGATTCATGGAGGCCAGACCAGGGTTGCACCACTGGTTGCCTGAACAGAGCCAACGCATCGCGAGGCAGGCTTTGTTTCTCACACCTGGAAGCTTGACTTCGCGGCTGAAACTCCGGTGGCTTTGGCGTTTGCTCGTTCCAACCTACACCTGATGAATAATCCGCTTTAGCGGCACTGTAGTTCAATGCTGAAGACAGCATCGTACCTGCTGTTCGCCTTCAACAGGAGTTGCGATGGCGGAATTGCTCCTGACAAGGACTGCTGGTCATGCAACTGGTCGACACGCACTGTCATCTTGATGAAGACGCGTTTGCTGATGATGTCGCAGCGGTGATTGACGCCGCGACCGCTAACGGCGTCGCCGCAATCGTGACGATCGGCATTGATGCGAACAGTAGTCGCCGATCTGTCGAACTTGCTGAGCGGTTTTCCAGCGTCTATGCCGTGGTCGGAATTCATCCGAACTATACGCTCGCCGCTGTCGAGGGCGACTGGGAGGTGGTTGAAGAACTGGCAGTTCATCCACGTGTTGTGGCGGTGGGTGAGACCGGTCTGGATCGATACTGGGACTACGCCCCACTCGAACTGCAGCGTGACTATTTCAATCGGCATCTTGAACTGTCACGGCGGCTCGGCAAACCCTTCGTCGTTCACTGCCGTGATGCTGATGAAGAAGTGCGGGAGATGCTGCGAAAAGATGTCGCGCACGGACCGCTGAACGGCGTCATGCACTCGTTCTGCCAGACGGCTGAGTCGGCAGAGGCATGTCTCGCCATGGGGATGCATCTTTCATTCACCGGTATGCTGACGTTCAAACGCAATGTGGAATTGCGCGCAATCGCCGGGAACCTGCCCCTGGACAGGCTGTTCGTCGAAACGGACGCTCCTTACCTGGCTCCCGTGCCATTTCGCGGAAAGCGAAATGAACCAGCCTATGTGCAGCACACATTAGTGAGTCTGGCCGAAGCTCACGGGTTGACACCGGAAGAGATGGCCGAAATCACAACCGCCAATGCCTGCCGTTTTTTTGGAATCAATCTGTAGTCTTCATGGCGAGGCGATGACGAATGCGAAAACGCATTGGGGCTCGTCGGCAAGTCGTGACAGACCGATCTGTCAGGTTTGGCTCATCGATAATTTGCCAGTATTCGCAATCGTCGTTGTGAATTCCCGCGTGATCTCTGCATAATGAACGACCAGCCTGCCGGCGTGGAAGAATTGCGGATCACCAACAGCCTGTGCGGGAACAGTTATGCGATCTCAAACGTTGTCTGACGTTAATCACATGCCGGCCAGAGAATTTTGCGGAACTCCTGACACAGGTTTCCTGCATTGCCGTAAGCGACTCCCGGTTCGACTCCCGGTTCGTCTGACGTGCGGTCTGCTTGCTGCGCTGTCGATGTGGTTGATTGATACGCCGGTTGCGGATGCTCAGCCGCCGAAAGGGTTACCACCCGGATTGCGAGTGATCCAATCGAACGGTGCTGCTCCTAACGTCGTGGCTCAGCCAGCGCAGCCCGGATCGTCTCCGTCCCAACCTTCGTCCAGCAACCCAAAACCTGATGCGAAAAAGGACGAGTCGAAAGACAGCAAGAAAGACGGAGACGACAAAAAAACAGATGTTGTCACCCGACCGACTGCGCCAGAGACACCACCGAACCCGGAAGAACTGAAAGCCACCCCCAACGAAGCTGGAATGCTGCGGTTGAATTTCCAGGGACAACCATGGCCGGACGTGATCCGCTGGCTGAAGAAGGTTTCCGGAAAGAGTCTCGACTGGCAGGAACTACCAGGCGGTTATCTCAACCTGTCGACGCATCGCGAATACTCCGTTGAAGAAGCTCGCAACATCATCAATCGGCATTTGCTCGCTCGCGGTTATACGATCCTGATCCGTGACGAGATGATGACTGTCGAGAAGATCGATAAACTGAATCCGGCCATGGTCCCTCGAGTCACGCCGGTCGAACTGGACGACCGCGGAGATTACGAGTTTGTGAAAGTTTCGTTCACGCTCACAGCTCTCGTGGCCGCGCAGGCAGCCGAAGAGCTGAAGCCCATGCTCAGTCCCAACGGCAAACTGGTACCGCTCGCCCAGACCAACCGGCTCGAAGCGATCGACTCAGTCATCAACCTGCGCGACATCAGAGACGTCCTCACTGAAGAGCAGTCCGGTGATGGAAGCGAACGACGCGTCTGGCAGTTTCCTCTGAAGTACGTTCGCGCCGAAGAGATCGTCGATCCGCTCTACGCGTTACTCGGCGAACAACGTCCGCCTTCAGGTGGCGGCGGCGGTTCCATGTCTTCCTCGCAAATGCAACAGGTGCAGCAGCAAATGCAGCAGATGCAGAAGCAGATGCAGCAGGCTGCCCAGAAGCCTGGTAGCGGCAGTGCAGAAGAACAGAAGATTCAGATTGTCCCCGTCCCTCGCGAGAACGTTCTGCTGGTGACCGGACCGGCTGACAAGATCGCGACCATCGCCGACGCTGTTGAACTGCTGGATCAGCCATCGCTGCGGTCTCAGTCTCTGCTGGAATCGATCAGCCGTACCCAGGTTTACCGGTTGGAGAACTTCGATCCGAAAACGTTCATCGAGACCGTTCAGGAACTCGGCGGGCTGTCTCCGTTGACGCAGATCCGAGCCGATGAAACCAGGGGTGCGGTCATTGTTAGCGGCTCGCAGATTGACCATGCAATTATTGGTCAGCTGCTTGAAAAACTTGATAGTACCAGTCGGGAGTTTCACGTGATCCCGCTCCGGAAACTGGATGCTGAGTACGTTGCGGGTTCGATCAAACTGATGATGGGCGCTGAAGATAATGAGAAGAAAGAAGACTCCCGCCGCAGTTACTACTTCAATCCGTATGGCTCCAGCAGATCATCAGACGATAAGAAGTCGACTGATAAATTCACGATCGACGCCGACGTCCAATACAACAGGCTTCTCCTGCGATGCACCGTTTTCGAATTTCAGCAGGTTCAGGACCTGCTGATCAAACTGGGTGAGCTGCCAATGCCAGGCGGGAATCCATCACGTCGCCGCGTATTTGAAACGGGAGACCTTGAGGATTCTCTGATGCTGATCGAGCGGCTGCAGAAAGTCTGGCCTTCGCACGGTCAGAACCCGTTGAAAATCATTCCGCCGGTCGTCGAACCCAAAAAGGAAACGATCACTCCCCTGGGGCCAACTTCTCCGGACGTGCTTGAGCCCATCAAGCCGGGGCTCAAACCGGACGGGCCAAAACCACCTGTCAGTAACAAGCCCGTTAAAACGGCAGATCGCCAGCCACGTCAGAACGAAGACCGGGGTCCTCAAAGACGACACCCGTTTTTTCTGACGGCCAGCCAGTCACAGGTGGTTAGAGACGACCAGGCCGACGACGCGGCGGCTCAGCCCGACGCGAAAGTCCGGCCTGACACGAAAGCTCAGCCGGACGTGAGAGCTCAGCCGGGCACCGCAGGACCGTCAAATGCCCCGGTCCCTGACTCAGAGGCCGCTCAGGAGGCGTTGCGAAAACTCGTTGAGCGCATTCGGGCCAGACAACAGACAGACGCCAACCGATCATCAACTTCCCCACGCAACTCTTCGGGTGGAAACGCTTCAGACCCGCTGCCGATTCAGATTCGCATTGGTGTAAACGGAGAACTCTATATCGAATCGGATGATCCCAACGCATTGGACGTTCTGGAAGAAGTTCTGGAAGAATACGCACCTCCCAAACGCGACTGGAAAGTGATCGAGCTGAAGTATCCTCAGACATGGGCATACGGCATCGAAGTCATCCTGAAGGACATCTTCAAAGAAGAGATCGACGCGTCCGATAAAAAAGACGGCAGCATGCGCTACAGCCCGTTCTATGGATTTTACCCAGGCGGTTCGAGCGATAGTGGTCCGCGAAGACTGTCCGCTCGCAAGCCACTGAAGATCATTTCTGATCGCGACTCCCACACAATTCTCGTTCAGGGCGCGTCGGAAGAGCAGCTGCGGATGATCGAAGAACTGATTGAGATCTATGACAAGCCTCAGTCAACGGAAGCACGATCGATCCGCAAGACTCAGATATTTCAGGTGCGATACTCGAAAGCAAAAGTGATTGCAGAAGCGCTTAAAGAAGTCTATCGCGATCTGCTGAGTGAAAACGACAAGGCTTTGCAGGAAGGAAAGGCCAATAAGAAAGAAGATCGACCTTCCGAGAGAAGCTACACCTACATCTACGGAGCCGGTGGAGATGGAGAGGGAGAAGAACAGGAACAGCCCATTCGGTTCAAAGGGCTGTTGTCGATCGGTGTCGACGAGTCAGCCAATATCCTGATTATCTCGGCAACGGAAGGGCTGCTGAACAACGTGGCTCAGATCGTCGAGCAACTGGATATGGCTGCTCGACCGAATTCTTCCTTCAAAGTGGTGCAGGTCAACACTCGCGTGAATCTGCGAGACCTGCAGAAGAAGCTTCAGAACATGCTGGCTCCGAAGCCACCTCAGCAGCCGAAGAATCCGAACGAAAAGGGGCAGCCGCAGAACGGCAATAACAACGGGAACGTCGCACCGAACGGCCAGTAAACCGCTGCCTCTGATTCTTCGCCAATCAGCGTGTCGAATAATCAGCTTTCGACGAACACATGCCAGCACGAGGGCTTGCAGCCGTCCAGCACAGGCATCATCCTGTGGTGGTCATCTACGACGTCGGCAGTTCCAGCCGAACTTCGATCACTTCAGACGACGCATCTCTGCATGTCAGACAAAAAATCGCCGACGTCATCCCGACCAGTGCCACTGCTCGGATTCCTGAGCCTGTTTGCCGGCGCGGGGATGTTCCACACCTCGGAGCAGTTAGCCGGTCGAGCTGGTGAATGGAACCTTCATGTACAGATCATAGGCAACCTCATCGGCGTTGTTCTGATCTTCTGGGGCATCCGACTGGTTGCCGGTCGATTCGCCCGGGCCGGTTCAAAAGTCGGAAGACTTAACCGCAACCGCGTCATGCTTCCCCGTGAAGGGATGATGTACCTGCTGATCATGATCGTCGCATTCGTTGCGTCATTGATCGGTCGGTCGAACATGCTGATGCTCGTCTTCTCGATCATGGCCGGTCCCTTCATTGTTAACGGCTGGGTGACGTTTTCGCTGCTGCAAAGTAACCGGGTTCGGCGAACGGTCCCAACTCGCGCGATGTGTGGAGAAAGAGTTTCGGTTGAAGTCTCTCTGCAGAATCGAAAGCTCTGGTTCTCTTCCTGGTTAATGATGGTTCGTGATCGTGTCGGTCGATCCAGCGATGGTGGTTACCTGGGACCGTCAGCGGAAATCGGACTGGAGCCGACCGTCCTGTTTGCCAGCGTCAGGCCGGGCACCGAGCGAAGAGCCTGCTACCAGCTTCGACTGAATCACCGAGGTCGGTATCTGTTCGGTCCGCTGGAAGTTTCGACAAGGTTTCCACTGGGGCTGGTTGAGCGAGGTTTTATCACAGACGAACGCGGCGAGATGCTGGTCTACCCGCAGATCGGGACGTTGAGTTCACGCTGGCATCGGGACGCGCAACTGGCAGCCGAAATGATCGAGCGGCAGCAGACTCGAAAAGGAATGTTCGAGGACGAGTTCCATCATCTCCGAAACTTTCGACCCGGTGACAGCACTCGTAACGTTCACTGGCGAACGTCCGCGAGAATGAACCAGCTGATGGTTCAGGAATTTCATCAGAGTCGGGACCAGGGACTGATCGTGGTGCTCGACCTGTGGCAGCCGGAACGACCTTCCACCGAAGACATTGAACGAGTCGAGCTGGCAGTCAGCTTTGCAGCCACCATCTGTGTGGAGCATTTGAAGCAAACTCGTGGCGTCGAGCAGGTATTGTCGATCTGCGGCCGAAAGTCGATCAGACTGCGTTACACAACGATTGGCCAGGCTGTCGAATCGTTACTCGACACGCTGGCGCTGGTCGAAGGCGGCACGTCAAATGGCCTTGCCGATGCCGTCGCCGACGCATCGAAATCGATGACTGCATTGACGCGTTGCGTTCTGCTGACGACACGCCAGGACGATCGCGCCCTCGCCAGTAATCTGCCCGATGAAGCGATTCCGAATCTCGAAATCATCCACGCCGATCCTCAGCAGCTCGCTCAGTGGTTTACGCTGAACAACGCCAGCCCACCTTTACACTCCGGGCAGGATCCGGATTCGATGTCGTCAGACCTGCCGGAGGTCGCCGCTTTATGAATCGGCCCTTCCTGATCAGCATCTACACACTGACGGCGCTGTCCGGCGCGATGATTGCTTTTGCGGAGGAGATTCCATTTCCCAGTGGGCTCACGCTTCCGTTGGCAATCCTTGCCTACTTTTTCAATGAGCGCGAGCAGCGGATCAGGATCAAGACTCTCTGGGCGAACGTACTCGGGATTGTCGCTTTTGGAATTGCCGCCACCGAACTGCTCGTCGCGGGCTTCAGCGATGCAGGCTTTGCTGCCGAAGGTCGGTTGCTGGCCGGAGCTCACCTGTTGTCGTACCTGGTGTGGATCGCTCTGTTTCAGGATAAACACGGACGACAGTACTGGTGGCTGATGGCTCTGGGAGTCATGCAGGTGGCTGTCGGCGCCATCCTGTCGCATGACTCTTTCTTTGGCGTCATGCTGCTGATTTATGTTTTCCTTTCACTCTGGACGTTATCGGTCTTTTCGCTTTACCTGGCGCGTTACGGATTCGAAGTTGCCGGCCAGACACCAGCAACCACGGGGTTGACGGTACCTTCAACATCTCAAAGCACAACATCAGCCTGCTTAATCATCGATCAACCAGACGAGTTTCGCGGCGCCATCCAGCTTGATCCAGATGAGCAGTGGGTTAACCGACGTTTTGTGCTGGGTGTTGTCTCGACCTCAATCATGTCGATTGGTGTGGGGGCCGTTTTTTTTGTGCTGATTCCTCGACTGTGGGTGGGAAAACAGTACGAACACGAGGATCAATCAGCTTCAGGCATCAGCCAGGTCACTGGATTTACCGACGAAGTTCAGCTGGGCGAAATCGGTCAGATTCTCGAAAGCAATGAGCGTGTGCTGGAAGTTCGCTTCTTAGACGCAGACACTCTGGAGTCACTGAACGTTGAAGACGTTTCCCGCACTCTCGGTTACGAAGAGCCGTTGTTTCGTGGTTCTGTAATGGGCAGCTACGAGAATGGGCGGTGGCACGTGCTGAAGCAAAGCCAGGACGTGACGGAACTGGTTCCACCGGCGCGTTTGCGGGGACTGATCCGCCAGCATTACATCGTGCATGACGGATCAAGCCGCACTCTCTTTGGAATGCATCCAGTCTTCGCAACCGAGTACGGCGACGAAGACTTTCTACGGCCCTCGCTCGATGTTGTTACCTCGATCATTTTTCGACGCAACGAAGACCGGAAAAAACGAAGCAAGCTTGAATATGTACTATTTGGCTTTGTGCCTCGGCGACAGTCCGAACGCCCTCGCATCATTCAAGTTGCAAGTGGGCCCGCACATCGTGCTCGGAGTGAGGCGATGCCAGAGTTCCTGAAGCTGCCGCCCGGACTCGATCGATTGAAGGAGTTTGCAAGACAGATTTCCGAGACGGTCAGTCTGTTCGAGGCTTCATCCGATCCGCCTGACCTTCGCATCGCCAGGCGTATCGAAGAGCGACTGCAGAGTTCCGGCGAGTATAAATACTCACTGGCCAACGAGATTATCGACCCAACGATTGACCCGGTCGAGGACTTTCTATTCAACCGGAAGCAAGGGCACTGCGAATACTCTGCCACGGCGATGGCTCTCATGTTGCGAGCCGTTGATATTCCTTCACGGCTTGTCAGCGGATTCAAAGGTGGTCAGACGAGTGGGCTTTCCGGCGCATTCGTCGTAGAAGGTCGTCATGCGCACGCGTGGGTAGAAGCCTGGGTCGGCGGCCAGTGGAAGACCTTTGATCCGACGCCCATCGAGAGAGCCGATAGCGTTGCTGAAATCGGCGAAGAACGAAGTTTCCTCAGCAGCACTCAGAGCCTGCTGGCGGGATTCTGGGACCAGCGAATCGTGCGTCTTTCGATCGACGAGCAGAAAAGCATGATCTATGCGCCGCTGGGCGACCAGCTGAAGGAACTGACGCGAAAGGCTGCATCACCATTTGGCGATACGGGAAAACAAATTGCCGAATTCCTGTCCGACCCGAAAAAATGGTTCAGCATCGAAACCTTCATCGGCACCGCCGTGCTGATGTTTCTGATCGTCGGTATGAAAATTCTATGGCGGAAGTACGGTCCTCAGGATGCTGGCCTGATCCGCTGGCTGTTCCGGCAATTGCGACTGCTGTTCCTTAGAGTTTTCGTCAGTGAAGACAGAATTCGAGTCGAGTTTTACGAGCGATTTCTGTCGATCCTTTCCAAACGCGGGCTGACCAGACGGCCTTCGCAGACTCCATTGGAATTCGCATCAGACATACAACTCAGGCTGGCAACGACGCTTTCGCCTGACGAGCTGACCTGTCTGCCCAATGACATCGCGACGAAGTTTTATCAGGTTCGGTTTGGAAACAGGCCATTGACCATCGCCGAACTGAATTCGATCAGTGCGAGTCTTGACCAGCTTCAGACCGCGGTCACCAGACGCTGACCCCATGATTAGCTGGACCCTATGAATAATCGTCATCGGCAAGCAGTCGCGTCAGTCAGGACCGTTGCCGTCGTTGAATGATGACATGACACCAGCGGCAGTAGCAAACCGGCCCGGCGTCAACTCGTTTGGTCTGAGCTGTGTTTTTCCGACCGACATTCACTCACCGACAGGACTTCCACTTTTGGTCGCAACGGCATTACGTTCAATCGCCGCGGCGGCTCTTCGCAGTTTCCGCAGCTGATTCCAGTTTCGAAAGATCGTCAGAGTTAGGTCTCCGGCGAACAGCATTCCGATGCAGAGCACCACCAGACCAAACACCATCGATATATCCAGGAGCAGCGCTGTTGCTCCGAAACCTAATGCCAGCAACGAGGCCGTCGTCTTAACGATGACCTGCTTGCGCACGTCTCGCCGGCTGGCCGTCGCTACTGCTGATCGAGCCGACTGATTGGCTATTTGCCGAAACGCCTGCACTTCGGCCCGGACCTGATCGCGATTCTGGCGATGGCGAGGGGTCGCTTCGAGCCACATTTGAGATTGCGCCGTCGCGGCAACGATTCCACCTGGCTGAGATGCTGATTCAGAACTCGCAACCGTCGGTTCAGTGACCACTGGCTCGCTGGGACGGGGTTCGACTGGGGCAGCACTTCTGCCGGTCACCTGACGATTTCGAGCAAGCAACCTTTCCATATAAGCGCTGACTGAATCCTCTTCTTCGTCTTCCTGTTCCGGCGCAAACGATGGTTGATTCTGGGCAGACTGCCCTTCGACAGCGATCGCATCATCTGACGTGGTCTCGGGGAATTCGTCCAGCGTTTCAGACGCAAATTCCACATCAGCCGCAAGGTCTGAGGCCTGTGTCAGATCATCATTCAATTCGGATGACGAATTATCGTCGACATCGTGGTCGAAAGGTTCCGGCCACGCGGAGTGCTGCTTTCTTTCATCGAACTCTGCGGCCTGATGCGATCGATCTTCCGAATGAAACGGTCGAAGTCGTACATCCAGCGAGTTGTCCTCAACTTCAGAATTCACGGAATCGTTGTTCGTCGAAAGCGAAGGCAGATCAAACATCTCTGCCAGCTTCTGACGCAGATCGACGGTCGATCTGTCCGCGAAGGAACCGACCTTCTCTACTCCTTCCGGTACGACATCGGCGTCACTGGATGAGCGGTTCTGGAGTTCGGCGTCACTTTCCTCATCGACAACAGAATCGCTTTCAACCATGAACTTTGAGTCAAACCAGGAAGGGAATCCGGCTTCAACCGTTTCAGCCTCTAGTTCCCCGATTTCAGAGTTTGAATCCGTTTCTGAATTGACGAGATCCACATTCGTCGTTGCCGCATCGCTTTCGACATTCGATTGATCGCCGTCTGCTTCCTCAGAAACGTCCACAGAAGGTTGGTTCCCGATCGCGTAAACGTCCCGATCTGGAAAGTCAAACACGTTCTCATCATTGGCTTTATCTGCGAGTTCCAACTCACAGAGATCATCAATCAGCTGACACTGGTTGGCAATGTCCTTTCCGAGTGTCAGCGAGGCATCGTCGTCGTCGAAGACGCTGCTGATTAAAACCTCATGGTCAACAGTTGGCTCGCTCTCGTCGAAGTCTGTGATCGATTCCGATTCCAGACCTGACACTGAAAAATCAGAGTCGTAAGACGACGAGTCGTCACACCTCAGGTCAGCTTCCTGGAACTCAGCGGCTGGCCTGTCATCAATGACGACCGTGTCCTGAGCTTCAGACCAGGTGTCAGACTGCATTGTTTCGCGGGACGCCCAGGTCTCGGTTTCTTCTTCATTCGGGGCCTCCGCCACTTCGACCGAGTTGATCAACGCTCCCAGATCGTCCACTGACGATTCAATTTCGGCTCGCTCATCGGCGTTTTCTTCAACGGCCTCAGGTTCGTTCAATTCGTGACCGAATGACGACGTGCCAATCTCTCTGCACGACGAATTGCTGGATTCGAATTTCTCAAAGGACTGACGGTCAATCGCACCGTCCGACCGAGTATTCGTTTTCGCAAACGACGATAGATCCTGGCCACGAGTTGCCGCAAGAACCAGCTCATCAAGTTGCTTGACAGCAGCTTCACGCGATCTCAGCGCGTTCATCACGTTGTAGTCCGTTGTGCCCTGAGCGGCTCCAATGGCTACTTCAATTTCGACAGCCTGATCGCATGCCGCATCGTCCGCCGAATCGAATTCCTCAAGATAATGCCGAAGTTTTTCTCTTTCCGCGGCCAATGCTTCGTCTTCGCCATTTCCGTCCGGATTACTGCATGATACGTCAAGGACTTGTTCGCCCTCAGCGTACGATTCAGCTTTCGCTATGAAACAGTCAGCATGCTCAATCGAAGTACCCTCGGAACCTTTCGCGTCGTCAACACCGTCTGCGTCTGCCACAGCCGACAAAAACAGTTCCGGCTCTTGATTCAACGCGTTCAGGTGTAACTCGACCAGTCGCCTCTCTTGCGCCAGCAGCTCTCGTTTTGCCAGAAGCTGCTCCCGTTCCCGCCGCACCGCTGCACGTAACTGCTCCAGTTGCTGCAGCTCGTCGTCGATCAGGGGAGCCTGCTGTTCCAGACTGGAATTGTCGAAACTGGCAGTTTCAGTCTCATCCAATTCAGTTGCATTCAGCACGTCCAGCATTGGTGAGTCAGATGGCGTGGAGTCGACTTCTGGAATCAATGCCGGCCCGGTCACCTCAGCGTCAGTAACGGCCTTTTGGTCTGCATCAGTGTTTTTGGCGGCACTATTGCCTTCTGCCGACAACGACATTTCGATACTTGCAATCAATTCATCCAGGCGATCAGCGCCCTCGACGAACGAAGACTCCGCCGCTGCGTTGCTTGCCTTGTCACCTGGGCTGTCCGGTTCTGCGACGTACGGCAACTGCGCAATAAGGTCCAGGGATTCGGCCAGGCGAAACGACAGCCGGACATCCGCAATCTCAACAAGATCTCCGTCCCCAAGAACTTCGCTGTCGAACAGCTTTCCATTCAACAACGCCTTGTTCGACCAGTCTTTGATGATCGATCGATGCTCCGTTACGACGATCAGAAACTGCCGAGTCGCAACGCCTTCAACATTCAACTCGATCTGGTTCGCCGCCGCTGAGCCGACATTCCACTTGCCAGGAGAAAGTAGAACGGGAGCGTGCTGAGTCCCTGAAAATTCCAGCGTCAACAGATTAGCGGTTCGCACTGAGTTGCCTGCGGCGGTTAACTGATTTGCTGGAGAAGCGAGCATGAAACTGAACTCCTGAGAAGCCGCCGTCGCAACGGCCGACCTCAATATCAACAACGACCGAGTGTGCAACGAACGCGATCTCGCTGCGCATACGGAATCGACCCACATGCCATATAGCTCACAGCAACAGATGGTCAAACCGCGTCCGCGTCTGTTACCGGATTAGCGGTGAATGCCTGACACATCCCGCTTTGACTGCGGTTTTTTCCAGCAACGTCGTTAATTACCGCATAACTGATCGAAGTCTCGCAGACCGGAGCATCACTTCGATCAATCTGAATCAGCAGTCAAGCCCGGCACTGCGGGTGAGAACGCTGAACACGCCCTGCTTACAGGAATTGCATGATCGAGTTCTCACGTGGTCACCAGTTCGACTGCAGTCAGAGTCGTGAGGAGCGGGCGGAATCCATTGTTGCACCAGCGTCTGTAAAGTAGCCCGATTCCGTGCCGACATCTCTGGCTCGCAGGAAATTCAGTGTGGGGAGTCCAGTTCGCTGGCAAACCGGATCGTGCAACGACGGAAGTTTTGCCGAGGCCTGGTTGGCAATCCGCAGTCTTTGTGAGCCAGAACCTCCTGGGCTTCGCCCACTGGTTGCAAGCTATCGTGCCACCCATTCAGTCTGATGCAGGTTCCGTCCCGTAGGCTGGATCATGACTCTGCTTTATTCGGCGTTGTTAAATTCGTCACCGTACCTGTCGTTCGCACTGCCCCAGTCCCGTGGGTACCTGTGGTTCTATCTCTGCAGATCAGCAGCCATCAGGAGAGACCACCTCAAACGAAAAACCCCCGAAAACCTGTGGTTTCGAGGGTTCAGGAGAACTGGTGATATCCAGTCCAGTAGGGCCAGCAGGACTCGAAACACTGCTTGATTCCTTGGGGAATACGCATATTTCGCCGGATGTGGTTCTACAGGTGGTTCTATCGTCGCTTTCGAAGCTGGATTCCGCTGGTCGGGAGTGGGTGATTCAGACGCTGCAAACTTTGAGTCGACCGGAATGATCACCACCATCGCCACCATCACCACCAGAAACAAAACCAGCGTTGTTCAGTCCAACGAGCGACATTGGCTGCTGC
>JABMPE010000736.1 GCA_013203845.1 Rhodopirellula sp. | reverse complement strand
GGTAGACGTAACCAAGTATGAGTGCAAGGGGCAACAGAGGAATGGCGTCGGGCAGGCGATGCACCGCCGCGAAAATCACGGCCACCGCAAACAGCGCTTCGCGGAACTCGTCAGAACCTCGCCAGTGCCGATCGCGGGTGGCGAGCACGAATACACGTCAGCTGGCTTCAAACATCTTGCTGAACAGCGTCTGCACACGGTGCTGCAGCCAGACGTGTGCTGGTGCGGTGGCCTGACGGAACTGATCCGCGTTTACGGAATTGCCGCCGAATTCGGTTTGCGGGTCTGTCCTCATCGAGGTGCTGAGTTGTGGTCGCTGCCTGCCATCGCGGCTCTTGACAAGGGGCCGGACGCTCCGCTGGCCGAGTCCGGGCGACCGTGGATGTCGTGGGTAGCCGGTCAACCTTTGATTGAAGATGGTTTCGTCGACGTACCGGATCGACCGGGCTTTGGCGTCGAGATTGACGAAGCGTCGATCACTGCCTATCCCACCCCGTCCTACGACAACTGGCGGAAGTGATCATTCTTTTCGAGCCTCTGCCGTCTCAACGAAGTTTTCACGTGCGTTGACTACAGATCATAAATCGGACTCTCAATGCAGGATCTTCCGCTGCCCGCTGTATGCATTCTGAGCGTGCTCGGCGTCGCCAGCTTTCTCGTACTGTCTCTGACCGGCTACCGCATCTGGCACCGCCTGCCGATTCTTCCGACGATTGATGAGCCGTTGCCGGTGGCGCAATCCATTTCGGTCATTGTCGTCGCGTCGTGGGTCGGAATGCAGCTTGCATCTCTGTTGGGGGAGCCGGTGACCACAGGTAGTTTACCGACCGTGGCGGACGTGCAACTGACCTGCCAGTTCAACGTTCTGTTGTTTCTGGCGATCTTCGTACCGATGACCTATTCAATCCACTCCAGCGTCGAAGCGTTCGGGTTTCATCTGAAAGATGTCCGACAGCAGGTCGCCGACGGCGTGCTCGGTTTCGCGGCATCAGTGCTGCCGGTGCTGGGTGTGTGGGCTCTGACGCTGCCCTGGCGTAGCACGAGTAATTCGCACGGCCTGCTGCAACTGCTGGAACAGGACCGATCATTCACAACCCTGGCATGGATTACGGTGGCGGCGGTCATCCTGGCACCACTCGTCGAGGAACTGATCTACCGCGTCGTGCTGCAGACATGGTTGCAGAGGATCGCTCCGCCCCGCGAAGCGCTGTTTGCGGTGGCCGTGATTTTCGCGGCGGTGCATCGCCTGCCCGACGCCATTCCTCTGTTGCCCCTTGCACTCATACTTGGTTACGTCTACCAGCAGCGACGGTGCTTTCTGAGCGTTGTCCTGCTGCACATGTTGTTTAACGCGGCGAATCTGATACTCGCCCTGCTGACGATTCCGCCACCTGCCGCGTCCTGACGTTTAATGGTTTACGTGTTCCGCATTGGAGTTCCCTGCTGATGGACCTGAAACTCGAAGACAAAGTGGTGCTGGTCACTGGCGGTTCAAAAGGAATCGGCGCGGGCATCGTTCGGTCGTTCCTGGCGGAGGGGGCTCGCGTTTCCAACGTGAATCGCAGCACGCGAGAAGGACTCGCTCTGGAAGCCGAGTACGCGGCACTTGGTAAGGACTGCTTCTTTATCCAGGGAGACCTGTCTGAAGTCGAAGCCTGCCGCCATGCGGTTGAGGCCACGATTCAGAAATTCGGTCGCCTCGACATTCTCGTCAACAACGCCGGAGTCAATGACAGCGTCGGTCTCGACCAGGGCCCGGATGCGTTTGTCGAATCGCTGAAGCGGAATTTGATCCATTGTTACGCACTCGTGCATTACGCGCTGGACGAGCTGAAGAAATCGCACGGCGTCATTATCAACATCAGCTCGAAGGTCAGCGTGACCGGCCAGGGAGGCACGTCGGCTTACGCAGCGGCAAAGGGCGGGATCAACGCACTGACTCGCGAATGGGCCGTCGATCTGGCAGCCGACGGAATTCGAGTGAATACCGTCGTGCCCGCTGAAACCTGGACTCCGTTGTACGAAAACTGGTTGAACACGATGCCCGATCCAGTCGCGAGTCGCACCGCCATCGAACGCATGATTCCGCTTGGTCAGCGTTTCACCACCGTCGAAGAAATGGCGGACATGGTGGTGTTTCTGGCCTCGCCCCGATCCAGTCACACCACCGGGCAGATTATCTTCGTCGATGGCGGATACACTCACTTCGACCGGAAATACACAGGAAAAGGATGACGGCAAAAGGACCAGGGAAGAATGTTTTGCCTGCGGATTTCTGCCGTCAACGATGAGGCCTCATGTCTGACGAAACACTCAGTCGATCATCAAACCCGCTGGCAATCATCGGACCAGGACTGCTTGTCGCGGCAACCGGCGTTGGTGCCGGTGATCTCGCTACCGGAGCCCTGACCGGATCCCGTCTGGGCGTCGCCGTACTCTGGGCAGTTCTTCTGGGAGCGGGTATCAAATTTGTACTGAACGAAGGTCTGGCCCGCTGGCAGCTCGCGACGGGTTCGACGGTTCTGGAAGGGACAGCGCGATACTTTGGCCGCGCGGCGATCATTGCATTTCTGGCGTACCTTTGTGTCTGGAGTTTCTTTGTCGGCTCGGCATTGATGAGTGCGTGCGGAGTTGCCGCTCACGCCATCCTGCCGCTGAGCGAGCCGTCGACGGACAAGGTCGTCTATGGAGTCCTGCACAGCGTCGTCGCCTTGGGGCTCGTTTTTGTGGGTGGGTTTCGACTGTTCGAAAAGGTCATGAGTGTCTGCATCGGCGTGATGTTCATCACGGTGCTGGCGACCACGATCGCCATTCAGCCTGACTGGTCAGCCGTTGCCAGCGGTGTGTTCATTCCGACGATTCCGCAGCTTGGTGCGGGCGGCTTGAAGTGGACCATCGGCCTGATGGGCGGCGTTGGCGGAACGGTCACCGTGCTTTGTTACGGCTACTGGATTCGTGAAGAACGTCGCGAAGGACTGAGCGAACTTCGGACGTGCCGACTCGATCTGCTGACCGGCTATGTCGCCACGGCAATTTTTGGCATGGGAATGGTGATCCTGGGCAGTCGTATCGATGTCGACTCCGGTGCGAAGGGAGCGACGTTGGTCGTTCAACTGGCCGACCAGCTGGAAACTTCTTTGGGATCGATCGGCTTTGCCGCGCGAATAGCGTTCCTGATGGGTGCCTGGGGAGCCGTCGCCAGCAGCATGCTTGGAGTCTGGCAGAGCATTCCCTACCTCTTCGTGGATTGCTTCCGCATGATCAATGGCAGGACTGCTGACCAGAATTCGGTGAACAATGGCGAAGCGGATGACCTCACGTTGACGCAGGATGCGGTAGCTCACGGTGCTGGCAGTCAGTCGCCGGTTTACCGCTACTCGTTGTTCGCGATCGCCACCGTTCCCGCCGTCGGTCTGTTTATCAGTTTTCAGCAGATCCAGCTGGCCTACGCAGTCGTCGGCGCCGCCTTTATGCCGATCCTCGCGCTGGCTCTGCTGTTTCTGAACGGAAGCCGCAAACGCATCGGCAAGGCCGGACAAAACTCAGCCCTGGCAACCGTGTCGCTGATCGCTGTCGTCGTGTTCTTCAGCTGGGCAGGCATCTACGAAATCACCGACAGGTTTTAGAAACCTGTCGCTGTGGCACTGGCGGTTTTTCACGACAGCTTGCAATTTGCCGTGCCGAAATCACCGCAGGATCACCTCGTGATGAGTGACGTGCCTCCCGCATTGGGTTCTTCGCCTGAAATCGGACGTGGTGGGGACCTTACAGACGGACCTGATTCTTCGAGCAAGCCAGAACTCGACGTCACAACTCGCAAATCGGCATGCGTCCGAATCGCCAGTGAAGTAGCTTTGTCGGGCTGACTTTCTGGTGGCTGTTGTCTGTGATCGCGTGACGTCGCCATATCGAACCCGTGCTGACATCTGGAAACTTAACATGGCTGATTCCACCTCATTGCTCGATAAGATTCTCAAGTCGCCACAGCTTCCGTCGGTGCCGGCAGTGGCGATCCGTCTGCTTGATCTCGCGCAGGATCTCGATAGCAGCACTGGAGACATCGTCGAAACGATCAAATCGGATCCCGCGCTGGCTGCCAAGATTCTGCGTTCTGCCAACTCGTCTTATTTCAACTTCCGATCAGAAATCCGCACGCTTGAGCAGGCGGTCCCATTGATTGGTCGAACGGTCATTACATCCCTGGCGCTCAGCTTTTCGTTGTCGTCAGAAGCCATGGCTGACGGCGTTTTCGGCCAGATATACAAACAGTTCTGGTTGCGATCGGTCGTCCAAGCCTCCGCGGCTGAGACGCTGGCCAGCTATATCGAGAAGAAATCGCAGTCCGGCGAGTTGTTCATGGCGGGGCTGCTTCTGGACATTGGCCAGCTGGCAATGCTTCGAACTCTGCGTAACGACTATCTGCCGGTGATTGAAAAACTTCAGAACGACGACACGAATCTGCAGCTGTGTGAGCAGGCTGTGCTGGGTTTCGACCACGCAGTCGTTGGCAGTCGTTTAATGAATCTCTGGAAGTTTCCGGAGCCGATGTGTGAGGCGGCGCTGCAACATCATGGGCAACCGGCAGACCTCACGAATGAAGATTCGCGAGAACTGGCGCACGCCATGATGGTTGTGTCGAGTGTGGGCGACTATTTCTGCTCGGGTTCTCCCGGAGTCGCGCTGGCACATCTTCGCGAACTGACAGCGACACTGTTTGAGATGTCCGAAGTAACTCTGACGGAGTTTCTCGACGCGACCGATGCTCGCGTTCAGACCACAGCGGAACTCCTGTCGGCTGACACGGACGAACTGCTCAGCGCTGCCGACCTGATGTCGCAGGCGTGCGAACAGCTGGCAGCAATCTCAATTGCTCAAAGCCAGGAATCTCTGGCTCAGCAAAGACAGAGCGAATCGGAGCGTGTTGAACTTGAAACGCAGAACCAACAATTACGGGAGCAGGCATTCTGCGACCCGTTAACGACACTGTATAATCGCCGCTATTTTGATGAGGCGATGCAGAAGGAGATCGACCGATCCTGCCGACGTGGCACTCCCATTGGAGTGCTGTTTGTTGACGTCGACCGCTTTAAACAGCTGAACGACACTTACGGGCATCAGTTTGGGGATACCGTCCTCGCCCGCCTGGGAATCACCATTCTGAGCAATATTCGAAAGTCAGACGTCGCGGCACGCTACGGAGGTGAAGAGTTCGTCGTGCTGGCGGTCAATACTTCCGAAGCTGGCCTGCGTGTCCTCGCCGAACGCATTCGGCAGGCGGTTGAGAACGATGTTTTCGAGCTCGATGGATCGACGATCTCTGTCACGGCCAGTGTTGGAGCGACGTTCGCCAGTCTCTGTCGCGGCGACCGGAACATGTCGTCGCGAATTCTCGAATCCGCCGACGCAGCCATGTACGAATCGAAACGGCGCGGACGAAACTGCGTCACGATGAATTCGATGGCCACCGAACTCGAAAGACGAATCGCGCAGCTCATTGTCGAAAATCGATTCAGTTGCTGGCTGGTCGATCGGGAAATCGTCGACGGAGCCGAGATGTTTGAAGCCGTTCAGGCATCCCGACCGGCCGAAGTACGATTGGGCGAGTTGGCTTATTCCAGGGGATGGCTGGCGCAGGCGGACGTGCAGAGAATCCTCGACATTCAGGAGTCGACGGGCGAGCGGTTCGGTGCGATCGGTCGCCGTCTCGATCTTCTGACCGAGCGACAACTGGCATTACTGTTAGCCGAGCAGTCCGAATGTTCCGACATTCTGAAGGGGCAACTGGTCGATTCCGGACTGCTTAATCTTGAGGAAGTTGAGGTCTTGTTCTCGCAGTTCGTCGATGAACGCGACCAACGGCTGAACGCTCCGCTGAACGCATCCGCTTCAACGGCAACGAGTCCCACCGCCGGCAACGCGTAACGCGTCAAAGAGTGTATTGCTGACAACATCATCTCCATCATCTCCGAGGAAATTCGCCGCTCGCGGGCGCGAATGAGAATCCTCGCCAGCTCCTTGCAATGCTTGTGCGGCAGTTTCAGAATGACGCCCTCTGAGGGCGGAGTCGTCCCGACAGCCCGTCTGAAATTATCGTCACCGCTCGATATCCGACCACTCGGAATCGTGTTGAAGGAGCAACTGTCATGAGTCGAGTGATCGCTTACCTGCTGGCGTTTGTCATTCTGTCGGCGACTGGCTTTGTTGACGCCGCTGAAGACGCTCCCGGAAAGAACGTCGTGAAGAAGGACGAACGGAAGGTGTTCACCTCTCCGGATGACGCGGGCGATGACTACCCTCTGCAGGGTGAGTATTCGGGGACGATCAAAGCGGGCGATGGCGAGTTGAAGCTGGGCGTGCAGGTGATCGCGCTCGGCAATTCAACATTCCGAGCGGTTGCCTTTCCGGGAGGCCTGCCTGGGGACGGCTGGAGCAGGGACATGCTCAAGCATCAGGTGGAAGGCAAACTCGCAGGCGACACCGTTCAGTTTTTATTGCCCGGCCACGGCAGCGGCGAACTTACCGGCAGCGGACTGACGATCAAAGACAAAGACAACGTCATTATCGGCGATCTTCCGAAGGTTGTCAGGAAGAGCCCGACGCTTGGAAAAAAAGCACCCGAAAATGCGGTCGTGTTGTTTGACGGTTCGACTGCCGACCATTTCAACAACGGTCGTATGACCGACGACAAGTTGCTGATGGAAGGCGTCACGTCCAAAGAACTGTTCGGCAGTTTCAAAATGCACCTGGAGTTTCGTCTGCCATTTCAGCCGCACGACCGTGGGCAGGGGCGAGGCAACAGCGGTTGCTACATGCAGGGTCGATACGAAACTCAGATTCTCGATTCGTTTGGACTCGAAGGAAAACACAACGAGTGCGGTGGCGTTTATACGATCAGTGATCCCGCCGTAAATATGTGCTTTCCGCCACTGACCTGGCAGACGTACGACGTCGACTACACAGAGGCCACGTACGACGATGATGGTAAGAAGGTAAAGAATGCGCGCATGACTGTCCTGCATAACGGAGTCAAAGTTCACGACAAACTGGAACTGGATCACGCCACGACTGCCCACCCGGTGAAGGAAGGACCAGAGCCGGGGCCGATCTATCTGCAGAACCACGGCAACCCCGTTCGTTACCGCAACATCTGGGTGGTGCGTACCGAGTCGAAATAGGTGTGCGATATTCTTTCGCTCACATTTCACAACATTGGTTGCAGCGATCAGGTGATCCGCTGAAGCAGGGGTCGCATGACTGAGAGTATTTCTGAGACGCGAATCATCCAGGAGTCGACGCCTCAGTTGCTGGTGAGCGTTCGGTCGGCTGCAGAAGCCGTTGCGGCGATCGCTGGTGGATGTCAGATTCTCGACGTAAAGGAACCCTCACGCGGATCGCTCGGCATGGCGGACCTGGCAGTCATCGAGCAAGTCATGCAGATCGGTATGGATTCCGGAATTCCTGTCAGTGCTGCGCTGGGTGAAGTCGCGGACTATCGATTCGCGTTGGCTGCTTCTGATGCCG
Source organism: Rhodopirellula sp. (assembly GCA_013203845.1). GTDB lineage: Bacteria > Planctomycetota > Planctomycetia > Planctomycetales > Planctomycetaceae > JABMPE01. The sequence goes on along the minus strand of JABMPE010000736.1, from coordinate 3,476 downwards.
AGCGTCAACTTCCTCCCGTGCTGGCCGGCCTCTCGTTCACGAAGATCGGGCTCGCCAATCTGAATGTTGACCGCAGTTGGGCCACACGCTGGCAGGACACCATGTCGTTTCTGGCTGCCTCGCTTTCGTCGGGAGGTGAGAATCCGGAACCTCGCTGGGTCGCGGTGATTTATGCCGACTGGGTAGCAGCCAATGCTCCGCCTCCGGAAGCGATCGTCGATTGTGTTTTGTCATCCAGTCGATCGCTGGGAAATCAGATTGCGGGCGTTCTGGTTGACACGTGGTCGAAAAAGTCTGGTCGCCTGCTCGACAGCCTGCCGGTCGAACAGCTTCGAGATCTCGCGCAGAGCGTTCAGCAGTCTGACCGTTTTTTTGCCGTTGCAGGTCGCCTCACGTCAACGATGCTTCCCGAGCTGGTAGACGTTCGGCCTGACATCGTTGCCGTGAGATCAGCGGCCTGTCTGGGCGAAGATCGAACATCGTCGGTAGATGTCGGGGCGGTGCGAAATCTTCGAGATCGGATCGATCGAACATTCGCCGTTCGGTCGACAAGTACCGAACTGCCGATTGGAGCATCTCATGGACCGGCCTGATCAATCGTCGTCAGAACCCGCCACGAGTTTCTATCGCGATCGCTCGTTCTGGGGTTTGACGGTCAGTCAGTTGCTGGGCGCCTTCAATGACAACATGTTCAAGCAACTGGTACTGCTGCTTTGTCTGGAAAAGGCGCGTGACATCGCAGCGGCGACTGGCGGCGACGTTTCTGACCGCTACCAGCCGATCGCCATGGCCGTGTTCGCGATTCCGTGGATCCTGTTTTCCGGAGTCTCGGGATTTCTGGCCGACCGAATCAGCAAACGCCGGATTGTCGTTCTTTGCAAAGCGATGGAAATCGCTGTGATGGGTTGTGGTCTACTGGCCTTTCAGTCAGACCAGCTGTGGGCTCTGTTTGTCGTTCTGTTTCTGATGAGTGCTCAAAGTACGGTCTTTGGGCCAGCCAAGTTCGGAATTCTACCCGAACTGTTTCGGTCCGAAGATTTACCCAGGATCAACGGCATTTTTCAGATGACCACCTTCCTGGCCATCATTTTGGGATTCGCCTCAGCAGGTATTCTGAAAGAGCTGCTGCCTGGACAGCAGGGACTGGCTCTGGTCAGCGCGGTGTCGATTGGTATTGCGTTTGTTGGGACGGGAGCCGCTTGCCTGGTGCGGCCGACACGCGTGGCACAGCCAGACCTGAAGCTCACCTGGCAGGCGGCGGGCATTGATGGCGAGAACTGGCGGTTGATTCAGGACAACCGATTTCTGCTGGGCGTCCTGCTGGTGTCGTCGCTGTTCTGGTTTGTCGGTGGTGTCGTGCAGCCTTCTGTTAACAGTTTTGGGGAGTACGACCTGGGACTCAGCAGCGACCGGATCGGGATTCTGCAGGCGTGCATGGGAGTCGGAATCGCCTTTGGCTGCGTGATGTCCGGACGTTTGTCGAAGAGTCGAATTCGCTTTGGTCTGGTTCGCGCCGGAATGCTGGGTATGGTCGTTGGTTTTCCGGCAATGACGGCCATCTCGTACTTTCAGCCTGATGTGGCGGTTGCCGCCGGGCAATCTGCGACAGACGCTGTTCCGTCAGGCAATCTGCTCTTCGACGCTTCGACAGCCGAGTGGATGGCGCGAGGCTGTCTGATCTGGCTCGGCGGTTGCGCGGGCTTCTTCGCGGTCCCATTGCAGGTCGCGCTGCAGAGTGTGCCGCCGGAATCTCAGAAGGGGCGGATGATCGGTACGATGAACCTGGTCAACTGGTTTGGAATTCTGCTGTCGGCAGTTTTCTATGGCGTTTTCGAAGCCGTACGCTCAGGACTTAACGCTCAAGGTTTTGAGCTGAATTCGGCGACCGTCTTCTCCGCACTGGCTGTCATCGCTGGCGTCGTGGCCATGATATACCGCCCGGACGATATCGACCTGACCGATTCGGGAAGTAATCCGAAGTAACGTCCTGTTCGCTCGAATGTCGTATGCGAACAGGTTGTCCATGTCTCGCAGAACAACTTCTCGCAGGACAACTTCCCGCGGGCGACGACCGGATGAGACCACGACGGTCTGCCGCTGCGGACATAGAGATGCCCGTCGGCGAAAGAGACCGCTTCTTTTTGACCGAGCGGTTTTGTCAGTGGGACTCATCTGGCAGACCAGTCGAAAGCGTGTGGATAAACAAAAAACGGGACGAGCATTGCTCGTCCCGTCGGTATTCATTCTGGAAATTCTGATGCGACAGCCGCGTGTCAATTGCTGACAGGCTTCATGCTTTTCGCCAGCTCCTGAAGCTGTTCCCGGAACCACTCTGGATCGTAGCCGCCGACCGCCTTCAGTGACTCAGGTAGCTGTTCGGCAATGACGTACTTGTCACCGGCTGGCAGATCGAGTCGCAACTTCTCAGTCAATTCTAGCTGAGTCAGCAGTTCACCGACCTTCTTTTCCGCAGCGGCGCGGTCCCCTGCTTTCCACGTTTCGTAGACCTTGAGGTTCGCGAGGGCTCGATCAATGGCTTCCTTCTCAGATTCATCGTCCGGTGCCTTGGTGAAGTTCGGGATGTCCGTATTTATCTCAGACAGGACTGTTCGAATGGCCCAGACCAGCTGTCGCGCTGAATGGAAATCGGGATACGTTTCCGGAGGCAGTGACACCAGCGTCTGCAAAGTTCGCGCAGCGTCTGCTTTTTCGACCGGACTCTTGAAGACGTCGTTGGCCAGTTGGTCGAGCCAGGCGACCAAGCCTTCTTCACCCATCGCCACGGCCTGGATGGCTTTCGGATCTCCGAACGGGCGGCGATCCAGCACGCGGCGGAGTTCTTCCATTTTGCCGTGGTAAGTGTCCCAGTCTTTCTGGAAAGCGTCGTCATCATCACCGGCTCGCTGACGGATTCCCAGTTTCACCAGAGCTTCCGGCCAGGCAAACATTTGAGGCCGACCGGGCAGCGATTTGCCGTAGCCACGTTTCTGACGCCAGCTTGGTGCTGCGAGATCATGGTGGCAGGCCGAGCAGTCAAACACGGCCAGTTCCGGCCAGGCCTGCGAGTCCTGATCCACTGCTTGCGATGCAAACAGATTGACCGTTTCACGAAGTGCCATCGTGCCACCGATGATCACTGACTTGGTCTTTGCGAGGTCATTCAGTGGTGAATGCTCCAACCCCGGAAAGTTGGATTTAATGTAGTCTTCGCGGAATTTGAACTCGCCCTTCTCGTGAAGGGTTCGCCAGTGAGTCGGCATCTGCTGTGAGAAAGTTTCGATCTCGATCCCCGGCAGTGGCGGATGCCCGGCGGCGTACATCTCGTGCGTGACGACTTTGCCTTCCTGGACGTTGCCGATGTGGCACGAGAAGCACTGCTGAGCACGTCGGACTGGATTCCGAACGTCAATCATGCCGTACTTCTGCTCTTTCTCGTCGGCAGAAATTTTTCGCCAGCGAGGATCATCGTGTGGCCC
>JABMPE010000735.1 GCA_013203845.1 Rhodopirellula sp. | reverse complement strand
TGTCTGTACGTCGTCAATTCTCTCGAGGCTTTACCCTGATCGAACTGCTTGTCGTCATCGCGATCATCGCTGTGCTCGTCGCACTTCTACTGCCGGCAGTTCAACAGGCGCGTGAGGCGGCTCGGCGAATTCAGTGCAAGAACAACATGAAGCAGCTGGGTCTGGCTCTGCACAGCTACCATGGCGCCCACAATACCTTTCCGTCCGGCTGGATCGCCGTTGATCCGGTGACTGGGCAGCAGAGTGCTCATGACGGGCTGAACGGGGCGGGCTGGGGCACTATGGTTCTGCCCTATCTGGATCACGCTCCATTGTACGATCAGTTCAACGCGAACTTTGCGATTCATGATCCGGTGAACGTGCCGTTTATCGACAACGTGTTGTCGGCGTGGCAGTGTCCCTCGGACCCAAAGCCTGACAAATGGCAGATCGAAGAAGAAGGCAGTCCGGGCACCGTGCTGGCCGAACTCCCCACCGCGAATTACATCGGTGCATTTGGCACAGAAGAACTTGATGGGTGTGGAAACGCTCCGGGAACGGCACCGGTCGCGGGCAACGGGCAGTGTCGTGGCAATGGCATTTTCTATCACAACAGCAAGGTCGGCATCCGAGACATCACGGACGGCACAACCAATACGTTTATGGTGGGCGAACGTCGCACAGACGCGGCACTCGGATGGTTTTCTACATGGCCAGGTATGGTGGCGGAAGGCGAAGAGGCGTTTCAGCGAGTGCTGGGTTCAGCCGACCACGTCCCCAATGATCCAATTGGGCATCTGGACGACTTCAGCAGCAATCACGCAGGCGGTGCTCACTTTGTATTGGGCGACGGATCGGTGCGGTTCATCAGCGAAAACATTGACCACGGCCTGTACCAGTCTCTGACGACGATTCAGGGCAGCGAAGACCTGGGGGAATTTTAATCGTCCTCCTGTTCGAAGTTTCCCGTTCCTTTCTTATTTGTCTACTCAGTTCGATCGAGGCCTCTCGTGAACTCCGATGTCAACTTGTTGTCATCGTCACCATGCCTATCGCGTACTCTGGCGGCAGCCCAGCAATTCCCGGCCGGCGTAAATATTCTGTAAATATAGGGTTGCGCCGACTCGGCCTTCGTAAACATCGGCGTCTTCCTACGGCAGGGGACCTGATGTCACAGAACCGATGAGAAAGTGATTCGTCCTCGTTTTCGGTAGGTTCCCCCAGATTGCCTCTTCGTCCCGTTTGCGTGCAAGCGGTCCCATGGGCCGGGAATTGCTGGCGGCAGCCGGTCGACTGAAGAATCCGTTGTGAGTGCTGGTTTCGGCCATCGCCGGGACAGTGGTCTGCGGGGTGTTCCTGAATCCGTGGATTTGGGGACTCACCGCATTCTGCTGTTCGTCGTCGCGACGGGCACCGTGTTGTTGTGGGTGGCGATGCGAGGAATTTCGTGTCAGGTATTGATCAATGTACGGCGAGCCCCCTTCGGCCAACCGGCGTTGGTGCGACTGCGAATTCGCTGGCCGGTGCTGGTGTGGTCTCAGTCTGCCGGTTCTGTTGTTATCAGCAGATCGCCGGTTTCAACCTGAGTGCCAGGGTAGACGCGGACTTCCGAGATTATGGCGTCGTGTTCGGCGGCGATGATTGTCTGTATTTTCATGGCTTCCAGCATCAGCAGCTTCTGGCCTTTGACGACCAACTCGCCAGGACTGACTGCGACGTTGACGACCATGCCCGGCATTGTGGCGGCAACATGAGCCGGGTTGCCGGGATCGGCCTTGGGGCGGCGAGGGGTTTCCGGTTCCAGAGCACGATCGGTGACTGCGGCTACTCCCGGACGAACTCGAGAAACTGAGTTTCCGGTCGGTTGGCAGGTGCGGCCTGAATGTCCGCTTCGAACTTTTGATCGCCGTAGCCTTGCCCATCAGGAAAGTCGGCTGGCAGTCGATCGGTGGTCTGCATCACGTCCAAGTGCCGCGAGAAAGATTGCGGCGCGGGTCGATACGACGGTTTAGCAGCGACAGAATTAGTCGACGCCTAGATTCTGCGTGATGATCTCCAGGCCGCCGACCTCGTCAGCCCCCTCGATGTCGAGCCCACACCCTGCGATCTCGGCGGCTTCCAGTCGCTGCTGGTGGGTATTCACCGCATCAAAACGTTCCAATATCGGGATTCTTCGCTACTGTTCGTCACTCGAATTCCGGTCGGTGTTTCTGGATGCCAAGCTTCCGAATCTTGCCGTACAGCGTGGTTGGCTTGAGTCCCAGCCGTTCGGCCGCACCGTCGGGGCCGTAGATCTTGCCGTGGCAGTGCTGAAGAGCGCTCAGGATCGCCCGCCGTTCGACTTCGGAGAGGTGAAGGACCGGTTGGTCCGGCTCGGTCTGCACTGCCGCACCGATCGAAAGCCAACTCGTGTCGATCTCTAGCGTGTCGCCGCGGCTGACGATCATCGCTCGCTCGATGATGTTCTCCAATTCCCGGACGTTGCCGGGCCAGTCGTAGGTCATCAGCCGTTCCATCGTCTGCCGCTCGACGCGCGTAATGTCTTTGTCCATCCGGCGTGCGAATCGCGTGATGAAGTGGTTGATCAGCGCCGGAATGTCTTCTCGCCGGTCGCGTAGCGGCGGGATGCGAATCGGAAAGACGTTCAGGCGGTAGTAGAGGTCCTCGCGGAAGTTCCCGTCGTCGGTGTGAGTCTTTAGGTCGCGATTCGTGGCCGCGATCACCCGTGTGTTCACTTTCACCGGATCACTGCCGCCCACTCGCTCGATCGTGCGCTCCTGCAGGACTCGCAGCAGCATGACCTGAGTTTCCGGCGGTATCTCGGAAATTTCATCGAGAAAGATGCTGCCGCCATGGGCTAGTTCAAATCGTCCCAAACGTCGATCGGTTGCTCCCGTGAACGCGCCGGCTTCATGACCGAACAGCTCGCTGGCAATCAGATTCGGTGTTAATGCTGCGCAGTTGACTTTGACAAGCAGTTTCTCGCGTCGCTGGCTGCGGTCGTGAATGGCGCGCGCGATCAACTCTTTACCCGTCCCGGTTTCACCAAGAATCAGCACCGTCGAATCAGCCGCCTGAGCCACCTGTTCGACGGCCACTCGCACCTGTTGCATGGCGCTGCTGTCGCCAAGGATATCGCCGAAGTCGTGATCAGTGCGAATCTCGTCACGCAAGTAGACGTTCTGCAGTTCCAACTCCCCCTTCAGCCGGCGGATCTCGCCGTAAGCGGCGGCGTTATCCAATGCGATCGCCAGTTGTCCGCAGACCTCGTTCAGCAGGTCAAGGTCCCAGCGGTCCGGCTGTTCCAAGTCGCGTGACGCAATGCCGAGCACACCGACACTCTGCTCTCGCGACAACAGAGGCAGGTAGACTTTCGACCGGTAGCCCATTTTGAACAGCAACTCGTCTTCCGGAAACTGCTGCGATCCTTCCAGCGACCGAGCCACACGCGGCATACGGTGTTCCATTACCCAATCAAACGCCGAACCCGGTATTGAACGTGTGGGAATTTCGACCCAGCGTCGGTCGGTGGCGCGAAACTCCAATACGAATCCGTTTCGCACCGTTTCGCGATTTTCCGTCAATTGCAGGCTGACGCGGTCGCAATCCAGCAACTTGTGAATCTCTTCCGCAGCGTACTCGAATACTTTTCGCACATCGAGGCTCGAATTGACAATCTGACCTAACCGCACGAGCAGCCGATAGCGCTGTTCGGAGAGAGAAAGCTGTTCGGTCCGCTTTTCAACCTCGCTCCGCAGCCGGACCAGAAACTCGTCCTTGGTCTTGTTGGCCTCCGCCAGTTCCTGATTCGTCTGCTGTAATTCATTGACCAGCCTCGCCTTCTCGACGCCGATGGCGATGTGGCCCGCCAGCCGGCGCAGCAAGGCGGCGTGGTGATCGGTGTAAGTAGACTTTTCGCGGCTGGAGAAAAAGATGACGCCGATCGGTTTGCCATCCGCAACCAGCGGCAACGTCAGGCTGGACTTCATGCCTTCGCGAACGATCAACTCCGTGGATGACGATTGGGACTTGCCCGACAGGTAGTCGTCCAGATCGTCGATAATTCGCGGTTGCCCCGTTTGCAGAAGTGGTGCCAATGTCGAGCCTTCAAGGCGCGCCGCATAACCGACCTTGAGTGCTACTTCGCCGTCTGATCGACACGACGTAAGCCGCAGGAGATTCGTCGATTCTTCCAGCAGCGCCACGGCGATCCGGTTGTAGGGCACGATCCCGTGGAGATGGTCGTAGACCGAGTTGAACAACTCGTCGAAACCCTGCCCCATGTTGAGCTGTTCCAGAAGCTGCTCCACGAGGTGGTCGTAGTCGGCTCGACGCGGATCGGCGGTCGGTTGGAGATCGTGATTCATCGATATATGGTCACATGATTAAATTGAGTCGTTTCGTGTTTTTGCGCTGGGATGTGCCTTGATTTTCGCTTCGAGGCAAGACGAATTCGTTGACTTCTAGCGTTTTCGTACTCATTCGATTCTAGCTGAAGGGGCAGAAAACCGAAACGGGATCGACCAAATATCGTCATGCCCAGAATTTCTCTTGAATCATATAACTTCCCGTAAGGCGATATCACTAAATGCTTTACAGCAATCCAATTCGAATGTCCGCAAGGTACGGCGCACAACTTGCTTCCATACTTCAGCAGTCTTCGGGTCGAAGTCATTTGAAGCCCAGAAGTCATTGAAAGGCGGATTGCAATGTTGGTGCTCAGCCGCCGTGAAGGCGAAACGCTTGTGATTGGCGGCAACGTCGTCATCACGGTCAAGCAAGTACGTGGAAGTCGCGTGCAGGTCGGGATCGAGGCGCCGGACGACGTTCGTGTCCGGCGTGGAGAACTGGAACCGTGGCGCGACGAATCCAACGCGGATGATCACGAGAAACAAGTGGCGTTCGAGTCCGAATCATAAGGCAGCCTTACGATGGCTCACGTTGTTGCTCAGCCGTGTTGCGACTGCACGTACACCGAGTGCGTGGTGGTTTGTCCGGCCGGTTGTTTTCACGATGGTGGGCGAATGTTGTACATCCATCCGGACGACTGCATCGACTGCGAGGCATGCGTGCCGGCCTGTCCGGCGAATGCGATTTATCACGAAGACAAACTACCGGCCGAGTGGTCTCCGTTTCGAGACCTGAATGCGACGATGGCTCGGCAGTGTGCAACGATTACCAGCCGCCGAGCGGCGGCAACCAATTGACAGACAAGTTTAAGTACCAATCACGTCAAACCAGGGAGACGAATCGATGGGAGTTCTGATTACAGAAACGGCAGCTCGCGAAATCAAGAAGGTGATCACCGAACAGAAGATGCCCGAAGCAACCGCGTTGCGTATTGGCGTGGCGGGCGGCGGTTGTAGCGGCTTCGAATACAAGCTTGAGTTTGACGTCAATGTGAACGAGGAAACCGACTCAGTTCGCGAGATTCATGGCGTGCGTGTCGCCGTGGACAAGAAGAGTTCGCTTTATCTCGACGGAACTGAAATTGACTTCCACGAAGGTCTCGACAAGCGAGGTTTCGTTTTCAACAACCCGAATGCAACGAAATCGTGCGGTTGCGGCAGCTCGTTTTCGGCCTGATGGAAATCGGCTTGATGGAAGATTGCGGTGACTGGCCAATGGAACGACAACGAAAGGACACTTGATGCCAACTGGAAACGCATTACTGAAAGAGTATTCCGAACGCGAATACGAACATGGATTCGTCACCGACATCGAAGCCGATGCCATCGCGCCGGGGCTGAGCGAAGATATCGTTCGTCTGATTTCGGCGAAGAAGGACGAACCCGAATGGCTGTTGGAATGGCGGCTCAAGGCCTATCGTCATTGGCTGACGCTGAAAGAGCCGCAGTGGCACAACGTTCATTATCCTCCGATCGACTATCAGGCGGCGGTCTATTATTCCTCGCCAAAACAGAAGCCGTTGCTGAACAGTCTGGACGAAGTCGATCCTGCATTGCTGGAGACGTACGAAAAGCTGGGAATCCCGCTGGAAGAACAGAAGGCGTTGGCGGGCGTTGCAGTGGACGCCATCTTTGACAGTGTTTCCGTGGCGACGACGTACAGGGAAACGCTGGAGAAAGAGGGTGTGATCTTCGGTCCGTTTTCGGAAGCCGTGCATAAGTATCCGGAGCTGGTGAAGAAGTATCTGGGCTCCGTGGTTCCGTCTTCTGACAACTTCTTCGCGGCGCTCAATTCGGCGGTCTTCAGTGACGGATCGTTCTGCTACATCCCCAAGGGCGTGCGC
>JABMPE010000734.1 GCA_013203845.1 Rhodopirellula sp. | reverse complement strand
CCTGCGAAGGCTGAGCCACCAGATTTACAGTCTGGCCCCGTTGGCCGCTCGGGTATTCCCCCCGGGTTAACCTCGACTCAATTTGCGTCCTGAGCACAACGAACGATGGACGCACCGCACTCGCAGTTTTCGAAAGACGCGGGACTGTAGCGACTTTGAAATTGAATGTGAAGTAAACGGGAATGGATCGAATCAGAGAAAAGCCAGCAGTGGGACTCGAACCCACAACCTGCGGTTTACAAAACCGCTGCTCTGCCAATTGAGCTACACTGGCGTATTTTTGTCGACTTGAGGCGATTTACCCCGAGAGCTTGACGTCATATTGTCGAGAAACCTGCTTCCAGAGCAGTCAGCCCGGGGTCGGGTGAAGTTCTGCAGGCTCTCCGACGAGCATCAGTTGCCGTTTTACCGTAATTTCAGAGGAGCGTCTTCGGTGGTGCAGAGGCGAAATCGCTCTACGGTAGCCGACTCGGCATACTCAACTGCGGGGATGATATCAAGCAAGGCGATGCGTTCAAGGTAACTTCGGTATCGCTTTATCGTGGGCGACACTTGGTTTTCTTAAGTGAATGGATGAGGTAATCGGCGTGTGCAGGCTTTGTCGAGACCTCGTCGTGGCTGGAATTCGTCATACGACATCATTTCTCTGTGGAAGGTTCGAAAAGTCGTATCAGGAAGACCCTGCGGGGATATTCAGATTTCGCTGGCCGATCCACGGAAATTCGCTCCGAAAGATAATTTGGCACGGCTAAGTGTTGCTGGGTGAAGCGGAAATACTGATCAGTTGACATGCGGGGACGCCAAATTCTGGATTGCAGCCCGGTGTCAGTCGTCCAGCGACAGTTCGAGTCCCGCAGCGCTGGCGATTTGTCGCAATTTCTCAAGCCCGGTGTTGATAATCTGGCGTGTCCGCTCCCGTGACACACCAAGTCGGTCGCCAATCTGCTCCAGAGTCATCGGTTCAGACGCCCCGTGCAGCGCAAATCGGAGACTGATGGCTTCCTGCTCCCGCTCGTTGAGCTGTCCGAGGATTGAGCCGAGCGTTTCGTACTGGTCTGCCGCAAGCCTTTCGTCCGCCGATGTTGCAGACCGCACATCCTCCTCATCGGTCAAAACGATATCGCTGCCTGTTCGAAATCGTTGCTGCTGAGTCCCTTCCGCCGGGATTGATCGGGCATAGGATCGCATGATTGCCCAGGTGGCATACGTCGAAAACTTTGTTCCGCGTGTGTAGTCAAACTTTTCGATGGCGCGGATCAACGTCATGTTGCCATCGCTGATCATTTCGAAAAACCCAGCAGCCTGTCGCCGATGTTTTCCTGCCACGGAAACAACCAGTCGCAAGTTCGATCGAATCAGCACGTTTTTGACGGCGAGCCCCTTTTCCAGCAGGCGTTCGATTTCATTCATATCGCGGACTCGCTCGTGACTTCCCGGCAGAGAGTCACGAAGCCGTTTTGCCTTGAACTTCAGATAATTCATGCGACGGAACAGCTCCCCTTCTCCCTCACGCGACAGCAGAGGAAGCGTGTAGAGGTCGGCAAAATAGCCGGGCAACTCGCTTCTGTTTTCGATCGGCGAGTGGTCTGGTGATTCCTGCTCAATCGAGAGTTCAGCGATCCGTTCGTCCGCATCCGGCAGGAGAAACTCATCGCTGGGGATGAAGTCAATGGGCTGTTCGAGCAGAATTTTCGCGCGATACTCATTCGCGATCCTGTGAATGCTCGATCGTGTGCGACCGTATTTTTCGACGATTCGCCTGATGGGTGTGCCGAGTCGTACGGCACGAAAAATCTTTCGCCGATGTTCGTCCGTCAGAGGTGCTGACTCAAGGGAGAACACTTTAGCGTCTGTGTAATCGCGATCAAACGCCTTCAGTGTGTACCGAATCGTTTCGACAGATCGACCGGTGCGTCTGGCAACACGGTGAGTCACGTCGGTAGGAGACGCCCCATGCCGAGCGAGTCGGCGAGCCCGGCGGATGATGAATTCCCGCTCGGAATCCGTGACCTGGCTGAACTTCGCACTTCGACCGATCAGTTCCGTGTGGAGTTGCTCGAACTGCTCGACCCGTGAGGCCAGAAAGCCGACTCGTTTCCGCTTGCCGAACAGGTATCGACGACCTGCCAGGCCGCGGTCTCGCCAGCGAGTGATCGTTTTCTTCGAGACGTTGAATCGCTGACTGAGATCCTGAAGTGTCAGGACCGGTTCAGCAGCGGATTCGGCGGCGAGGTTCGCACTGTCGGACAGATCCTCGACAAAGCACCGCAAGTCGTGCAGCAGATCTTCGCCGGTGACTT
>JABMPE010000733.1 GCA_013203845.1 Rhodopirellula sp. | reverse complement strand
TCGACTTTCAGCACCGCCTCCTCCTCTGCCTGTGATACCACCGTCAGCCTGACCATCTTCCCTTCTCCTTCCAGGCCGACACCATGCAGCTTCCGCTGGAGTCGGACCTTTACCAGATCGTGTCCGTCGCCTTCGGGCTGCGAAATGTGTCGGACACTGTGGCCGGCCTGAAAGAAATGACGCGCGTCTGCAAACCCGGCGGCCAGGTCGCCGTCCTTGAATTCTCAATGCCGCGTAACCGGCTGTTTGGAGCGGTCTACCGCTGGTACTTCCGCAACATCCTGCCGCGCATTGGCCAGCTTCTGGCGCGGAACAGCGAAGCGGCCTACAAGTACCTGCCGCAGTCGGTGTCACAGTTTCCGCAGGACGAAGAACTCGCCGGCCTGATGCGCGAAGCTGGTCTGGCTGACATTACCTGGACGCCGCTGACCTTCGGCATCGCCACGCTCTATGTCGGTCGCAAGCCGGTATAGGTTGTTTCTGACATCAGACTCATTCGCGTTTTTGAACGGCGGCCTGGCTGAGACGTTCGGCAATCAGCGTCAGCTTGTTGTCGTGGAGTCGTTTTTCGTTCAACCAGTACGGGCTGGTAATTTCATGGAAGGCGTGAATGGCCGCCTGGATGCCTTCGGCCCACGCGACGGCGATCAGCTTGATGTCTCCGTGTACGTCTCCGACGGCAAAGATGCCGTGGCGGCTCGTTTCGAAATACGGGTCGATCGCGACCGCTCCTTCGTCGTTCAGTTTCAATCCCAGTCCCTCGAACGTTTCTTTCGCCGAGAGGAATCCAATCTGGACGACGGCGTGCTCGCAATCAATCGTCGTCCCATCACTCAGGACAGCGCTGATCACACCGTCTTTCAGCGTCGCTTGTGTAATTTCTGTTGATGTGCGAATGACTCCGCCAAGTTCCCGAATGAGATTCAGCGTGTCAGCTTTGCCGGATGTCACTTTCCGTACGATGACTTCAACGCGAGCTCCACGCTGAAGTGCCATCACGGCGGCGTCGAGTGCCGAGTCACCGCCGCCGACAACAATGACAGTCGACCCTTCGTAGTCGGCGACTCGTGGCGATCGATAGTGCACGGCGTCGCTGTTCAGGGCGTCAAGTACGGAATGACGTCTCGGATAATGAAGCAGTCCGCAGGCCAGGATCACTTTGCGGCACAGGTAGCTGCCGTTGCTGGTCACGACCTGCTTCAGACTGTCACCATCGACGACCTGGTCTGTGTTCTCGATCGCCTTCAGTTCTTCGTTGAAACGAAACTGCACCTGCGCCTCAACAGCCTGTCGAAAAGTCCGCTCCGACAGTTCATGGCCTGTCACGCCGTCGGGAAATCCCGGAACGTCGACAATCTTCTTGTCCGCGTAGAGAAACTGAGGCTGTCCCCCGGCTGAATCTTTCGCTTCAATGACGAGCGTCGTCAACGCTCGATGCGCTGTCGTCAGGCTGGCAGCGAGACCCGCCGGGCCCGCTCCAATGATGACGACGTCCCACCAGGGAAGGCTGTCGAAGTCGACATTCTCGTCAATCTGTGTGACCTTGAAATCGGCCATTGCTCTGCTCCGTGAAACAAATGGGAAAGAGTAATATACGTCCTCGGTTGGACAGTCCGATTTATCTCGGAGTACACATTGAGTTCGGTTCGACGAACAGGTTTCTCAAATCTGGCAGAAGTGACGATCGAAACGAAGACGAAGTGCGGCATCTGCCCCACACTGTGATGCATTGATTGAGAGTCAAATTTCCAATCGGAGGCAGCCGAAAAATGGAACGTCAGTTGATTTCGAGCGGAACTCCCTGGGAAAAGTCCGTCGGATATTCTCGATCGGTACGAGTCGGAAACCAGGTCTTCGTGTCCGGAACGACCGCTTCCGACGAGTCCGGGCAGACGGTATCAGTCGACGACGCTTACAGCCAGACGCAGTTCATCCTGCGGAAGATTGAATCTGCATTGAAAGAAGCCGGCGCGGAGCTGACCGACGTTGTCCGCACGCGACTCTTCGTCACCGACATCGACCGCTGGGAAGAAATTGGCAAAGCACACGGTGAGTTCTTCTCCACAATCCGTCCAGCAGCCACCATGGTCGAAGTCAGCCGCTTGATCAATCCGGATCATCTGGTCGAGATCGAAGTGGACGCCGTGCTTGCTTCTCCATCGAAGCCATGAACCAATTCGGCCAATTCAATTATTGGTCGATCCATTGTTTCAACGAACTCACTCTCTCTAACATGGCTGGCGCTGGAAAATCTGTCTTCTGAATTCTGTAATCAGTGACTATTCCCGCGCTCCGAATAAACACCCTCAACGAATCCCGAGGACACATCCATGCTTCGCACCTGCCGATTTACTCTGTTGTGGCTGATCGCTGTCGCCATCGTATCGCCGGTTATGAATTCTTCGATCGCGGTGGCCGAAGACGGGTGGGAATCGCTGTTTGACGGAAAGACGCTCAAGAACTGGGACGGCAATCCCGCCTTTTGGAGCGTCGAAGACGGAGCCATCACCGGGCGGACGACCGCCGAAAATCCGACCAAAGGCAACACCTTCATTATCTGGCGCGGCGGTGACGTCGGCGATTTTGAACTGACGCTGCAATACAAAATCGTCGGCGGCAACTCGGGCATTCAGTACCGCAGTTTTGAAGTCGAGAACAACAAGTGGGTCGGCGGCGGCTATCAGGGCGACTTCGAAGC
>JABMPE010000732.1 GCA_013203845.1 Rhodopirellula sp. | reverse complement strand
TGTTCAGCTGGTATTCCCAGGAATCTGGTCCTTTCGCATATCCATTCGCTTAATGAAACCCTTGTTTTACAGGCTCAAAATCCGTCACGGCGTTGCCTTTCGGGGCACAAACAACGTAGTGACGCGTTGTCGCAACTTCCGATTCGCTGCCGCATTCCATGAGCAGCCTGGTTCGAAGTGTCTGGAACGAATACGGAGCAAAAGTGGACGAGACTTTCCTGAAACGAGTGACCTGATTCAGATCAATGGTGTGCATCCTTCCTTCGCGGTCGTAAAGAGCGCACCAGCCCTGTCCGCGGTCGACAATGCGGCCTTCGACCGCGTTGTCGCCGAGGCGAAGCTCCACCAGCGGAGGAGCGGCGCACGCGGCAAGTGGCGAAGACACGGTTCCAGCCAGCGCTGCAACGAAGAGCAGAATGTGTTTTGAATTCATCGTCAAATTGAATCTATCAACGGGGGCAATCGTGATGCAGATGCAGCATCCTGATGCAGACACTCCGGTCGATCCCTCAATCCAACTATACGTCTCCGTATACGGGGCGCGAGATCCGAGACGGCAATCCCGTTGAGCTTTCCGGCTTGCTGACCGAGATTAGGACCACCGTGGTCTAACCTGTCAGGCAGTCACGTGCTGCCAGTTCGCGATGACGCTGCCGCGTCTGAGCAGAACGCGCTGGCCTGTCAGGTAATGACGACGGACGTCTAACCAGCCAGGGAACTGCTCGGGCCGAAGAAGCAGTAGTACGGCGAGGATGAGTTCGCGGCGCGCTGGATATAAAGGGCCAGTTCACGCAGGTGATAATCGCCCCACATGCACGATTCGCTATGCGGAATCTTCGAACCAGGCGGAACGTGATCCCAACCTCGCGGCTGATGATAGATCGTATGCAGCAGCAGGCCCTGGTGATTGTCGTTTGTGCTGAGGTACGGTTCTGTCAGCAGCGACTGAACTGTCGTCAGACCGGCCTGCCAGTAACGAGTGGCCGCAGTGGCGTCTCGTCCACGCAGAAAATGCCCCAGTCTCAACAGTCCCTGAGCTGCGATTGCTGCGGCTGAACTGTCGACCGGCTCGTGATCGTTGAACGGCTCGGACGCTCGTTCGAGATAATTGCCAAGTTGCGTCAGCCCCGGAGCGCCGGTGTCCCAATGCGGGACGCAGTCTGTGGGCGTGTTCTCGATGAAGAAGTCGCAGGCTGCCTGAGCAGCTTTCAACATCATATTTTCAACGTCATCGCGACCGCCGAGCGGATCGAGATGCTCGTCCGACACGGTCTGCAGAAACTCAAGCTGCTCCGGATAGCCGGCAATAATCCAGGACAATCCGCGCGTCCAGGTCGAAAATGGCGAGTATCCCTGCTGCGTGCTCGGACAGCGGTAACGACCGTCGTTCCGGTTAAAAATGCTTTCATGTGCGACGCGGCCTCGAACGTCGTACGTGTCACGACCTTCTCCGTAGTAAACGTTATACTTCGCTGTTGTGCGGGCATGTTGAACCATGCGATCCAGCAGGCAGATCGAATCGTCGTTCTCGCCGATCAGCGAATGGCCCAGCTGATGGCTCAGCGACAGCGACCTCATCGAACGGATCGTGTCGCAGAACAGAGAGTGCGGTCCGTTGAACGAGTACACGTAGCCGTGCCCGTCGGCGGTCGTGCTCCAGCGTGACGCCTGCACGGCTCCGGAAACCTTGAGTGCCAGTTCGTAGAAATCGAGCTCCTTTGCGTCGGCCTGGATTCGACCTTCGAGCATCAGCCGTCTCAGGTTTCCGTAAGTGCTGACGTTGTTGAAACCGTGATCGTGAACTCCCACATGCGAAACGTGAGGGGCCATCCGCTCGACCGTGTTCTTTCGCCCGATCTCCAGAAACTGCTCGTCGTTCGTGGCGTCAAACTGCAGAATTGCCGATCCAAACTGAAATCCCTGAGTCCATTCAGTCCATCCCTGCGGCTGATACCTGCCTTCGATCGTGAAGACCGGCGTTTGTGAATTCGTCGAACACGACTCTTCGATGGACAGAATTTTTCGACCAGAGACGTCCCACAGGCGGTCGATGGCTGGTAGAAGGTCGGCAGCGGTCAGATTGGTGTTGATAATCATGGTTTCAAAGATCGCGTTTGCGGTTTCAGGATCAGGTCGAAAATCAGACGGTTGTCCCGTTGGCCTCGTCGGGTATGTCAGGTGAAACCCAAGCGTACCATCCTGGATTTTTCAGCCGAGTCGCCAAAAGTTGATGGTCAGCTCCCCGAGCTACGGTAGCTGCGGAGTGACCACTGAAACAACATTCTCGAAACGACGAGACCAAACACGGACGAGCCAAATCCGACCAGTGGGTAGTGCCATTCGGTCAGTCCTTTGGCGATGACTCTGGCCGGAACGGTCACCACCAGCAGAATCGGGACGATCCAGGTAAACGTGCCCTGGAGAATCTCGCCGAATTCGAGGCGTTTGGCGTCGACACCATCGTAGATGCTGCGTGGATAGCGGGCGAAAACCGTGATGTAGAACCAGAAATCGTAGAGACCCTGGTTTCTCGTCAGCCAGATACTGGTACTCGCCATCGCAATCATCAGGCTGTAGAAGAACGTCACCCCGACCGCGATGAAGATCAGATACGAAGCGACCTGCATGACGCTGATCGGATCCCCGATTTGAATCAACGCATAGCTGAGCAGACCGAGTGCCCATATTGTAGTGGTCAACATCGCCAGCTCCATTTTCTCGCATGAGATCAGAAACTGCGTGTCGATCGGCTTCACGAGGACAAAGTCCAGACTCCCTGTCCGAATCATTTCGCTGAAGTTCGCACAATTCGGCATGAACAGGGCCTCAATGATCGAGTTAATCAGCATCCCTGTCGCCATGAAGGCGTAATACTGAGGCCGAGTCCAGTCGCTGATGGTCTCGACATTGCCGTAGATGATCTCGAACATCGTGATCTGAGCGCAGACCCAGAACGCTCGCGTGACGACGGTAATCAGGAAATTACCGCGAAACATCAGCTCTCGAACGAGCGAGTTTCTGAAGAACGTCGTCCAGACACGTGTGTAACTTGCCTGAGATGAATTGGCGGGTGCGTCCATCGCCGCAGTTTAGCGAAGCTCGAATCGCGATGAAGCGAGCGAGAGGAAACTGGCGACGGCCGGCGACCGGGCCGCTCGCTCGACTGGAATCCTCATCTGGACAGGATTTTTGGATTTCCTTATGAAGCGGTCCGATTTTGTTAAAGTCGCGAGAAGAAAATACGAGACCAGCAAACAGACCTGCATCTGCAGTGTAAACCGTTGCTGGATCAACGGTTCGGACTCGATCTATCAACGACGCGGAGGCATGGATGCCGCCGGATTCTGGCACAGGATTGCAGCAAACATGGACGCAGGTGCGGGGATTCGCGTTCCCGCTTCTGATCGTTACGTCCATTCTTGTAATCATTGCGCCGTTGCCGCCACTGCTGATGGACATGCTGCTGGCGTGTAACGTCACCGCCGCAGTGATGATTCTGCTGACGACGATCTACGTCTCGCGGCCACTGGAATTCAGCGTGTTTCCGGCACTCCTGCTCGGAACCACGCTCGCGAGGCTGGTGCTGAATGTCGCGTCAACCCGGCTGATTCTGACTCGCGGAGCAACGGACAAAACCGCTGCCGCCGGAGAAGTCATTGAAGCTTTTGGCGAATTCGTCGCCGGTGACAAGATCGCCGTCGGCCTGATTCTCTTTGCCATTCTGGTCGCGATTCAGTTTCTCGTGATCACCAAAGGTTCCGGTCGAATCAGTGAAGTTGCGGCGAGATTCTTTCTCGACGGGATGCCCGGCAAGCAGATGTCGATCGATGCGGATCTGGCAGCCAATGTGATCACTCAGGACGAAGCTAAAAAGCGCCGTCAGGAAATTTCACAACAGGCCGACTTCTACGGGGCAATGGACGGCGCGAGCAAGTTCGTGCGTGGCGATGCCATCGCCGGCATTGTCATCACGCTGATCAATATCGCCGGTGGCCTGTACATCGGTATCATCGACAACGGGATGAGCTTCGGCGAAGCCGGCGAAGTTTTCACGAAGCTGACGATTGGCGACGGGCTCGTCACTCAGATTCCCGGATTCCTGATTTCTCTGGCCGCTGGTTTGATCGTGACGCGGTCGTCAGTCGAGAGCGACCTGCCCAAAGAAGTCATGAACCAGATGTTCCGGCATCCGGAAGCTATGTTTTTATCGGCGGCGTTTCTGGGAGCCATGTCGTTCACCGGAATGCCGATGGTGCCGCTGCTGTCGCTGTCGGCCATGTGTACCGTCATCGGTCTGTCGTTGCAGCAGAACCGGAAGAAGACCGAACAGGCGGCGGAAGTTCGAAACGCAAGCGAGTTGCCGGAAAATCAGCCGGTTCCGGAACGCAAACCTGAAGACCGTTTGCCCGTCGAACCGCTGATGGTGGAACTTGGTGCCGGAGTCGTGCCTCTGGCCGATCCGTCTCGTGGTGGAGACATGCTTGAACGAGTCATGCAGATCCGCCATCAGATCGCCGAAGAGCTGGGCATTATCCTGCCGAAAGTTCGCGTGCGGGACAACACGTGGCTTGGCGTGAACGAGTACGTCATTCGAATTCGAGACATGGAAGTAGCGAAGGGCGAGGTCTGGCCGACACACATGCTGGCGATTAATCGCGGCAATGCTGAAGGTGATCTGCCGGGAATTCAAACCACAGAACCATTGAATAACAATCCGGCGTTCTGGATCGATCCGGGACAGGTCGACCGAGCCGAATCGCAGGGATACTCGGTCGTCGAGCCAACGATTGTCGTCATCCTGCATCTGACAGAAATCATCCGCCAGCACGCTTCCGAACTGCTCACCCGGCAACACGTTCACGAACTGATCGGAGCGTTGAAAGATCGTGCTCCGAAACTGGTCGAAGAAGTCAATCCGGACCAGGTGAAAATGTCTCACGTCCACCAGGTTCTGAAGAATCTGCTGGCTGAGCGTGTGCCGATTCGCGATCTGGAAACCATTCTGCAGACGACGATCGACAACTCAGATCGAATTTCGAACCTGTCGATCATGACCGAGTACGTCCGCACGGCGCTGGCCCGGACAATTTGCCAGAAGTTCCGCGATCTGAATCGACGGATTCATCTGGTGAGTCTGGACCCGGTGCTGGAAGACTACCTTCGTACAAAAATGGACTTCGACCAGTTCGGCGTCGGCAGCAGACTGACTCCGCAGGAATCCGAAGCAATTCTGGACGGCCTGAAAATCGAACTGAAAAAGCTGACCGACATTGGTCTGCAGCCTGTTGTCATCACGACCGCTCCGCAAATTCGAGCCGGGTTGCGGCAGATGACGAGCCGGGCTCTGCCGAAACTGGCGGTTCTTTGTCTCAATGAAATTACTCCTGAAACACAAATTGTGAGTCGCGGATACGTGAGCGCAGAAGTTCTGCGGTCGGTATTGATGGCTCAAGCGGAAGGCTAGTTCGTCGCCAGCAGTCGGGGACTGCCTGGCGATGGTTCGAGCCACCAGGAAACTCACAACTGCGTTGCGTTGAATTGAAGAAAACACCAACAGTCACACCGGTCCGAAGCGCCCGCGACGGAAAGATCATTTCATGAACGAAATCAGAACCTTCAAAGCCCAATCGATGCAGGAAGCGCTCGCCATCGTGCGGCGAGAGCTGGGTAGCGACGCCGTCATTCTGAATACTCGCCAGGTCACTCACCGGCGACTGCTGCCTTTTCTGAAGAAGCGGCAGCAGGTCGAAGTGACGGCAGGCGTATCGGTCGGTCCTCGTTCGACACCAGTCGCCGCGCCACGTCCGGTTGCGGGCTCAACGTCGCAAGGAACGGGATCGTTCTCAGCAGAAGTCTCCGATCATGCGGCAGTTTTGAATTCGCCCCCTTCGGTCACTCGACCGCTGCCAAATCATCGCCCGTCCACACCAATAGTCTCGACCGACCCAACGACGCCACTGGCACGAGCGGCGGCGCTGGCAATGGAACTGGAACGCCACAACGCTGACAAAGCACAACTGCAGAAAAGTCTCAACGCCCTGGAAGCGGCAGCGGTGGCAGCGGCTCCATCTCCAGCGGCGACATCTGAACCGGCCACGACACTGCGACCCGCTGCGCAGCATCCTGCGACGCCGCCAATCAACGAGCGTCCTGCCCCCGAAACAAAGTCGACAGCTCCCACCCAACGATCGCAGCTGACAGAAACGGTTCCACCACCGGCCAACCAGGCCGCTGGTCTGCAGGCTGCCGCGAAGGCGCTGAGCGACGAAGGAGATTCCACCAACGAGCTATCCGTCAAGCTTGATGTTCTGCAGAAAATGGTCGAAAGCCTGGCTCAGAAATCTCAGTTCCGAAACGCGGACGAAGTGCCGAGCGAGCTTTTCGAAATCTACACGCAGCTGATTGACGCCGACATCGACGACGATCTCGCCCGCGAACTGATCTGCAACCTGCGGCAGAACTGCAGCCCCGAGCAGCTTCACGATTCCATTGGCTCGCGGGCTCTGCTTTCCGCGATGGTCGAGGCAGACATCAAGTGTGCGTCACCAATTCGACCAGAAGCTGGACGCCGCCGCGTGGTGGCGCTGGTCGGGCCGACCGGTGTCGGTAAGACGACAACGATCGCCAAGCTGGCCGCTAACTTCCGGCTGCGTGACGGAATCAAGATGGGGCTGGTGACCGTCGATACGTACCGCATCGCAGCAGTCGAGCAGCTGCGCACGTACGCCGAAATTATCGACCTGCCGATGAAAGTCGTCACCAGTCCGCAGGAAATGCGGCGGGCTCTTGATGAGTTGTCTGATCTGGATTTGATCCTGATCGACACCGCCGGCCGCAGCCCGCGCGACGAACTGAAGATTCAGGAATTGAAGTCGCTGCTGAACGAAGCCAACGTCGACGAAGTCCACCTGGTCATGAGTCTGACGGCCAGCGTTCGCAGCATCAAAATGACCTGTGAGCAGTTTCGATCGGTCAACCCAACCGCTTTGATTCTGACGAAGCTGGACGAAGCGGCGGGAGCGGGAAGCCTGCTGTCCATCAGCCGCGACGTCAAACTGCCATTCAGTTACCTGACGACCGGGCAGGATGTGCCTGAGGATATCGAACCCGCCAATTCCAACCGTATTGCGAGACTCGTGCTTGGCGCAGACCGGCTGTTTGACTAATTGCGACTTCCGTAATCAAAGGATACTCATCACGAACAGCAGGGTATGACAAGCGCAGCGCCGGCATCTCACCGGGCAGCATCAACTGGAATGGCATGCCAGCGCTGCGTTTGTCATACCCTGCAAATGCGTGATATTGAAAACTGAATTCAGATAGCTATGTCCGACCAGGCGACCATCCTGAGAGAACTCATTGAGACGCGACTGGAGACTCGATCCGAGCCTTCATCGGCGGGTCCTCATCGTGCGCGGACGATCGCAGTCACCAGCGGCAAGGGGGGAGTCGGCAAGAGTAACATCGCACTGAACATGGCCATCGCGATGTCGCGCCTCGGCAAATCCGTCTGCCTGCTCGACGCCTGCCTCGGCCTGGGGAACATTGACCTGCTGTGCGGGCTGAATGGCTACTGGAATCTTTCGCATGTCGTTACCGGCACTCGCGTTCTCAAAGACGTCATCCTCGACGGCCCGGACGGAGTTCATGTGATTTCCGGAGCTTCCGGATTGATCGAACTGGCGGATTGTCCCGAAACCGTTCAACGCGAGCTGATCTTTCAGATGGAAGAGCTGGAACGGAACCACGATATCCTGATTGTCGACACCAGCACGGGCATCCATCGCATTGTCCGACAGTTCGCGACGGCGGCCGATCAGATTCTGCTGGTAACAACGCCTGAAACAACCTCAATGGCCGATGCGTATTCCACGATTAAAGCAATGGCCTCTCCCGATTGTCCTCCCATCGACATCGTCGTGAACCAGACGGAGTCGGCCTCGCAGGCGAAAGCAATCGTCGGTCGGCTGCAGCAAACGTCGAAGATGTTTCTCAAAAAGCCCATCGGATACGCCGGGCACGTTTCGCATGATCCCGCGGTGGTCAATGCCGTCGCCCGACGAAAGCCGTTTGTTGTCGAAGCGGCAAACTGCCCGGCCTCCACCGACATCCACCAGCTGGCTCGTCGAGTCATCAGCAACGGTGGCTCGCTGCGAACTTTCCAGTCGTACTTCGACCGGTTCCGCAACGGCAAGCGACGCGCTGCCTGACGACGATTTTTGTGACCAGACGTGCTGCCTGAAACTGTTGGCGATTTCTTTCGAGAGCCGACCGTTTGCCTGATCTGCCTCTGGATGCGAAAGTAGCTGATCGATTCCCGACTGAAATCAGCCCCACTTCGAGTTCCAGCGTTATGTCTGAGTTGCCTTCGCTTACTGAATTTGAATCATTCCAGACTCTGCTGAAGAATCTTCGCCAGCAGTCGAGCGAATTGAACAGCCCCGACGCCTGGCCGGCAGATCAACTTCGCGAAATGTCCGCCGCCGAAGTTCTTGGCTGGCTGATCCCGGACGAGTTCGGCGGCAGCGGGATCTCGAACGCCGACCTGACCGCCGGCTACGAACAGCTGGCAGCGGCCTGCCTGGCATCGACCTTCGTGCTCACACAGCGAAACGCCGCCATTCAAAGAATCGTCCAGTCTGAAAATGAGTCTCTGAAGAAGGACCTTCTTCCGGATCTGGTGACGGATGAATTGTTCGCGACGGTGGGCATCTCGCACCTGACCACGTCGCGACAACATCTGAGTCAGCCGGCAGTCGCTGCCGAACGCGTTGATGCCGGATATTTTCTGAGCGGCGAAATTCCGTGGGTAACAGGAGCGGACAAGGCGGACATCATCGTCTGTGGCGGGACGCTGGAAAACAATACTCAGATTCTGGTCGCTCTTGAGACGATCACCCAGGGTGTCGAGATCGCTCCGGCCGTACCGCTGATGGCGCTAAATTCGTCGCGCACGGCCACGGTAAAACTCAACCATGTCTTCGTCTCGCTGGAATTCCTGCTGCACGGACCGGTTGAAAATGTCATGAAGCAAACCGGCGGGGGAGCGGGTTCTTACACCACATCCGCACTGGCGGTCGGACACGCCGCCAACGCGATTCGCCTGATTTGCGAAGAAGCCGATCGAAGACCGGAGCTGAACGAAATTCTGCAACCGTTCGCTGCCGAGCACGCTGCGATTTCCGCCGACCTTTCGCAGGCCGCCGGCGATTCTTCTGACGCGTCGCCACCAAATCTCAGCGCCGAGGCATTACGGCAACGGTCAAATTCGCTGGCGTTACGCGCAAGCCAGGCCTGTCTCGCCGCCAGCAAAGGAGCCGGCTTCGTCGCCAGTCACCCAGCATCACGCCTCGTCGCCGAAGCCATGTTCTTCCTCGTCTGGTCCTGCCCTCAACCTGTCGTGCTGGGAAATCTCCGCGAGCTGGCTTGTGCAGGATTTCATGATGTCTGACAACCACGAAACAAACGAAAACTCACGAAAAGGAATGCCTGCTCCCGTTGTTTCGTGTCTTTCGTTTGTTTCGTGGTTCAGCAGCTTTCGGGACTCATCAGCTGCTGACGTTGAGAGTCATCTCATTGTTGATCATCAATCACTCGCCTTCTCTGACTGACCGGCTTTGGCGAGTTCTTCGAAGTAGAGCTTGATCAGCCGGGCGTAGTCGCCGTTGGCTTTTCGCTGTGAAGACTGCAGGATTTCGGTCTTCAGATTACCGGAGAGTTGGCCCCAGTTTTTCATGGCTCGGCGTTTCAGTTCGGTATCGAGCGGACCTTTGATCTCACCAGCACCAAAGGCTCCCGTCCCACTGTTGCCGAGGCCGGGCTGCCGGTCGGACGGTTGCTGATTGCCCTGCTCCTGGTTGTCGCCCGTCTGGTTGCCATCAGCCGCCAATTGCTGAGCGGCGTTGCTCAACATTTCTGCCGCCTGTTGTAACGCGTCGGCGGCGTCGGCCAGTGAGTTGTTCTGTCCTCGTTGCGTGGCTGGCACCGGTTGCGAATTGGACGGTGAATTCGGCGAAGCATTTGACGACGGCTTGCCGGGTTTCGGTTGTCCTGACTGCTGACCTGATTCCCCCGGCCCCGGCTGAGCATCACTGGTCGACGATGGTGTGTCGGCTGCCTGTCCTGCGGAGTCGCCCGCTGGTGGGGTCCCGGCCGGTGGTTCGTTGCCGGGTGACTCGCCTGCCGCGGGTAGAGCCTGCGCCGCTTCGCCGGTCGTGGCGTTCAGAACGGCAGCACCTGGCTGGTTGGATCCAGACTCGCCCTGCTGGCCAGTAGCCTGTTCCGATGGCTGTCCACTTTGGGCGGCGTCAGTCGCGGCTTGCGATAATTGCCGCTGAGCGGCCTGCAGCTGCCGCATCGCGTCGGCAATCTGCGCGGCGAATTCACCTGGCACCGGCGACGAGTTGTTTGTCGGAATCCCGTTGGCTGCCGCCTGCTGAGCCGCCTGACGCAAAGCTTCGCCCGCCTGTTGAGCTGACTGAGCGGCCTGTTCGCGGTTCCCCGCCTGCAGGTTCTGAGCGGACTGGCTGGCAGCCTGCTGTCCCTGCTGAGCGGACTGTTGAGCGGATTCCGCCTGCTGTCCCTGTTGGGGAAGATCGAGCGGTTGAGCGCCGAGCTGTGCGGCCAGCTCGCTTAATGCCTGTGCAACCTGGTCAGCCTGCGCGGCGAGTTGCTCCTGCCGTGCCTGCTGCGCAGCTGATCTTTGAGCCTGCGAATTCTCCAGCTGCTCGAAGGCTTCAGCCATCTGCTGTTGGCGCTCGGCAAGTTGCTGGGCACGTTCAGCCAGCGCCGGTGCAGACTCCTGCAATGCGTCTGCCGTTGCTGAGGATGCCTGCTCAGCGTTCGCCGCGTCGCTGGCCGCCCGAGCAAACTGCCCGCCTCTGGCTGCAGTTTCAGCCTGCGAGCTTTCCTGAGCAGCCTCCGCGGCGGCTTGAGTCGCGGGCGATTCTGCTCCGGCCTGTTGAGCGGTTTGAAGTGCGAGTTGAGCGGCCTGCGCAGTCAGCTCTTCCTGTTGAGCAAGCAGCTCGCCGATTGACGGCGGCACCGGCTGCGTCCTCGCCGGAGAGTCCGCTTCGGCGCCGGGTTGCTGTCCGTCGGTCGGGTTGGCGTCTGCTGAAGGTTCTGCTGGCGTTGCATTGGTTGCCGCTTCCGACAGCGTCGCGGTAGCTGGTTCTGCAGCACCCGGTTCTGCGGCTGGCGGTGCTGTAGTTGGTGATGAAACCGGAGGAGAGTCCGCCTTCGCGATCGGCTCACCGCGCGGCTCGGTTGCTGAATTCGGTGGTGCCGGCCCCGGTTCAGTAAGTGGTGCCGCCTGTCGAGCCTGCTCAGCATCTCTCTTCAGAGACTCGGCCAGCAGTTCCTGCGGCTCTGCAATTTCGCCAGCCTGGCGAGCCAGCTCTGCCAGTTTATCCAACTGATGATCGCGTGCGGCTTCGAGCAATTCCGGTCGCTGCTGCAACAGATTGTCGAGAGAGGCCAGCAACTCGGTCTGTTCTTCCATCAGCAGCTGCTGGTTTTCGGCGAGGTCCTCTCTCGCTTCCTGTTGAGCCTTCGCGGCTTCGCCGGCAAGCGGCTTTGAATTCTTTGTTTCTTTCGACGCAACTTCCTGACGGCGCTGTTCGAGCTGTGCGACATCGTCGGCCAGCTGGTTCGCTCGCTGAGCAATCCGGTTCAGTTCGAGCAGGTCTTCTTCCAGGTCGGCCAGTTTTTCAAACTGGCTGGCGACGCTGGCCAGTCCTTCTTCCACCATATCAGCGACCGCTGAATTTTCATCGAGCGTCGCGATCTGATCTTTCAGTTCCTGAGTGGTCGACTGCTTCAGCTGCCGGGCTGCCGGGTCGAGCTGGTCAGCAGCCAGCTTCCCCAGCTCATCGCTCAGATTTCCGAATAACGGATGCGGCGAGAACTGCTCAGCCAGCTTCGCAATGCGTGCAGCCAGTTGTTCCTCGCGGTCCACCAGTTTTTCAACCGCCTGCTGATGAGCCAACTTCTGGTTCGCGTCGAGAGAATCCTGCGCATCCTGTTTCAGCTCGTCGCTTTTCTGCACGGATTCTCGAAGCTGATCGCGGATGTCCTGAAGCTCCTGGCGAATCTGTTCCTGTCGAGCCAGCACGTCGCTCGTTCCCTGCGCGGACGCATCATCGCTGATCGCGACGTACCGAACTTTCGACCAGACTTCATTGGGTGCCGGAATCGGTCGTCCGTCAGTGGCTCGAATCTGCAGCTTCAGGAAATCACCCGAATTCACGGCGATATCGGCCAGATCGACGCGAAACTCGTGCTCCAGCGATTCCTGACCCAGCAGTTCAGTCGGTGCTTTGAAGACTCGATTCAAGCCTTCGCGCGACGTGATGTGCAGTTCGAGTTCTTCCAGAGCGACGTCATCGACTGCGGACACTCGCAATCCGTAAACGTCGGTCGGTCGTGCCCGGTCCTGCTCGCCGCCGGGCACCTCCAGCAGCGGTGGCTGGTCGCGAGTGATCATGAGCTGGCGGTGCGGCTCGGCACCGTTGGTCAGTCCGTGCGATTCTTTCAGCAGAAAACCGAACGCGCCCTGGATCGTTGCCGCCATCTCGACCTTTGCCGAGAGCCCGTCTTCTGAAACCGTCAGCTGCGTGCGAGGCTGGTTATCGACACTGACCAGCGAATTCGAATACGCCCCCACGTTACGAACATCGTTGCCGTCGTCATCGTTAGACGGCACAACCCGCTGAGCACCGGCCAGTTCACTTTCCGGCAGCACCATCGCCGCAATCCAGTCGATCGATGCCTCTTTAACGGGCTGACTGAAGGTCAGATCGAACACCAGCCGACTTTGCTCGAACACGGTGATGTCGCCCGTAACGCCATCGATCAATTCGCGTGGCTGACCGAGATAGCCCGGCGGTGTAATTTCCAGTTTCGCCGTCAGCACTTCGGGGCGATCAAGAATGTTGATCCTGAATCGTCGCGAACGGCTGCCTGCGGACGCGACGAAGAATTCCAGAGAATCCTGGACGTGGGGGATGGCCGTCGTGAAGGCATTTCGATCTGGATCAAAGCTGAGCGAACGCACGTCCGAATTGCCGTCGTCACTCTGCCACGACAGTTCGACCGGTTCCGGGACAGGATCATCCGAACCGTTTCGCCAGGTCATCTTTGCAGCGATCTCGATGTCGTCGCCCCGCGCGACGAATTCGTCGGCACCTTCAATCTCGAAAGTCAGTTGACTGACGGATTCGTAATTCCCCCACGGTTTGAACAGACGAGCCAGCAGCAGACTGGACACCGACGGAAAAATCAGCAGCGAAAGAATCAGAAACGAGAGCGTGCCCAGGCCGTAACCGAGTCGTCGAACTGCGGGTTGTGCGGAGACCGCGTCGTTAAAGTCGCAGTGGGCGAGTTCCTGAATGGTCTCCTCTTCCAGCAGGTCGCGCATCAGTGGCGAGCCTTTTTCCGCTTCCGGAATGTCTGGATCCGAAAGCTCAACCAGCGAAGACACGCGTTCGCCAAGTTCCGGAAATCGCTCTTCCGCCAGCGACGCAACTTCCGCATCCTTGAGCGGAATCAGGCAGGGACGGACCAGCAGAAAGGCGAACAGCGCCGCCTCAGCCAGACAGAACGCCACAAAACCGACGATTCGAGACGAAGATTCCAGATCGAGCAGAAAGTCGACCAGAACCATACCGATCAGCAGACCGCACGAAAGCGTGAGAAACAGCCCGCAGCCTCGCAGCAACGCGACGCGACGAACTCGCCCCCGCAGCGAATCCAGCTGCGACGTGACCGCGTGAGGAAGCACATACTGAAACGCCATGCTGCAAACTTTCCGCGTTTGAATCAGCTTTCGAGAGGCTGACAGGCCAGCCCAGTGTCTCCGCGCAGTGGATGCGAATCAAGCTGCGGTTGCCGGGTGACTTTGATCGGACCAGTGGTGAGACAGTGTAATCGTGCCAGAATAAACGCTCGGCGTAACGCTTCCGACCGGTCGCCCGCAAAATCCGAATGACACGGGCATTGTCAGCCGTTTCGCGTTTGGCAGGTTACCTGCACGAAATGTTCAGACATCGGTACTATTCGCGACACATCCTGACGAAATACTTTCCCAAAGTGTGACTCGCACGAAACCGGACAGGAGAATCATGCGTCCAAATCTCGTTTCATCCTTGATCGGGACAGTTTTCGCTCTGATGGCACTGACGGCGGCAGGCTGTGGCGGCGGAGACGGTCTGAATCGAGTCGCCGTCAGCGGCTCGGTAACGCTCGACGGTAAAGCTGCTCCTCACGGAATAATTCGATTCGTACCGGCACCCGGCACGGAAGGCCCAGTGGCCAATACGATGATCTCCAATGGTCAGTACAACATCCCTCGTGATCAAGGGCCGGTTCCTGGGAATTACGAAGTTCGTGTCCATGCTTACGAAGATCCCAATGCAGATTCCATTGCCTACCCCACGGCACGTATGGCACCGATCGGTGATGACCAGACGGCAACCAAGAATCCATTGGCAGAAGTAAAAGGCGATCACTCAACGGCAGCGTCCAGCAACATGAAGCAAACGTTCAACATCACCATTCCTGAACTCTCGTCGTTTGCGCAGGACTTCGCTCTCTGAGCGACATCCGTGTTACATCCAGTTAACGAGTCAATCGATGGCGAAGTGCAACTCTCTTTTTTCTCTCAGCGAATTCTCCGTACGCGTCCCGCGAATAAGCGGTCGAAAGTCCGGGTGACTGATGGACGAGCTTCAGTGCATCTCCGGAACTGTGAACTGGGGGCTCGCCAGGGCTCGACCGCCAGCCACCCAATGCCGAATGTCAACCAACGCTTGTTTTGTGGAATGTGTACTCAGCGACGGATTGCTATCAGGACGTCTCAGCAAATCTCCGCAGCCATTTTCGAGGTTCACGATGAAACGCACGATTCGACGAGGCTTCACACTGATCGAGTTGCTGGTCGTCATTGCAATCATCGCCATCCTGGTGGCCTTGCTGCTTCCGGCTGTCCAACAGGCACGATCCGCCGCCAGACGATCTCAGTGCAAGAACAACATGAAGCAGATCGGTATTGCTCTGCACAACTACCACGAGGCGCTCAACGTTTTTCCAATGGGCAGCCACGTTCGCAATCTGTCGTGGGGCAGCCTGACCTATCTCCTGCCGTTTATGGAGCAGTCTCAAGCGTACGAGACGATTGATTTCGAACAGTCCAACTGCTGCACGATGATCAAAGCTTATCAGGCCATGTCGCCAGCTCTGCCTGAACCTCAGTCGTTGCAGGTTCCAGCGTATCAATGCCCTTCCGATCCAATGACCGGTCAGGAGTTGCTGTCCGGCCCGCTGGGACCCGCTCCGAATTCCTACGACTGTGGTCGGCTGGTCCCCGGCAGTTACATGGGCGTTTCCGGCGACACGGACAACATCTGCAAAGGCATCACGAGCGGTAAAGGAATTCTCTACACTCAGAGCAGTACTCGTTTCCGGGACATTACGGATGGCACTTCACAGACGGTCGCTTACGGTGAACGAGGTCTGCCGGCAGATCTGGTCTGGGGCTGGGTCAAGTGTGGCGGTCACGAGTGCGAACAATACATCAGCCTCGAATTTGGTCTGATCCCCGCCCAACTCGCAAAAGCCAACGCCATCAACATCTCCAGCTTCTGGAGCTGGCACGAAGGCGGCGCTCACTTCCTGATGGCCGACGGCTCGGTCCACTTCATATCGCTCAGCACCTCGCAAACGATCCTCAAAGCCCTCTCCACCCGCGCCGGCGAAGAACTCCCCGGCGACTTCTGAGCGATGAACCAGGCAAATCAGTGTTGGATTTTCGAGATGATCGGTCCATCGTGAGCGAATTTTTTCGTTCGCAAGATTGGATGCTGGCTGCTCTATTTGGGCGATTGAATTCGACCGACACATGCGTCGTCGGCTGGATTCATTCCTATTGAGCTGAATTGTCATCAGGCGATATCGTTCGGCTTTTGCGCCTGCCATGCTCTGGCGACGCGCAGTACTCGCGAGTTGCGTTGACCAGGAAGGTCTAGCATGACACGGACGTTCGTAGCCTGCATCGCTGGTATGGCATTCAGCCTCGGCACGATTCAGGCACAGACCTCATCTACCGATAGTTCCTTGCCGAAATTGCAAGATTCAGAGCGAGCGTCATCGCAGCCCGTTTCGGCGACTGCCGGAGCAAAACCTGAGGCCAGGGATGCCTCAGTAGGTGGTGTCACGATTCTTCGACATTCCGGTCGTCCTGCTCCACGAGTCGCGACCGACGACTTCTACAAAGCAAAAGGAAACGGACAATCCAATTCCAGCCGCTCCGTACGCGCTATCGGTGGAGCCATGATTCCTCCCTCGACATCACCTGCCGCGGAAGGACGAGCACCGGTCGCTGGAACATTGGGTGTCTTTACCCCACTTCCTGCCCGCCCAACAAATCAACGTGAGTCGGCGGCATCCAATACAGGGCCTGCCACTTCTTTCCGCACTACTGGCAGCAACGCACTACTTCCGCCGCCGGCTGCTACCGGCGCAGCGCAACAGGACTCGGTAGTCGATGGGATCCCCGACGCGGTCACGATTAACAGCCGCATGGAACAGATCAAGGGAATTCCGGAAATCGATGACGAGTCACGATCGTCTCAGCTCAAAGCATATAGTGAGGCACTCGAAGCATTGGTTGCCGCCAGCCAGTTGTCGTCAAAGTCAGTGCAGTTTCAACAGGAACTCGAATCTCTTCCTGACCGTGTTGCTGAATTGAAAACTGCTCTCGAACAGGTCGCAGATGCGGATGAACCACAGATTTCCAAGGGTATGCCATTGCCTGAAGTGGACCAGATTCTTGCCGATTACGAAGCCCGCCTCACGGAAACTCAAGCGGAGCGGCAGAAGGCGGCTAAGTTAATCAATGAGCAGGAACGTCGCCTTCGAGCAATTCCAGGATTGGTAGACCAGACGAAACAGGAACTTACCGCTGACACAGCACTCATTAACGGTGACGGAACTGATGGCGGAACTTCGCTCAGTGAAGCCGCGATTGTTCGTCTGCGTGCTCGTGGCAGGATGCTTGAGTCCAGACTTGAGGCAATGGCTGTCGAGCAGCAGTTGCTCAAGGCCGGTTCAGAGTTGGCCTCATTGAGACGCGAACTGGCGGAAAAGCGAGAGAATGTTGCCGAGAAAACGACGAAACTGTGGCGTGCAGCAGTCGCGGACTACCGGCAATCCGAGGCTGATCGTAAAGCCCGTGAAGCTCGTGAGCTGCTTGCATCGGCGCACCCGGCTTTGCTTGAAGCAGCAGAACGGAACGCAAAACTGGCCGAAGAACGAACTCAACTGACCAGAAAACTCGAAAAGCTTGCCAAACAGCAGACTTTCGTTGACGAGTCGATCGACACGACGAATACAGCGTTTGAAGACGTCAAAACGAAGTACGATGTTGCCGGCGAGACCACAGCGCTTGGCTATTTGATGCGTAGCTATCGCCAGCAGCTCCCCGATTCAGAATCACTTCGTGAGCAACAGGCGGCATCCGAGTCAGAGATGTCGGAAGTGCAACTGCAACTGCTTCTGCTGAAGGATGAACGCGATGCGCTGCCTGCCTTCGAAGAACAACTCGATCGTCTGCACTCAGAACTGCTTGGAGAAATACCGTCCGATCAGCGGCGTGTCTTTGACGAAACGGTCACCTCGATCCGGTCCGATCGTCGTGAGTATTTGCAGGCTCTGATTTCTGACTACGAAAACCAGGTGGCCAGCCTTAGCAACTACAATTTTGCGGCCGGACGACTACTCGAATCCCGAGATAGCTTTGCCGAGTTTATCGGAGAGCACGTATTGTGGATCCGAAGTGCAGCGCCGCTGACAAGCCGACAGGAACTGGCGGGAGCAACCGGTGCCATTGCCTATTTGCTGTCCCCGGCAAATTTCGTAAATCTTGTTCGTCAGACTGGTGCGACATCAAAGACTCGTCCGTTTGAGGCTGCGGCGTTGCTGTTGGCCTTCGCTGTCGCCCTCGCATACGGGCGGCGGTTTCGAAAGCAGTTGATCGAATCTGCTCGGCTTTCGTCCGCACAGGACTCGCTTCGAACCGCACTGCGTGCAGTTGGATTCTCACTGATCGCTGCTTCCGTCTGGCCGCTGCTGATCGGCATGGTCGCGTGGAGAATTGGTGGCTTCGACAATCCCACTCCCTGGTCGGCAGAGTTTGCCAGTGCGCTCAAGAGCGTCGCCGTACTTCTACTGACAGCCGGAGTCATACGACAGCTATGCCGTGAACACGGAGTGGGGGAACTGATCTTTGGGTGGAGTCAACGTGTCACGAGTGCTATCCGCAAGTCAATTGCATCGGCAGTGCTCCTGGGCTGTCCATTGGCTTTCGGAGTCAACTTTCTTGCAGCGCATGGTGACAAAGTCTGGATCGACTCACTTGGACGTACCCTGTTTATCGGTGGAATGGTACTACTGTCATTCATCGCTCACCGTGTGTTGCATCCTCGCGACGGCATCTTCGGCACAGCCGAGATCGGCTACCTGTCGACGCCGATTCGCCGGTTGCCACGGATCGTCTATCTGTTTGGCCTGGCGTGTCCGGTTGCGTTAGGAGTTCTCGCTGCGGCTGGATACTTCTTTACTGCCGAACACCTTTCCGAACGTCTCGTGCAGACGCTCTGGCTGGTAACGGGCATCGCAATCGGTGTGTCTCTTGTACGTCGCTGGCTGGCAGTCATCGCTGAAGAATTGGACAGACGTCTGCATCGGCGCACCGAAGAAGAACAGTTGAGCGGTGGTGCCGCGAACTCCGAAAACCCTGGGACTGTTGAAACGATATCGCTGGGTGACGCGGCAACATCCCAGGAGCAATCAGCGGTAGATTCTGATGGGGCCTCGCCGCATGTGACATTCACTCCTTTGGCTGCCAGCAAGACAGACACCGGCGAGACCTATTCTGTCATGATTCGGAGCCAGTTAAGTCGACTTGTCAACATGGCAGCCACGGTTTTACTGGTGGTCGGTTGCTGGTCGATCTGGAGCAGCGTATTGCCGGCTTTGGGTGTTCTGGATCACATCGAAT
This sequence comes from Rhodopirellula sp., assembly GCA_013203845.1. GTDB lineage: Bacteria > Planctomycetota > Planctomycetia > Planctomycetales > Planctomycetaceae > JABMPE01. Next base: position 432 of record JABMPE010000732.1, on the reverse strand, counting down.
TGGGCATGACAACCGTTGTGGCCGAGAAAACGGTGACGGCACCAGACGGGTCCGTCTCAGTCAAAGAAGTCACTGAACAACAGGCGGTAACCCTGCGTCACTTGCTGATCGGCATTGGGCTCGTAGTTATTACCTGCATTGCCGCTCGGAATCTGCCGGGGTTGCTGGAAGCTGTCTTGTTCGATCGGTTACCGCTCGATGCAGGGGGGCGCTATGCAGCCACTACACTTTCACGATATGGAGTTACAACTGTCGGATGGATCTGGGCATTGAGTACGGTTGGCGTCACCTGGGGCGTGTCTTTTCGGTGAGCGTGCCTGAATGTGTTTTGCATGATCGGTAGCGTGGTTGTTTTCCGAATCTTGGAGGACGACCATGACTGGACGAAGACATCGCGAGATTCCGGCGTCTCTGGTGCGTGGGCGGGCTCGG
>JABMPE010000731.1 GCA_013203845.1 Rhodopirellula sp. | reverse complement strand
GTACCAGTCGCTGTACCGCCACACGTCCATCCAGTGCCGTCCCCAGCGTTCGCCGTGCTGCGGTCGTGACAGAAGATCGTCGACCACCGCGGTATAAGCGTCGTCGGAAGGGTCAGAAAGAAACGTGCGCAGCTCTTTCTGAGTTGGCGGCAAGCCGATCAGATCGAGAAAGACTCGCCGTAACAGAATCTCCGGCGGTGCATCGGACACCGCTTGCAGATTGCGTTCTCGATGTTTACGTCGAATGAAAACGTCGATCGGCGATCGGTCCCAGTTGCTGGATTCGTTGGGCGAAACTTCCGGCCGCACGACCGGTTGATAAGACCAGTAGTCTTTCGGATCGGTCAGTGGCTTTTCTTCAGCCGGAGCCGGAGCCCCAGCTTTAATCCACTCGGCAATGACCGCGACTTCTGATTCGGAAAGTCGCTCGCCCTCACCTTCGGGAGGCATCGAGAATCCTGCGTTGCCGGCCAGAACTTCGAGCAGCAGGCTTTCCTTCGGACTGGTCAATGAAATTGCCGAGCCGCTTTCGCCACCCGTCCTGATCGCCACTGCCGTGTCGAGTCGCAAACCGCCCTTCTGACGAACGGGTCCGTGACATGAAACGCAATGTTCAATCAGAAGCGGCTTCACTTCTTTGAGATAGTCAACCGCAGCGCGGACTTCATCAACAGTGCCAAGACCGAGCCAGCTGATGCCGAAGATGATCGCGAATCGCATGTCGCTCGTTCCTGCAGATGACGAAGCGGGGAGGCGTCGATGATAGTCAACATTCCCCCGGAATCCGAAGTCGTCACTGCAGAAAGTCCGCTACGCATGGCCCGGCTCCGGCAATAGCGTGCCAGGCGAGGAGTGCGTCGCGGGTTTCGCGGACGTCGTGGACGCGGATCATGTCGGCGCCCTGGGCTGCAACGGCAATAGCCACTCCGATGGTGCCGAAGGTGCGTTCTTCGACCGGACGTCCGAGAACCTTCGCCAGAAATCGCTTTCGTGAATGGCCAATCAGGACGGGACGATTGAGGGCTCGCAGAGCGGCGATGTTCTTTAGCAGATCGACGTTGTGTTGGGCGGTCTTTCCAAACCCGATGCCGGGATCAGTGACGACTCGTTCGCGAGCGATGCCAGCCTGTTCCAGCGCGACAAGCCGGTTGGACAGAAAACGGCAGACATCGCTGACCACGTCGTCGTAATGCGGATCGGCCTGCATCGTTTGTGGAGTGCCCAGAATGTGCATGCAGATGACGCCGCAGTCTGACTTTGCACAAACATTGACGATTTCGGGATCGAACGTCAGGCCGGAGATATCGTTGACGATGTCTGCTCCGGCAGCGAGTGCCTGTCTGGCGACTTCGGCTTTCGTTGTGTCAATCGAGATCAGTCGGTCGGTGTTCTTTCGCACTTCGGCGACGACATCCACGACGCGTCGAAGTTCTTCCGCAACCGAAACTGGCTCGGCATTGGGTCGCGTGGACTCGCCGCCGATATCCAGAATGTCGGCTCCCTCCTCGGTAAGTTTCAAAGCGTGGTCGACCGCGGCGTTCCGCTCCAGAAAGTTTCCGCCATCGGAAAAGCTGTCTGGAGTGACGTTGACGATTCCCATGATCAGCGGAAAGCCGCCGAGCTGGTACGTTCTCGAACCGCACTGCCACGTCAGTTGACGACTATTCGATTCCATCGAAAAACCCTGGTGATGACATGGGAACACAGACTTTCGCTGTTGATTCGGTTCCGGATTGCTCGTTTTACGATGAGGCACTGCCAGCGGCGCACAGATTCCATGGGGAACGATAATTGATGTCGGGATGCCAGGCAGGCGAGTCTCGGCTATCTTTTCCGGGATTCGTTTTCCCGAATGATCCGTGAGAAACCTTTCGACAGACCCACACCGTAATTGAGTCACGTGACGAAGTGCGATCAAATGTCGGCTGACTGTCGAACGGTCAACTCAAGAGTCCGATTCGTTGGAGAAATATCGTGTTTGAACGAAAACCACTGATTTCGGCTGTGGGAGCGACCGCTGTTCTGCTGGCAATGTCGCTGACGGCGACGGCCTCGGTTCAGTTGGAACTGGTCGTGCATGAGGCAGCTCGTGCAGTCCGGCAGCAGAGTTTCGACAAAGTGCTGATCGTCGTTCGGGAAAGCAGCCGTTCGACAACAGACGCAGAAATCGATGGCGTTCTGCGAGCGGTCGAGAAAATGGCCTTCGACATGCTCGAAAAAGAGCAAGGTGTTGAAGGAGTCGTCGACAGAAAGGTCCGTCAGGCTGCCGGCAAGATTCAGGCCCGCAGCCCCCTGAAGCCGTCGGAAGTCAGACGTTTTACCACACTCACTGACAGTGCCGCCGGCGCTGTCCTGAGTCTCGACTATAAAAACCGCAGCGGAGTCAGCATTCAGATCACGCTGCTGGATGGAGTGTCGGTTTATTTTTCGGAAACGGTCGAGCTGGAGAAACGCCCTGATCCAATACTCGAATACCTGAAAGACGACAAAAAATCAGAAGACGGAGCTGCCACCAAATCTACGAAAAAAGAATCGGCAGGCAGCAAGAACAAAGAAGCCAGCAAAACGGAAATCAAACTGGCTCCTGGCTCTGAAACCATCAAGGGCACCGGTGGCAAAGTTCGCCGCAGTAAAATTGAGAGTCGCAACGTGCGCTCGACCAGCCAGCAGCAACGACAGGACCAATCGGTGCTGCAGGCCGTTGGCGCAACCACTGACGCCAATACCACCGGAACGACCGCTCCTCGTCGTCCGCCAGGACCGATTTCAGAAATCCAGCGAGAAGTCGTTAACTTTGCAGCGGGCAGCATCGGTCAGCAAATCGGTCGCGGTGAATGCTGGGATCTTGCCGACCAGGCGTTGCGAGCCGCCGGCGCTGAACCACCGAAAGGATACACTTTCGGAACTCCCGTCCCGCTCAACGAGATTCAACCCGGCGACATTCTGCAGTTCACGTCAGCGCGATTCGACGAGCCGGGTTACTGGACCATCATGGGCATGCCGAACCACACGGCTGTCGTTCACGCCGTCGGCGACACTCGCGCGTTCATTCTCCAGCAGAACTTCGACGGGAAACGTTACGTCACGACGTACGATCTGAACCTGAACAATCTGACTTCGGGACAGCTGGAAGCCTTTCGTCCTGTGCCACGGGAGCGATGAAGTCTGAGACCGTCGTGACTCGGAACAGAGCCCTGATATGAATGCCGGGAAAATCGCTCTTCTGGCAACTGATGTCAGTTCCACTCGGGATTCAGCGGCTGGTTAGGAAAAATCCTCTTTCGTTCGTGGAGTTGTCTCAACACATCTTCATAGACGTCGTAGGGTTCGTGCTCGAAGACCATCGCTGCAGTGGCGGGGAGGGTAAACCAGTCACCCCGGCTCATTTCGTATTCGAGTTGCCCTTCTCCCCATCCGGAATACCCGGCGTAAATTCGGAATTGAAAGTCGCTGTTCGAATCGTCTTCGCGCATTGACGACTCAACGACTTTCTCGAAAACGTCAGGGCTGGTGCCGACGAAAACGCCGGGCACAACCGGATCATGTTCCTGGTCATAGTCCGTCGAGTTGTGCAGGATCAGCAGCGCGTTCTCTTCAACGGGGCCGCCCGCCAGGATGCATTGTCCGGCTCGGGACATTTCGAAGTGCTTCGACAGAGCCGACGACACACTGACGTCCATCGGGTGGTTGATGACGACACCCATCGCGCCGTCTTCGCTGTGCTCAAGCAGCAGCACGACCGCTTTGAAAAAGTTACTGTCGCGCAGATGCTTTGCGGCGATCAGAAAATGCCCACGTAACGATTCGGACATGCTTTCCCTGAACCCTTTCGGAACATAACTCGACCGACAGCGACGCGCCCCGTTTAACTCTGTGGTGAGAATAGCGACCGGTACCGCCGTGGTGAATACAATCGGAACTCCACGTCCCGAATATATTCATACGGCCCGTCTTCTCTGATTCGCTGGACGAGTTCGGCAATCTGCAACTGAGATTCGTAGGCGGCGATGCTTTGCAGCTTGACCTCGAAGGCCGCAGCATCTCCCACGATTTCCAGATGCGGGTCCGATGGAAAATCGCAGTACACCGCCATTTCGTGGACCTTGGGGACGTCCAGCGGGTCACCCAGTTCCGGCCAGATTTTACCGGACGCATGAAACAGACTGATCATCAACTCGTTGTGCGTGATCTGGTGATCGGGGTGCAGGTCCATCTTCGTTGGGACGAACACGCGCGACGGTCGCAACTCGCGAAGCGAATGCGTAAACGCGTTCTGCAAACCCGTGTAGCTGCCAAACATCGGCTCGCCTTCAGCAGCCGGACGTCGCCCGATGAATCTTGTCAAACCGCCGTCCGGAAATCCCAGGAAGTTGACTTGAGAATTCGAAATCCCCAGCACGGCGAAAGACCGCAGTGTTTCCTGCCGACGAATTTCAATGATGTCGTCTTTCTGATCGGACCCGCAATATCCGAGGCAACCATCCGTCACAATGACGACCTGCACTTCGACACCGGCCTGCACCGCGGCCTGCATGAGCAGCCCGGCTCCGATGCAAAGATCGTCGTCGTGCGGTGAGACGAACATCCAGGTGGCGTTCTTCAGCTCGTCCGTCTGCATCGCATCGACGAGGTTGCTGCGTTTTTCAGGACGTCCGTTAACAAGCCTGCTGAACTGAAACGAGCCTGCCGTGACTGTCGGATGAGTGGTTTGAGGCTTCATGTTTCGCAGGTAACTCCAACAGGCCTGTCCAGGACGAGGCCGGGATGAGGGGGACGCAATTTCGATTCGGTACAGAAGATTTGGCACAGGAAAAGTTACTGAAATTAACTGGCCGCAAACGGTTTCATTTCAACGCCAGCCCATCCTACTGTTTCCAGAAATCAGCAGAAAGGACTGATCTCCCCAACGAGCCAAACTCGCCAACTGAATCGGCAGGGCAACCGTGCAATACGGCCTCATCCCCACTTTGAACCGCAGGATTCGTCTATTCGGAACAGTCCAGTTGAGTCAGCCAAGGCACTGGCCGATGACATACGAGCAGGCCGAGTCCGTCTGTCCTGATTCGCAGCGTTCGAACTCTTCATCAGGTATCGGAGCACTTAGTGAATCTACTTGAGGTTGACCGAATTCGAAAGAGTTTCAACGGTCACGTGGCCGTTAACGACCTCAGTTTCGAAATCCGTACCGGCGAAGTGCTCGGTCTGCTCGGCCCGAACGGAGCGGGTAAGACAACGACAATGTCGATCATCGCCGGGCTGCTGATACCAGACGACGGGCAGCTTCGATACCGGGGCGAAGCCGTCACGGAACAGTCGAAGTCGCTGCAATCGGAACTGGGAGTTGTGCCGCAGGATCTGGCGATTTATCCGGATTTGACGGCGTTCGAAAATCTGAATTTCTTCGGACGGTTGTACCACTTGCGAGGTCGGGAACTTGATCAGCGAATCACTTTTGCTCTGGAGCGATCCGGGTTGACCGCAAATGCGAAGCGACTCGCCCGAACATTTTCCGGTGGCATGAAACGCCGACTGAATTTTGCCTGCGGGCTTCTGCACGAACCAAAGTTGCTGATGCTCGACGAGCCAACCGTTGGCGTTGACCCACAGTCGCGAGCGTACCTGCTGGATTGTGTGCGGCAGCTTCGCGACGACGGAGTGACCGTGCTCTACGCCAGCCATTACATGGAAGAAGTCGAAGACATTTCGGACCGGGTCGTCATCATCGATCACGGTCAGCTGGTGACCAGCGGTACCCAGGAAGAACTTCTCGGCAAATTACCGATCGACATCCGACTCCGCTTTTCCGGTGAGGCACCGCCGTTCGCAGCCGGTCTGTCGGTCATCGAAGGAGTCGCCGCCGTCGAACCGCCGACCAAGAACTCAACCGCCGACTTTACAACGGTCATCCGCACAAAGGTCACCGCCAGCGAAAATGCGGATCTCAGCGGACTGCTTGGTCAGATCATCAACGTCGCGACCGATCGAAACTGCAACGTGCTGTCTGTGACAACAAACGATTCGAATCTTGAACGACTCTTCCTCGAACTTACCGGTCGTCGGTTGCGGGACTGAAGATGGGTTTTCTGGAAATCACTCGCAAAGATCTGCTGCTGCTGGTTCGCGACCGGCGAGCGCTCGTCGTGTTGCTGCTCCTGCCGATGGCGTTTATCTGCATCCTGGGACTTTCGACGGGAAGGCTACTCGGCTGGCGCAACGACAACCAGTTATTGAAGCTGGGAGTTGTCGACAATTGCAGGAGCCGACGCTCCGGATTGATCATCGAACGAATGCAGGCGATCGACGGAATCAGAACAATTCGTGTCGCGTCGCTGGCCGAGGTTGAAGAACAACTGAATGATCGTGACATCACCGCCGCAGTTGTGATTGGCGAAGACTTCGAGTCGAAGGTCGACATCCTGAAGCCACAAGACATCTTCGACATCGTCGATGCCCGGATGAAAATCAAGCTGGCCGATGTCGACGTCCGGATCCTCAGTCGACCAGCCGCAGCGATGGTGCAGTCGGTCGTTGATCAACTGGTCCTTTTCTGCACGCTGCAGGCGGTACTGCCGAATACGGCCCGGACTTCGGTGATTCGTTCTCAGGTTTCGGATCTGCTACTGGGAAAATCGACCACGGAGGATCTGGAATCGAAGCACGGAGATATTGAACCGTCCGATGTTCAGCCAATTGTTGACTCGATTGGCAAAGCCTCAGCGGTCGACGAAGACCAGAGTTCTGATCCAGGAAACCCGGTGTACCAGACGCTGGTCCCTGCCTACACCGTGATGTTCGCGTTCTTTCTGGTGCCGATCATGGGCCGGTCGTTCATTTCCGAGCGTGAACTTGGAACATTGAAACGACTTCGAATTGCTCCGATCAGTTCGCTCGATCTGGTACTGGGAAAAACGATTCCTTTCCTGATCATCTCGCTGGCACAGAGTGCTGCGCTGTTTCTGTTCGGACGGTTGCTGTTCGGGATGTCCTGGGGAATCCAGCCGTGGCTGCTGATTCCTATCGTCGGCTGCACGTCTCTGGCAGCGACCGGCATGGGCCTGCTGATCGCGACGTTGGTGAGGACTGATTCCCAGGTTTCCGCCTATGCGAACTTTCTGGTCATCACGATGGCAGGAATCAGCGGCTGCTTCATGCCGCGTGAATGGCTACCTGAAATCATGCAAAAGGTCAGCCTGGCGACGCCCCACGCCTGGTCGCTGATCGCCTATCACGAAGCCCTGACCACTCAGGTTCCAGACGTCCTGAAAATTGCCAGGGCGTGCGGTGTGCTGGCGTTTTACGCCGCCACACTGGCCTCGCTGGGTTGCTGGAAAATGCAGCACAGTCGCGACTGAGTATCGTCCGCGTTCGAAAATGATCCGTCAGTGAAACGTGCCGTTCCCGACCACTCAACCATTTTCGCCGCCGTAAGACAGGAGCCGATCATGCGATATCAGATGCGTCAGAAGTTCTTTTCGTTCGGCGACAAGTTCATGATCAAGGACGAAAACGGTCGGGACGTCTACTTTGTCGACGGCAAAGTGTTCTCCTGGGGCGACAAGCTTTCCTTCCAGACCGCAGACAATCGTGAGGAAATCGCCTTCATCGCGCAGAAGCTGTGGTCGTTTATGCCGAAGTACGAGATTCACCGCGACGGCATCGTCTTTGCCGAAGTCATCAAAGAGTTCAGCTGGTTCAAATCGAAGTTCACGCTCGACGTACCAGGCCCCAACGATTACGAAATCACCGGCAGCTTCTGGCAGCAGGAATACAGCTTCACTCGTCGAGGTCGAACTGTTGCGTCCGTCTCAAAGAAATGGTTTTCCCTGACGGACACTTATGGAATCGACATCGTTTCCGGCGAAGACGATGTGGCGATCCTCGCCACCGCGGTGGTGATTGATCTCGTGTGTCACGACGAAAAATCGAATTCCAGCGACTGACCGAATGCACCTGGCACATTGCACCGGTAGTCATCAACAACGCGATGCGAGCGTGCCCTGACTCCTACGCCTGGCCAGTCGCGTAGTACGGGTTCTGACCGGCTGAGTGATCAGTCGTATCAATGATGTCCCCGATTTCCGGGACAGCCCGGCGGATTGATGCTTCGACACCAAACTTCAGCGTCGCCGTCGCCGACGAACAGCCCTGACAGCCGCCGCCCATTTTCAGCAGGACAACGTTGTCCTTTACGTCGACGATGTCGACGCTGCCACCATGTGAAGCAACGGACGGTGCCACTTCAGAAGCGATGATGGATTCCACCCGGCTGCGCAGCTCTGCGGCAGGCGGCAAGGACGCTTCCAGTTCCTGAGCAACCGCGGCGTCTCCCGAAGTAATGTGAGCACGAATGGCGGAGCCGATGTGCGGTCCGAGCTGTGGCCAGCCAGCGGGGCTGGACTTGCTCACCGTGATCGTCTGATGCGAAATCAGCACGTTGGAAATCCCCGGAATGTCAAACAGCCGCGTCGCCAATGGAGACAACTCCGCGGATTCCTTCGTCGCAAAATAGAAGGAACGATTCTCGTAAACCGGGCGGTCCACAATAAATTTGCACATGGCTGGAACGGCCAGCGGCTCGCCCTTGATTCGAATTTCCTGATCCATCGTTCGGCTCAATTACGTGTGTGAGAGTGCGGAAAGTTTTTGACAACTGGCGTTGCGAAAATTCTTGCAGGCATCAAGTCAAAGAGCAAGCCCTGGCTCTGTCCGGC
>JABMPE010000730.1 GCA_013203845.1 Rhodopirellula sp. | reverse complement strand
GGACAGGATTCGAACCTGTGACCTCGAGGTTATGAGCCTCGCGAGCTACCGGGCTGCTCCACCGCGCGTCATTGTGGTTGGCAGACCCGGATTATTGCCGCGGGGTTCGGAGAGGTCCACCCATCGGGCGTTGAATTCTTCAGAAATTGCTCAGTGAGTCTCGATCTGGTCGCCATCAGCGGCAGAATTTGTACGACCTGCCCTTCAGCCCGACTCGGAAAATCACGAATGGCTGTGTCCTTCGTCGGGAAACGCACCCGTCCGGACTTCTTCGATGTAGCAGCGAGCGGCGGACATCGCCGTGGATCGAAGGTCGGCATACCGCTTCAAGAATCGTGGCGAGAAGTCGCTCGACGTGATGCCCAGCATGTCATAGCTGACCAGAACCTGACCATCGCAGTGCGGGCCGGCTCCGATTCCGATCGTCGGGACCGTCAAAGCGGACGTCAGCTCAGCGGCCAGTTGTTGCGGAACAAGTTCAACAAGGACGGAAAACGCTCCGGCCTGCTCCGCCGCCTGACCATCGGCGATGATCTGGCTGGCGTCCCGCTGGATTCGTCCGTGCCCGCCCAGCTTGTTGACGGATTGCGGACGCATTCCAACGTGAGCCATCACGGGAATGTCGGCGTCGGCCAACGCCTGAATCGTGCGAGCCTGGTTTGCACTGCCTTCGATTTTGACAGCCGCGGCTCCCGTCTCTTTCAGAATTCGACCCGCGCTGGCGACGGCCTGTTCCGGACTGACTTCGTAGGTCATGAACGGCAGGTCGACGATGACCAACGCTCGCTTGACCGCCCGACAGACGATCTCGGCATGGTAAATAATCTGGTCGAGTGTCACGGGCATCGTCGAATTCCGGCCCTGCACGACCATGCCCAGCGAATCACCGACCAGAATCGAATCGACGCCGGATTCGTCAAACATCTCCGCCCAGGAATACTCATAAGCGGTCAGCATGGTCAGCTTGCGGTCGCCGCCTTTGGCAGCCACAAAGCGGGGAATTGTCATCGAGCGTGTTTGTGTCATCAGCGAATCTCAATCACTTTCAGCTAACAGTCGTCATGCCGAGCCCGACTGACGCCAAGGCACCGAGACACGAAGCTTCGCAAAGATCCACTCTGCGATCCTTTGTGTCGTCGCGGCTTGGCGTCAGTTTAAGCAGTAAAGACAGGCAGGTAACCTCACGCCTTACGGCCCAGCATTCGATCCAGCGAGTCGGATGTCTGATAGATTAACGCTTCCGGCCAGTGCGGAAACGGATGGAAGTATTCAAAGGTGAGATATCCTCGATAGCCGATCCGGTCGAAGGCTTCCAGCACCGCCGGCCAGTTGGTCGTGCCGTCGAGCAATGGCCTGAACGATTCCAGTGTGAACGCCGTTCCCGCCTGCTTGCTGTATTCCTTCAAGTGGACATTACGAATCCGCTTGCCGCAGTTGTCGATCCAGTGCTCCGGAAACTGAAACTGCATGATGTTTCCGGTGTCGAAGTGGATGTTGACGAAATCGCTGTTGAAGCTGTCGACGAACGCGTTCATCTCCTGAGGACTGAAGAGGAACCCGTTCGCAAATATGTTCTCCATATTCAGTGAGACGCCAGCTTTCTCCGCGGCGGGCAACACTGCTTTGATCGCTTCGGTCGCCCGCTTCAGGCAGACGTCGTTTGGGACGGGCTCAGGTTCGGGATTCCAGGGAATGTAAACGGCTCCGGGAACGACCAGCAGATTATCCGTCCCGAGTGCTTTTGCCGCGCCGACCATTTTTCCGGCAAGTTCCATTCCCGTCGCTCTTCGCTCCGGATCGTTACTGGTCAGCGGGTACGGCCAGAAAAGAAACGAACACACGCCGCTGATCTCGACACCGCATTTCCTGGCGAGGTTTCCGATCGCTTTCAGATCCGCCTCGCTGGCTTCTGGAGAAATGTCGCCTTCCAGGTTGTAGTTGACTTCGACGCCATCGAAACCGGCGTCGGCGGCCAGTTCGAAACACTCCTTCAAGGACATTTTGTCAGGATACGGCAAGGCCCAGAGATTGACCGACTTCTTCATGTCGTAGCGTTTGCCGGTCGGCTCGGCAGCTTTGCGAATGGCCTTGTCCTGCTCAGCAGCTTCACTCTGAGACATCAGCCCCTGCGTCGCCAGGAATGACGCACCAAACGTTGTCGACATCGCCAGCAGTTCCCGACGATCGAGTCTCGGGATTCTGCGTCCACCAGAGTTAGCCTGAGAGTCGCTCATCGTTCGCTCCTGAATCATTCGGCACGGCAACGGAAATCTGCTGAAGAAATCAGTCCGCAGCATCTTCTCTGATCGGTTGCGAAAAATTTCAGCCACACAGGACAAAGAGACCTCAGAGGAATTCGTTCGCAAGGAACTCCGTGACCTCTATGTGCTCTGTGGTTCAGATCATATTCAAATCATATTGTCAGCTGCGGAAGTCAACCACCAGCCGCCGTTTTCCCGGAAGAGGCTTCGCCACTGTTGCAAACTTCCGAACTGCCGAACAACTTCGTAAGGTGCCGACTTGAGTCTGCCGGCAGGATGGATCGTTGACATCGCAGCCTTCCGGAAAACTGGCAGTACAAACATTTCCTACGGAAGTCACGGAGCGACTTCATGGCCGATGCGAACAACGCTGGCGAAAGTCTTTCTGCAGGCGCGAATGCGGAGATCAACTCGAAGCCATACCGCGAGCTGACCTGGGAAGCTGTCGTACTCGGAGTGATTCATGGAATCGTCCTGAACCTGGCGTTCTGCTACGCCGCGTTGAAGCTGGGATTCTCGCTGGGCGGATCAACGGTCGCGGCGATCATGGGCTACGCGTTACTGCGAGGCGTGCTTGGTAAAGGCACGATGGTTGAAAACAACATCAACCAGACAATCGCCTCGGGCATCAACACCGCCGGAACGGGCATCATCTTCACCGTGCCAGCCCTGTTTCTGTTGAATCAGAAGTGGCAGGATGCCGGCACCGGATCTCTGGAGTTCGACTGGTTGCCGCTCGCGGTTGCCGGTGTCGCGGGAGCGATTCTCGGCGTGGTCGTAATCATCCCGCTCAGGAAACAGATGATCGAGATGGATCGACTTCGATTTCCAACCGGAGTCGCTGTTACGTCGATCATTCGCGCGGGTTCGACCGGCGTTGAGAAAGCCATACTGATGGCGATCGGGGTCGCCGTGGCGGCTGCCTGGAAGCTGGTGATGCTGTCCGGTTGGCTGGACTCGTCTGCAGAAACAATTGCCGCTTCCGGCTTTGGGATCACTCACGAAGAACTTTATTTTGGCTGCGGCGTCATCCCTGCGCAGTTTGCACCAGTGATTTATCTGTCGCTGATGAATCTCGCAGCGGGCATGCTGGCAGGGCGTGGAGGTTTACCATTCTTTGCAGGCGGGATTCTCTCATGGTGGGTCATCGCCCCAGCCGCTGTGAGCATGGACTGGGTCTCGCCGGATCTTATCGAAGCATTCGGAGGTGTGGACGGCGCGGTGTACTCCAAAATGCTTCGTCCGCTGGGAATCGGGACGCTCGTCGGTGGCGCCTTGATGGGAGTCGTGATGGCCTTTCCGGCGATCCAGAGCGCACTGCGTTCTCTGGCAACCGCCGCGAAAACGGCAGGCTCTGGCAGCAACGTAGGCGGTGATGAACTATCGCTGAAGACGTTGATCTTCGGCACCATTCTGTCAGTCGTCCTGTTTTTCGTGGCCTCGATCCTGACCGAGGGAGTCACGGTCCCGCAGGCGTTGATTTCGTCGGTGGTTGGAACTGTCTGGTTGGGGCTAGCCGCTTTGATCGTGGCTCAGGCAACGGGAATGACCGACATTTCGCCAATGTCCGGTATGGCTCTGATCTCGGTAACGCTGATGATGGTCCTTTTGAATGGAAACATCGCAGCGTCGATGGTCGTCGGTGTCGCCGTGTGTGTGGCGATCGGGCAGGGAGCCGACATGATGCAGGACCTTAAAACGGGCTTCATGATCGGAGCACGACCGATTCGACAGCAGGTCGTTCAGTTTGCAGTTACCTGGATTGGCGCGCTGGTCGCGTTAGGTGCGGTCTACGCACTCTGGCAAAGCGGAGAAGGCGGACAGGGCGGCTTTGGTCCGGGCACCAGTCTTCCGGCTCCGCAGGGCGGTGCTTTGATGGGGATTATCGATGCCGTCAAAAGTGGCAACGTCCCTGTCGACAAGTATCTGATGGGAGCGCTGGTGGGTGGCTGTCTGGGAGCCGCTCCCATGCAGGGGCTTGGAGTTCTGGTCGGCCTGGCCATGTACCTGCCCTTCTCGATCACGCTTGGTTACGGAATCGGTTGCCTGGCTCAAATGGGAATTCAGAAGGTCAAAGGCCTGGAATTCTGCGAGCACAAACTCGTTCCGCTGTGTGCTGGACTGATCGTTGGCGAGGCTTTGACGGGAATGGGCCACGCGTTCTTCAATATCTTTAAATCCTGGATGGCAGGAGGCGGCCAGTGAGAATCCTTTCGTACCTGCTGTTCGGCGGTGGCATCATGGTGGCCATCTCGGGAGCCGCGAAGTTGCCGCCTGCAATGCCCGAAGGCGTCAAACCGGCTTTCCTGGATCGCTTTCCCGATACACTGCCTGAGTTTACCGTTGGATTCCTCGTCACCGTTATTGGCCTTGTCATCTGGTGGCGGGACGTGTTCGCTCAGCGGAAGGCCACACGGGACAATGACAGAAACGGATCCAACCCACTGACCCTGCTGGCTGGCCTGATACCACAATTACATGAACTATCCGGATTGATCGACGAACTGGATGGAGACGACATCATCACGCGGGTCGAGCACCTGCTGGAGCACACCGTCTTGCCATTTGCCGAATCCAGACAGAAGCTGTTCGACCGGCTCGGTATGCGGGCCGGAGCCGATCTGCTGGTCACTGCCGCCTACGGAGAGCGAATGCTCAATCGAACGTGGTCGGCGGCCGCGGACGGGCATCTTGTCGAAGCACGGAATTCTTTCCGCGAGGCCACGCAAGCGTTCAACGAAGCAGCAGCGATGATTCCGGCAACAGGTTCGACAGCCTGATCACTTCCCGCACGGTGCGTCTTGACACACCATCCAGCTCTACAAAGACTTCGAGTTTCACAATCTCATGGGTGCGTCAGGCCGCACTCTACGCAAATTAGCCGCGTGTTTTGCGCGTTCACTCAGCAACATTCCGGGAGCACAGAAAATGCCAGACAGTCTGAATCGACGACAGTTTTTCAATGGCGCGGTCGGTGCCGCCGCGGCGAGTGCGGCAGCAACCAGTTATGTCGTGAAGACGGGAGTCGCGCTAGCACAGGACGCGCCCAGCTCTCGCGTTCGCGTGGGAGTCATGGGTCTCAGCCGCGGTAAGTCGCTGGCATTGAGATACGGAGGTCTGACCGGCGTCGAAGTGGCCTGCGCTGCTGATGTCGACATTAACCGGGCGAAGGCTGGCGGCGAGGCCATCGAAAAAGCCAGCGGCAAAGCTCCGGAAGTCGTGCAGGACTTCCGTCGGATTCTCGACAACAAAGACATTGACGCGCTGGTCTGTGCCGCTCCGAATCACTGGCACGCTCCGGCCACAATCCTGGGTTGTGCAGCGGGCAAACACGTCTACGTCGAAAAACCCTGCAGCCACAATCCGCACGAAGGCGAGCTGATGATTCAGGCAGCTCGCAAGTACAACCGAGCCGTGCAGATGGGCACGCAGCGTCGCAGTTCGTCGTCCATCACTGAAGCCATGCAGCTTCTGTGGGACGGAGAAATCGGTCGTGTCTACCACGCGAATTCCTGGTACGGCAACGCGCGCGGCCCTATCGGCAAAGGCCTGGCGGCTCCGGTTCCTGAATTTCTGGATTACGACATGTGGCAGGGACCGGCTCCGCGAGTGGCCTACTACGACAACCGCATTCACTACAACTGGCACTGGTTCTGGCACTGGGGTAACGGCGAACTCGGCAACAACGGCATTCACGCCCTCGACCTCTGCCGCTGGGGACTGCAGGTCGAATATCCCAACAAAGTCGTCTCAGCCGGCGGCCGTTACCGCTTCGACGACGACCAGCAGACGCCGGACACTCACAATGTGGCGTTCGAATTCGAAGGGAAGAAGTCGATCGCGTGGGACGGCATGAGCTGCAATCGGCACCGCAACGACTTCGTCACCTTCTACGGCGAAGATGGAGCGATGGCGATCGACGGCGGCGGTAACTGCACCTTCTACGACGGTGCGACCGACAAGGTGAAGAAGGAAGTCAAAGGCAATCAGGGGGACGTCGAGCACATCGAAAACTTTGTCGCCGCCATCCGCAACGACAAGCCCCTGGAACTGAACCAGGAAATCCTCTCCGGCCACAAGAGCACTCTGCTCTGCCACCTGGGCAACATCGCTCACCGCACCGGTCGAAACCTGAACTGCAGCACCGAAGACGGCCACATCATCGGCGACGAGAAAGCCATGAAACTCTGGCAACGCGAATACGAACCCGGCTGGGAACCAGTGGTGTAGCAGTCCTCAGAAGTCTTACGCACGTAGGACGTAGGCTGGAACAAGCTCCGCGCAGTTCCGGCAGGACGTTTATTACGTCTTGTGCTGCCGGAACTGCGCGGAGCTTGTTCCAGCCTACTACTCGCGACCAGTGTCATAGCGACCAGAGAAAACCAAAACGGGCCTCGACCTCTTGCTGGCTGCGCCGCCCCGGTTGCTTGCAACCGCGGCCACCCGCGTGGGCACCTCCCATAAACACAACACTCGCCCGACACCAATCGCTACCACGCCACGTTGGACGATCGCATGAGCAAGCCCATTTCAATCAGGAAGAGCGATGACTCGCTTGTTCTCGAGTACTACCCGCAGGGTGATAACATTTGGGCACTGCAACTG
>JABMPE010000729.1 GCA_013203845.1 Rhodopirellula sp. | reverse complement strand
CGTCGGCTACCGAAATCATTGTCCGCTGCTATAGTATTTCCGACGGTTTGACCGGTGGCTGACGGCGGTGTCAGTCTCGCCCTGGAGACAGTCAGATAGCGACTTCCGGACGATCAACTGAGGCATTCTTTTCACAAGGCGGATGGCTGAATGGCAGGATTTGACAAATACGACCCTCGTGTCGAGCAACTGGTGATCGAAACTCGAACCGCCTGGGATCCGGCCGTCGGAAAACTGGACGATGCTGATCGAAAATGGCTGTCCAAGGCCATTCACAAAGCTCCGCAGCTGGCGTCGAAGATTCAGTACGAACGGGCTCACACCGGATTTTGCCGGGAAATTACCGTCACCGTCGAAGACATCCAGCGGATTTACCAGTCCCGACTTGCCGAAGCCTGAATCCACCCCTGCTGGCCCGCTCCGGCGGCCTGTCCAAGCTTGAAAACAGGCCGTCGGCACGCGAATTCGGAAACTTCAACGTTTTCACTGAAGCCCGCACAACCTTCCAGCCGATCTTGAATTGCGTAAGCAACGCACTTTGAGACTTCACTGACACGACCTGTCAGCGACTCCACGGAAGGAATTCAGGATGCAACATCGTCTACGGATTTTCCCGGCTGCTGAATCAGTTCAAAGTCATGCTCCCGCCGGTGTTACATTGCGGCTCAGTGAAATTCTGGAGCCGCTCGCCGAAGCGTTTCAGTCGCAACGAGCGTTTCTTGACGACTTTGCCGACGACGAAATACAGATTTCGCCGGATCTCTACGAAGCTCTGATGGCCAGCGTCTACCTGCGTAAGTCCGCCTGACTGCCTGGGGCCGTGTCATCCCGAGGTCGCTGAATCAGGCTGGCGTCACTTTCCGGGCCGCCGGAGCCACCCCAGCAGCCCTCGTCTGGAGCGTGCAACGACCCGCTCGTCGTTGATAAATCGCAGCAAATCTGACGCCATTTCGCCAGCAGTCTGATATCGATCGTCTGGGTCTCGCGAACATGCTTTCGCGATGACTGCCGCCAGATCCGTTGGAATTTCCCGGTTCAGATCGTTGACACGCCGTAGTTCGCCAGCACTGATCGCGTTGATCAAACCGACTCGACTGTCGGTCTCAAATGCCGATTGTTGCGTCACCAGTTCGAACAGTGTGATGCCCAGCGAGTAGATGTCGCTGGTCTCGTCGCAGACCCCCAGGAACCGCTCCGGCGCCATGTAACGCAACGTTCCATTAACCGAGTCATCCTGCTCGGATGAATCGGGATCGAGCGGCTCCGCGAGACCAAAATCGGTCACAAAGACTTTGCCGGCGGCGTCGATCAGGAGGTTGCCGGGCTTCACATCGTTGTGCAGCACACCTTTTCGATGAGCATGCCGAAGTGCCTGAGCAACCTGCAGTCCGATCCGGGCGAATCCCTTCCAGGAGTCGTGCTTGAGGCCTTTCTTCTCGACAGGCCCCGTCGTCTCGACCAAGCCCGTTGACTGCTCAGCACGTGCAGCGGTCGAGCTGACTTCGTCTCTGATCTCCTGAGCTGGCGAAACCTGCTGACGTTCTCTGAGCGCTTCGATAATGTGGCCCAGGTTCACACTCTCGACATACTGCATCACGTAATAGGCGTAATCATCGTGTCGCCCGAATCGAAAAATCGGAACGATGTTCGCGTGGCGAAGTTTCGCGATGGTTTGAGCTTCGCGTTCGAATCGTTCCTGACGGTGCGGCACCATCGAAATTCTCCACGGCAACAGCTTGACCGCCACTCGCCGTTCGATGCTGCCTTCAAGAGCCTCAAAAACGACTCCCATCCCGCCTCGCCCGATTTCACGGATCAGTCGGCAATCGCCCAGCTGCTTCAGCTTGAACTGGTCAGGAAGTTGTGCCCGCAGCACCTCGGATTCACGATCCGACTTCCACTGCTCCAGAGCCGCGACCATCGGAAACAACTCGCGAATCTGCGCCGCCAATTCAGGATAGCGTTCGATATAGCTCTCAATCGACGGGTTCTGCCGCAAGCGAGCCTTCTCGGCATACTCACTGGCCAGCACTTCGATCTGCACCCGCGAACGAACTCGCCGCGGATCCAGGTCCGTGGGAAACCCGTCAAGCTCTGGTTCGAACGCGTCGTCGTCAGTGGAATCGGTCATGTGTCGAAGTCAGACATGCGGCACGCAGGTAAGAAAAGTCGTCCCCAGGGCAAACAGCTTAACGATTCTTCCTGCTGACATTCGCGAATCAATGTCAATAATTCGCCAAAGTTGTCGATGAGACGCCGACTGAATTACGACCACTGCGGTTCTTCGTCTTCCGGAGCTTCTCTGGCGTCGAGAGCCAGCAGGTACTGCTGAAATAGGTTCACGCTCATCCTGCCGAAAACGGTTTAACCTGTTTCAAACGTTCGCAGACCGGCGTGGTCTGTGTAGAAGCCTACTGTCATCCTGCGAAGATGTTTAGACCTCCAACGCGTTCTCAACGAAATGCGGGATCATCCAGGTCGAGGCGATAAAGAACCTGGTTGTAGTCGTACCGCGGCGTCGACTCAGACGTTTTCGAAAATGTCTTTGTGTAAGTCGCTTCAAATAGAAGCATCGGGGACTCAGCGGAAGTCCACTCCGAATGCAGCTGCGGGTTGTAAAACGTGTACTTTGAGTGCGTCACGACTTTGACGGCATTTTCCCACGGACCGGAGGGCGCGTCGGATTCCGCCAGCCACAACTCGCCCAGCAATGAAGGCTTCCCGCCGTACTCCGTGAAAATGACCACCCACTTCTTTCGGTAAGAATTCCACGCGATCGCTCCTCGATGTGGCTTCACGAGAGTGTCACCCTGGCGAACAGGTACCGATGCCTGGGGAGTCAGCTTCTGCCATGTCTCAGGATCCGTCCACGCCTCGAACGTCGCCGGACACTTAATCGAGGGAAACGGATCGCCGAACAGAATCCATTGCTGACCGGCATCGTCTTTCCAAAACACCGGGTGGCCTTGAGGAACGTCAGGCGGCAATGGAGATGAATCTGATTTCTTCCAGAGACTTCGCAGCTTCTTGAAGTCGTTCTGCTCGTCATCCCAGACGCAGAGTCCGTACTCATACACATCAAGTGGCGGTTCGATTTTGGCATACGTGGCAACCAGACGATGTCGACCGCCCTTGTCCGGCAGACTCGCATAGCCGCCTAACCAGGTTGGCCCTTTCCCTGGCATCTGCGCGACGTTGCGAGGAATCTCGGCCTCGTCGACAAAATAGTCAAATCGCAAGTGGACAGGCGGTTCGAACGACTTCAATGGTTGCCTTTCCGTGGTCGCGCCGATCATGTGAAACCGACCGAGCGGATAACCCGACAGCACTGTGTCGCCCCAGCCCCAGAAGAGTTTTCCGTTGTGGACGGCGTTCTGAACGCTGTCGCAACCGAGAATCCCCTGCTCGTGCCAGTCGAGGTGCAGTCCGAGTTTCTGACTCTCACCGAAGATGCCTCCGCCGGTGATGCGACCAAGCCGTTTGGCCGGCAGCTGTCTTTGCACTTTGACAGTCAACGTCTCGCCAGAACGCGGAGTCAGTCGGACTCCGCGATAGCCGAAGCCATCTTTCGGCACAGAGTACCCATGCCCTTCCACGCTGAACCAGGTCTTCCGCCCCAGCAACTCGGGCAGGTCGAACGCGATGATGCCTGCGTTATCAGAAACGAACTTCACATTATGCGTGGTCCGTAATTCAACCAGCGGCACCGGCCATCCGTTGTCCTCGTCAACAATGTTGATCCGACAGGGTTCGATGGCCGAAACCTGGCTCGACAACAGGAGCACCAGGCCAAGACTCACCGTTGTCTTCGTTAAAGTTGATATTTTTTTCATGCTGGCACTGTCCTCGCAGTCTGATTCCGTCGCAAGTAAAACGCCCCGCAAAGGCCTGTTTTCTCACGAAATCAGACATCCGAAAAACGGCGGTTGCCGCGCCGTGACGTGGACTCGCTCTGCCTGACAACAGCGCCTTTCGACAGATTTGCGGTCGACCTGGAACCGAACATCGACATAAGCTGCGGTCTCGCGTTGATGCCCTATCACCGTGAAAATCCAGAACTACGACCGTAGATCAGTCTGAATGGTACCACGCCGAAGTGTTCGTTGATCCCCAGGTCGGCACAAACGCACCCGAGCAGGAAAATGTGTGGCCACTGGAATTCAGTCTGGGGCGTTGCATATGCGTCATTAAATCATTGGGCCAATTCAGCAGGTTTTCGGGAATCTCATGTTGACCGACAACTCAACAATTTCGAAACGTCAATGGCTGCTGGCCGCCGGTCTGCTCGGCTGCCTGTGTATCGTCAATCCGCGGGCGACGTTGGCTCAGAGAAACAGGGGGACCGCAGACAGGTTCCAGGCACAGCATGATGATTATGTCGCGGCGTTTCAGAAATCACTCTCGCAGCTGATTGCCGAATGTGAAAGTAAAAACCTGACGAATGCCGTCGCTGAACTGAAGCCCTGGCAGGCCGCAGTCAATGTGTCGGCACTGAGCGATCGTGTGCTGCCAGAAAACGTTCAACCGGACATTCCACTTTCGTTACCGCAGGACGAGCGACTCTGGCGGATCGAGTTTCGGACACTGCGGCAGGAAGTTTCCCAACAGCTCTACCTGCTCTCAAGACGGGCGATCAACGCGGGAATGCCACACGCCGCCTGGCGGCTCATTCACGAAGTTCTCTGGTACGACTCCGACTGGGAACGCGCCCGCACACTACTCGGCTATGAGCAGTACGGCGATCAATGGGTCACCCCGTTTGCGGCCAGGAAGCTGCGAGACCGGTTTGTCTGGCACGATCAATTCGGCTGGCTGCCAGCCACACACGTTGACCGTTATGAGAAGGGCGAGCGTTTCTTCCGCAACCGCTGGTATACCGCTCAGAAAGAAGCGGAACTACGTCGCGAGTGGGTTCATGCCTGGGAGATTGAAACGGACAATTACCTTCTGAAAACCAACGTTGGTCTTGAAGAAGGCGTCGCGCTGGCCCGGAAACTCGAAGTCTTTCACGACTGGTTTCAGCGGGCGTTTCCAGCATTCTTCAACACGCCAGCGCAGCTCAAAGTTCTGTTTGGTTCATCAACTGGCAGACGTTCCAGCAAACGCTCGCACTATGTCGTCCACTATTACCGTAGCAAAGATGAGTACGTCAGAAGACTGATTGCGAAGAATCCACAAATCGCCATCTCCAACGGAATCTATTCCCCGGACGAACACATCTCACATTTCTTCGTCGATCCCAACAGTGACATCGAGTCAACCGTCTACCACGAAGCCACTCACCAGATTCTTTACGAACTGGATCCGAAACCGCGACGCATCGCTGACAACGAACATTTCTGGATCGTCGAAGGATTCGCCTGTTACATCGAATCTTTCCGACCGTTGGAGAACGGAGTTTCGATCGGTAATCCAGATTATGTTCGGTTTTACTTTGCAAAACAGAATCTCGTGAAAGATGGCTTCTTCGTACCGCTCGACCGATTCGCCAGCCTGAGCAAAAACGCCTACCAGGATCCACATCAGATCAGCCAGCGATACAGCCAGGCTTCCGGCGTCGTCCACTTTTATATGCACTTCGAAAGCGGTCGATACCGAGACGCCCTGATCGATCATTTCGCCGCATTATATCGACCGATCGCTCCTGGCTTTCGCATCGGAGGAATGGACCAGTTCACCGGAGTCGATTACTCAGTGCTGAGCCGCCAGTATCGCGACTATATTTCCGGGCTGGACAGCAATCCGAATAGACTCGCTGCCGCCATCCAGGCCGCTGCTGCGAAAGAAGCCGCTCAACAACCGTTACCGTAGATTCAGTAACGTTGCCTGCTCGCTTGAAACCAAAGCGGTTCACGCGTTAATGAGATGTCTCACGAACGACATCTCACAAACCGCACAGGACCGACATCGATGAGCGATCAGATCTGCCGTTGGGGCATTCTTGGAACTGCCGGCATCGCCCGTAAAAACTGGCATTCGATTCGCAACTGCGAAAACGCAACGCTTGTCGCTGTCGCCAGCCGGACTCTCGAACGAGCCCAGCAATACATTAATGAATGTCAGAGCGACGTTTCTTATTCGCCAGCTCCACGAGCCGTCGGCAGCTATGAAGAAATGCTCGCCGCAGACGACATCGACGCCGTTTACATTCCTCTGCCAACCGGGATGCGTGCTGAATGGGTCATCAAAGCTGCCGAAGCGGGCAAGCATGTCGTTTGCGAAAAGCCCTGCGGCCTGGATGCTGCCGAAGTTCAAAAGATCCTCGACGCCTGCCGCATGAACGCCGTCCAGTTCATGGACGGCGTCATGTTCATGCACAGTCACCGCCTGCTGGCACTGCGCGAAGTTCTGGACGACAGCATCAGCATCGGTGACCTGCGCCGCATCGCCACCGGCTTCAGCTTCTGTGCGCCGGACGAATTCCTGACAGGCAACATCCGGGTCAGCAGCCAGCTCGAACCGATGGGCTGCCTCGGAGACCTCGGCTGGTACAATGTCCGGTTCACGCTGTGGGTGATGAACTACGCCATGCCCAACGCCGTCAGCGGT
>JABMPE010000728.1 GCA_013203845.1 Rhodopirellula sp. | reverse complement strand
TCGTTACACTGCGGCCCGCATGGATTCCCGTTGTTCGATGCGTCGGTAATTCAGATTCGAAGCGACTTTCATTGATGCGGTCTTCAAGGCTGGAGCAAACCTCGTGGCTGATTCTCGATTTCTCAAGCTGGCGGTGTTGTGGTCTGGCGGCGGCATCCTGCTGGCTGTCGCCAAAATCATGATGGCCGAAGGTGGTGCGACGGCAGAGTTCTCGCTGTACGAAGTCGGTCCGTTTGCCGGCGGACTGCTGGTCCTGATCCTGCTGCACTTCTTTCTGAAACGTTCGCGCGTTGAAGGCGGCGACGCCAGCGGCGAACTGACGGACGGTGCGAAACTGGAAGTTGAGCGGAAAAAAATCGCCCTGGAACGCGCGGAGCTGGAACTTCTGACAAAACAGATCGAGCAGCAGCTTGATCTGCGAGCCGAGCAACTCAACTCGCGAGAGTTTGCTCTGACTGATCGGCTCGTTCAGTTTCAGGAATGGAACGAGTACCCGCAGCCGGACGACGATTCTTCGCACAGTCAAACAGCTCCGGCCTTGCTGGTCGAGCAGGATCAGCGGGTGATCGAGATCCTCGACGATGAGGCGAAGCTCGTTTATTCGCGACTCAAGGAAGGCTACTACAATCCGGAAGGCACGCTGGATCCGGACCTGATGCGCGAACAGGTGATCGACCTGGTGACTCGCGTGGCGAAGGTTTACCGTCCCAACGCCAAAAATCCGTTGATGGAGACCAGCGTCGATCAGATGCTGCGAGCTGGCAGCCGGGCGTGTCTGCACTTGCTGATCGTGCTGGATCGGCTGCCGCTGAATCTGCATGAAGAGACACTGTCGACGCTGCATGCGTACGTCAGAAACGCGATCAAGGCCTGGGACGCGTACTCGGCAGCTGAGCCGTATCTCACTCACGCTGGCAAGGCCTGGTATGTCGGACGTTACCTGGCGGGAGCGTCTCCGCTGACGATGGGCATTACCTGGGCGCTGACGGAAATTGGAAAACGCGGAGCCAAGGCCATCGGTAAGAAGTACGTCGATCAGCAGGCGGTGGCGGTGATCGGCGACGTGGTGCGGATCGTCGGGTTTGAAGTGGCGAGCGTCTTCAGCGGCGACTTCCGGCATCGCAGTCCCGACTGGGTGTATGGCTCAGAACTGACCAATCTGATGAGCGTCTATCCGGTGTCGAGAGAGAACCTCGCTCATGCTCTGCGCGAAGTCGGCGGCCTGTCACTGCGTAACGAGTACGACCGCATGTTTCTGTATCGGTGCCTGTCGACGCACCGCGCCGCCACGCCGCTGGTCAACGCTCGCGATGTGCTGCCAGCCGAACAGCGACAGGATATTTCGCGGCGGCTGGAAAAGTTCTATCGCGACTTCATTCACGGACGCACGCAGAAGCGGCTGGAATCCTGGCGACACGGCGTTGAAGAACGTCTGGGAATTCCACTGGACATCACTCAGCCCGAGAAAAGTGAGACGAAACCTCTCGCGAAAAGTTCAACCGGTAGCAGCGAAGTGGCGGCGGCGATCGAGTCGCTGGCGGGTTTTGTTTCAACCGTCAAAGGTCGTCCGGTGCGCGAGCTGTCCAGCAGGATGACACAACTCGAAACGGCAAAGACGGTCGACGCTAAAGACTTGAGTAACCTGCTCAAAAAGCTGGAAGCTGAACCACCGCAACTGTTCGAGCCGCCAGACATCGACCCGGACAGCCCGGTTCTGACGGCGTACCTGGACGATCTGGTTCATCTGGCCGTTGAAGTTGCGCCGTATGACCTGCAGCCGGATGATTTCGTGACGGAAACCACGGCGTACTTCGGAGCGGATGTTAAGACGATTCAGAAGAAGCTCGACCAGAAATACTGCGCATTCATCACCAACCGTCTGCCGGAAGACGCCCCATCGGCAAAGCTGGATCCCGCCGCAGCTCGCATCCTGATCAGCCTGCTGGAAGATGATGAGGTCCCGCAGTTCGTTTACGGCAGCGTGAAAGTCGAATCACGCGAGCCGTCAACATTCAGCGGCGGCGATGCAGTGCTGATGGGCCTGCCATCTCGCCTGCTGCTGATTTCCGACGACGAGGCCCGCTGGTCGGCGACCGGAACTCGTGCGGGACATTCCATCACGCGAGTTGATGGAAGACTGATTGACGACTGCCGCCTGTCCGGCGGTCAGTGGACGCTAGCTTCCAATACCGACCACGCCGAGCCCCAGCCGCTCGACCTGACAATTTCAGGTGCCGTGATGAACCGCTACGAATCCTGGTTCGCCCCGCTGCTCGACATGGTCCGGAAATCAGCAACGCGATGATCAGCCACATCTGATGATGAATTGAGGTGGCTCTGCTACGATCCTGGACTTGTCTGGAAACACCCGTTTGATTGCTGCGGAGGATTGTATCGTGCTGCGACGAGTTGCCTTTCTGATCGTGTTGTTGATCGTTGTCCCGCTGCGTGCCGATGAGGAAGCGGATGACGGATTTGTCAGCCTGTTTAACGGGAAAGACCTGACCGGCTGGAAGGGTGATCCTGAGCTGTGGTCCGTCGAAGACGGCTGCATCACGGGTAAGACCAAGGGAAAAGCTCACCTTCCGTACAACAAGTTCCTGATCTGGGACGGCGTCGCGGGAGACTTCGAATTCCGTTGCGAATTCCGCCTGGAAGGTGCCAACAATTCCGGAGTTCAGTACCGATCAAAACATGACAAGACTCGCGGCGACTGGGTCGTCGTCGGGTATCAGGCCGACATTCATGTGAATCCGCACTTCCTCAGCATGTTGTACGATGAGAAAGGCCGAGGAATCATTGCACAGCGTGGCCAGCAGGTGGTCATCACTCCAACCGGTATGAAGGAAGTCGCGGAACTGGCTGGCGATGCTGACCCCGTCGATCTGACGAAATGGCACCAGTTGACGATCGTCGCTCAGGGCAACCGACTGGTTCACATGCTGGACGGAGTGCTGACGGTCGACGTCACGGACAACCAGGAATCAGAACGCGAAATGGAAGGCGTCATTGCTTTTCAGGTGCATCGTGGCGAAGCGATGAAGGCGCAGTTTCGAAACGTGCGGTTGAAGAAAATGGACGTCGCGGAGCAGCCGGTCAATGGCGCTGCGGCAGAAGCGAAGTCCGCAGCGAAAACGGCTGAACCGAAGCAGGCAGCTGAACCAACCAAGCCTGTCAGAAAAACACCCGCAGCAACGAAGCCGGTCGTGAAGAAGGCTCTGGCTGGAAATGCCCGAGCAAAGAAAACGCCCGCGAAGAATGCGGTCCGTCCCGAAGCTGCAAAGCCCAACTGGATCTGGCTGGCCGACGGTGACATGCCCGCGAAGTCCGTGTACTTCCGCAGGCAGGTTGATTCCAGCGGAGTCGGAGCCGCTCGACTGTACGCGGCATGCGACGATGCGATGAAGATTTACGTTGATGGAAAACTCGTCCGCGAGCACGACACCTGGCAGACGCCAGTCTTCGTCGACATTTCGAAGCACATGGATCTGGACTCGCCGCAGAAGCAGCACGTGATCGCCGTGGAAGCTCACAATGGAGCGAGCGCTGCCGGCCTGCTGGTGAAGCTTGATCTGGAATCCGGCTGGCGCGATGCCTGGTCGATCGTGACGGACGAGTCGTGGCAGGCATCAAAAACGCTCGAAGATGGCTGGAAGAACGTCGATTTCAAACCAGCGAAGCCGTGGGGCAAACCGGAAATCGTGGCTGCAATCGGCGGCGGACCGTGGGCGAAGGCGATTACTGAAGCAACGCTGGCTGCGGCGGCTCCACTGAAAGAACCAACGGCGACTCCGATCGACATGCTGAAAGTAAGGAAGGGGTTTGACGTCGAACTGCTTTACTCGGTGCCCAAAGACGAAGACGGATCGTGGGTCAACATGTGCCACGATCCCAAAGGTCGGTTGATTGTCTCGGACCAGTACGGATCGCTGTATCGAGTGACGCCTCCGGGAATTCTCGGCACGAAGGAGCTGAAAATCGAGAAGATCGATGTCGAGATTGGTGAAGCTCAAGGCCTGCTCTGGGCGTTCGACAGTCTGTACGTCAGCGTCAATCGCGGGCAGAAATACGCGTCCGGCTTGTACCGGGTTCGCGATACGGACGGCGACGATCAGTTGGATTCGGTCGAGACGTTGCGAGCGTTGAACGGCGGCGGAGAACACGGACCCCACGCAGTGCTGCCGCATCCGGACGGGAAGTCACTCGTCGTCATCTGTGGCAACGGAACCACGCTGACCGATGTCAGCTCCAGCCGCGTTCCACAGACGTGGGACGAAGACAAGCTGCTGCCACGTGTGCAGGGGCGATTCATGCGAGGTAAGCGGGCACCCGGCGGCTACATCTGCCGCGTCGATCCCGATGGTAAAAACTGGGAGCTGATGGCGACCGGTTTCCGCAACGAGTTCGATGGCGCTTACAACGCTGACGGAGAACTCTTCACTTACGATGCCGACATGGAGTGGGATTTCAATCTGCCCTGGTACCGACCGACTCGAATTTGCCATGCCATCAGCGGAGCGGAATTCGGCTGGCGCAGCGGCGGCGGCAAGTGGCCGACGTACTATCCCGACAGTGTTCCCTCGGTGGTTGACGTCGGACCTGGATCGCCGACCGGAGTTACTTTTGGATACGGCGCGAAGTTCCCGGCGAAGTATCAGAAGGCGTTGTTCGCCTGCGACTGGAGCTACGGCAAGCTGTACGCCGTCCATCTCGATCCCAGGGGAGCAACCTACAGCGGCAAGCTCGAAGAGTTCATCACCGGCACGCCGCTGCCGCTGACCGATGCGATCATCAATCCACACGACGGAGCGATGTATTTTCTGATCGGCGGTCGCCGCGTTCAGTCGGGTCTGTACAAAGTGACGTATTCCGGTGCTGAATCGACAGCTCCCGCCAGTGGTCACGACATGCAGCAGGCCGAGTCCCGTGCAACTCGCCAGAAGCTGGAAGCACTTCACGTGGGTGATCATCCAGACGCTGTTGACGTGGCATGGCCTCACCTTGGTTCTGATGACCGGTTCGTGCGTTACGCCGCGCGAATCGCCATCGAACATCGTCCACTGAGCGAGTGGAAAGATCGAATACTGTCAGAAGCGGATCCACAAACCGCGTTGTCCGCTCTAATGGCGCTGGCGAGGAATTTTCAGCGGCAAGACAAAGGCCAGGAGCCGAACATCGACACGTCGATTCCGGAATGGCCCGCGACATCGTCAGAAAAGAATTCGTCGGCTCGTCGGGAGATTTTGAATGCATTGGATCGGCTGAACTGGGGGAAACTCACTGTCGATCAGAAGGTCCAGGTGATGCGAGTTCTCACGCTGACATTCCTTCGAGTTGGTCCGCCCGACGAGGAAGAACGGTCAGATATCATCGCGCGAGGCGGGGCGGATTTTCCGACCGGAGCCAGTGAGCTGGATGTCGAAATCGGCCAGCTGATGGTCTACCTGCAGGCTCCCTACGCTGCGGCGGCTCTGGTCGATGCTTTGGAAAATGCCCCCACGCAGGAAGAGCAGATTCGATTCGCGGCGATGCTGAGACTGCTGAAGTCCGGCTGGGATGATGAGCTGCGGGAACGATACTTCCGCTGGTTCGTGCAGTCGTCGACTTATCGAGGCGGAGCCAGCTTTGCCACGTTCATCGGTAACATTCGCGACGAAGCGATCACGACACTCAGCGATGAAGAAAAGACTCGTCTCAAGCCGATTCTGGAAGCGAAACCGCAGAACGACGCCCCAACTTTCACCGCGAAGCCTCGCGCGTTCGTTAAAGAGTGGACGATGCAGCAGCTCGTTCCGCTGGTGCAGACGGGCCTGAAGGATCGCGACTTCGACAATGGACGAAAACTGTTCGGAGCGGCGGCGTGTTTCGCCTGTCACCGTTTTGATAATCAGGGCGGAGCGGTCGGCCCGGACCTGACTCAGTTGTCCGGCCGCTTCAGTGCTCGCGACATTCTGGAATCCGTCGTCGAGCCCAGCAAGCAGATCAGCGATCAGTACGAAGCCGTGCAGATCGTGACGCTGGACGGAAAAGTCATCACGGGACGAATCATCAATCTGGCTGGCGACTCGTACCGGATCCAGACGAACATGCTCGATCCAGGAGCCCTCGAAGGTGTCGACCGAAAACAGATTGACGTCATGCTGCCGTCCAAAACATCGATGATGCCCAAAGGGCTGCTGAACACTCTGAACGAAGACGAGTTTCTGGACCTGATGGCCTACCTGCTGTCCCGCGGCGACCGCTCGAACGCAATGTTTAAGAAGTAGGCCAACGCGTTGATTTACGGATCGGTACGATGATCAGGGGGACGCAAAGTGACTGTATTCAGTCAACACTGGCTGGCAAGAGTATTCGCCGTTTGTGGATCAGGCATCATTGTCTATGCGATGTCTGCAATCGCCATGGCGGGCGTCGACGAGTTTGTGCCCCCGGACCGGATT
>JABMPE010000727.1 GCA_013203845.1 Rhodopirellula sp. | reverse complement strand
TTGTGATTGCCATTATCGGCATACTCGTCGCACTACTTCTGCCGGCAGTTCAGGCGGCCCGCGAAGCGGCACGACGAATGCAGTGCAAGAACAACCTGAAGCAACTCGCACTGGCGTGCCACAATTTCGAGAGCGCCCAGCACGAACTTCCGATGACCTACACAAAGACAATCACGACGCCGACTCAGATCGGTCAAACGAGCTGGGCACCGACGATCCTGGCGTACGCGGACCAATCGAACCTGCTGAATTTAGGAACCGGGTGGGACATCAAAGCCAACTGGTGGGATTCCTCGAATTCCAACCCAGGGCCGTATTTTGGTCAGTCGGTCGCCAACCGACAGATCGTGAACTTGAATATCTCGTTCATGAACTGCCCCTCGACGCCAGGCGGGCCTCGATTCGAAGACAAACCGGGTTCGCCGGAATCGAAGCGCGGCGCCTGCGGCGATTATTTCACCCCGACCGGCGTCCATCTCGACATCAACAACTCGCTTCCACCAAATGAAGCATTTCCCACCAACGCGAATCGGCGCGGCGTCATAGCGATTTACGATGCCGCAAAAAATCAGAAGAACAAACTGCGGGACGTCCTCGACGGCACGTCGAACACCATCATGCTCGGTGAGTGCGCGGGGCGGGAAGACGTCTGGCGGCGTGGCGTGCTGACACCGTTGGACTACGTTGGCAACTACCGCGCCCGCGGCGGTGCCTGGGCAACGAACGACAACGCCTACGACATCGGCCAGCGCACAACGACAAAATACGGCAGCGGCACGACCGTAATCCCCGGCACGCTCGGTATTAACAATTCCAATGAGTACGGCCACTGCTTCTATGCCTTCCACAACGGCGGGGCGAATTTCGCCTTCGCCGACGGGGCCGTGCGATTTCTGGGGGAATCGATGAATCTCCGAGTGCTGGCGTCACTGGTGACCCGTGCTGGTGAGGAAGTTGTGTCGCCGGAATAATCACAGCGTGAAGTCTCGAAAGTGAAGGAAAAATGGCCGCAAATCGACGATACGGTTCTCCTGCGTTGTGCCTTGCGGCGGCGTTGATATTGTTGTGGTCCGCTGGTTGCGGCCGCGAATCTACGGGACCGGTTTGCCATCCAGTTCAAGGGACGGTTTTCTATCAGGGGAAGCCGCTCGCGGAGGGGATGGTGTACCTTCATCCGCTCGACTCTATGGAAACGGCACAGCGACCGATGGCGGTGACCGACAGAGACGGTCGCTTCGAGTTGACAACATTCCAAGAAGGAGACGGAGCGCCCGCTGGCCGGTATACGATCACGGTGGAATTGCGCGAGTTGCAGGACAACGGGGATGATGAAATGGAGCGTGCTGGCCGCAACCTCTTGCCAAAGAAATTTCAGAACCCGAGCACGTCCGGTTTGGAATTTACCGTCGGCGATGGTGACAACGTGGTTCCACAAATCAATCTGAAGTAGCTGCAGGATGGGCACTGCTCGCCCTCCCGCAATGTACTGGTGGGCGATATCCACCCGGTTCGTCAACGTTATTCATTATTCATGGCCGCGACTGATTTCGTTCATTGGCAACGTCGTCGAGCCGTCGCGAAGCGATCTCATAGAAGGTAGCTCTGATCATGTTACGCAGTGTGCTGTCCGTCGTAATTCTGTCGGCTCTGGTTGTTCCACTTTGTGCTCAGGACTCCGCGCCGGCTGATTCTGCCAGGAAGAGTCCTGTAAAGAAGAGTCAAGGCGACAGACCAATTCGAGCGTTGCTCGTCACTGGCGGTTGCTGTCACGACTACGCTCGGCAGAAGCTGATTCTTTCGCGAGGAATCTCGGCCCGCGCCAACGTCGTCTGGACGGTCGCTCATCAGGGTGGTTCGACGACGAACACGCCGATTCCGCTTTACGACGATCCGAACTGGTCGGACGGCTTCGACATCGTGGTTCACAACGAATGTTTTTCCGACGCGAAGGAGAAGGCGTTCGTTGAAAACATCGTCAGGCCGCATCGTGAAGGGCTACCCGCGATTCTGATTCACTGTGCGATGCACTGTTACCGCACCGGCGATAACCAGTGGTTTGATTTCGTGGGGATGCAGTCGCCGGGACACGGGCCGCACTACTCGTACACGGTCGATAACGTCAAACCCGACCATCCCATCATGAAAGAGTTCGGGCCGACGTTCGTTGCGCCGAAGGGCGAACTGTACCACTCGATCAAACTGTTCAATACAGCCACGGCGTTGGGCCAAGCGAAACGGCAGAGCGACGGCATTCCTCAAACCTGCGTCTGGACCAACCGGTACGAAAAAGGGCGTGTCTTCGCGACGACGGTCGGTCACTACAACGAAACGATGGCCGAGCCGAAGTACCTCGACATGCTCACGCGCGGCCTGCTCTGGGCCTGCGACAAAGACATCGACGCCAGCTTCACGCCGAGCACCGAACAGATCAACGAAGAGATCCGCGCGTTGGTGAATGTCCCGTTGGAACAGGCTTCGGCCAACGTCCTCCCGCAGAACTGCTGCGGCGAAGGTAATCTTGCCTACAAAAAGCCGGTCACGTCGAAGAGCTTTCAGACCGGCAACGAACGACATCAACTCACTGATGGTCTGCTCAACACACGCTGGTGCGCCAACGGTTCGCAGGGCGACGAGTGGGTAACGGTCGATCTTGAGCAGCCGCAACATGTCAAAGCAGTGCGAATCCATTGGGAAAAGGGCGGCGGTATTTCCTACCGCTATGTCGTCGAAACTTCCGCCGACAATAAAAACTGGAAGCAGGTCGTCGACGAATCGAAAAATAAGAAGTCGGGAAAAATCAAGACGCACAAAGTCGACGCGCCGGATACTCGCTATGTGCGCATCACGTTCCTGGGTGCTGATGGGGGCATGTGGGGGTCGATCTGGGAGCTGGAAGTTTCTGCAGGCGAGCTTCCAGATTTACCGAAGAATGTCGGAGAGGACGCTGGTTCCTCCGCTGGCGTTTCTGACGTTCAGGCTCCGGATGGATTCAACGTCACACTGTTTGGAACTCCACCCGACGTGAACTATCCCGTGTGTCTGGCCGCAGCGGCGACGGGCGAAGTCTTTGTCGGCGTTGACGAGCAGGGCTCGCTCGGCAAGGAACCCGGCAAGGGGCGAGTTCTGCGTTGTATCGACACCGACGGCGACGGACAGGCCGACAAAATCAATACATTTGCGACCATGGATCATCCTCGTGGCTTGTTCTACGACAACGGCTCGCTGTGGGTGCTGCACCCGCCAACGTTGAGTGTTTACCACGACGACGATCTGGACGGCATAGCTGATCGGCACGAAACGCTGATCACGGGCATCTCAACCGACGAAGTCAACAAACGCGGAGCCGACCACACGACCAACGGTATCCGCATGGGTATTGACGGATGGATTTACATCGCGGTCGGCGACTTTGGTTTCACCGAAGCGAAGGGAACCGACGGGACCGTTCTCTCGCGCCGAGGTGGCGGCATCGTTCGCGTTCGACCGGACGGAACGGAAATGGAGATTCACAACTGGGGTCAGCGAAACATTCTCGATGTCTGCATCGATCCTTACATGAACATCTTCACGCGAGACAACACCAACGATGGAGGCGGCTGGGATATCCGCCTGAGCCACATCCTGCAGTCAGGTGAGTATGGCTATCCATCGCTCTACCTGAATTTCACAGAAGAGAGCATGCCGCCACTGGCTGACTACGGCGGGGGCTCCGGTTGCGGAGCGATGTTCTTTCACGAACTGCGCTGGCCCGACCCGTTTAACAATACGATCTACACATGCGACTGGGGCACCAGCAACGTTTATCGCCATAACCTGCCGGCGAATGGAGCGACGTTCGATGCGGCTCAGGAAGTCTTTCTGAAGATTCCCCGACCGACTGACATCGACGTCGACGGCAGCGGTCGGATGTACGTTTCGAGTTGGAAGAACGGCAAGTTCGCGTATGACGGCCCGAACGTCGGCTTCGTCGCACAGGTCACGCCCATCGACTTCACGCCGAAGCCGTTTCCGCAACTTGACAAGCTTGATGAAAAACAGCTCGTCGGTTTGTTGAGTTCACCCAGCGCCGTAGTCCGGCAGCACAGCCAATTGGAAATTCTGCGTCGTCATGGTGCCGAGTTTTCAAGCCGCAACGGTAAGCAGGTTCAAACGACCATTTCAGAGAGAGAATTGATTGCCAACAATCATCGTCCAGCTGACGTCGCAATTGTCGAGTTGATGGTTCTGGTAATGAATCCGGCGACTCCGCTGTATGGTCGAGTCGCGGCGATTTACACACTGAACCAACTTGCCGGAGAATCTGCTCGTGATTTACTGCTCAAGGTTTCTGAAGACGTTGATGTCCGCGAGCACGCACTTCGAGCACTGACCGATCGCAAGGCTGGACTCGACAAGCTGCCGCTCGAACCGTTCATCGCTGCGTTGCGAGATGAGAATCCTCGCGTCCGCGCTCAGGCACTGATCTGCCTGGGACGGATCGGTCGTTCCGAAGCCGGAGAAGCCATCCTGCCTTTGACGGCACGGGCTTCGTATCAGCCAAAGCCAGCCGCCGACCCGCTCTATAAGCAGGCCGACCCCGGGCGAGTGATTCCTCATCTGGCTGTTCGTGCTCTGCAGAACTGCAACGCGGTTGAAGCATGCCTGAAGGCGATCGAAGGACCGTACTCAGCGGGGGCACTCCAAGCTCTGAAGTACATGCACAACGAAGAAGCCGTTTCAGGACTGATCACGAAACTCAGCAGCGTGCGGAACGCGGAAACCCGTCAGGAAATCCTGACAACACTGATCCGCCTTTACTTCCGCGAAGGAGACTACACCGGCGGCTGGTGGGGCACTCGACCGGATCGAGACGGCCCTTACTACGATCGTAAGAAGTGGGAACAAAGCGATCGCATCGCTGCCGCCGTCAGAACCTTCCTGGAACATGCCGATCCGACAACCATCGAATCTGCGGGCAAACAACTGGCCGCGCACAAAGTTGAGATCGCCGGGCTGCCGACGGCTGCAACGGCTCGCAAAGCTGAACCTGAAATGGCGATCGAGATTGCCAAAGCGGATCCCAACGATCCGAACCTGATTGCTAACCTTGCACCTGAGA
Source organism: Rhodopirellula sp. (assembly GCA_013203845.1). Lineage (GTDB taxonomy): Bacteria > Planctomycetota > Planctomycetia > Planctomycetales > Planctomycetaceae > JABMPE01. The sequence goes on along the minus strand of JABMPE010000727.1, from coordinate 3,676 downwards.
TCGCCAGTTATCGTGCTCTTAACACCGAAGGCGACGCAAAACGCGGCCAGCCACTCTTTAAACGCCAGGCGTGTATTGCCTGTCACACGACGGCAAACGGACAGACTCCCAAAGGGCCGCATCTGGTCGACATTGGCAAGCGATATAAGAAGGCGGAACTGGTCGAGTCCATTCTGAATCCCGCCACAAAGATCGCTCAAGGCTTCGACACCTACCTCTTCGTGATGGATAGCGGAAAAGTCGTCACAGGATTTGTCAGCGGTGAAAGTGCCGACGAAGTTCAGGTGCGACAGACAAACGGACTCGCGATGTCTCTGAAGAAAGACGAAATCGAAATCCGCCAGCAGAAGAAGGAGTCGATGATGCCCGTTGGCATCGCCAACAATCTGACTCCGGAACAACTCGCCGATCTGATCGCTTACCTTCAGTCTTTGAAATAGGCTGTTTCGACAGCGAGCGACTTTTCGAGGAGGTTCTTCATTTCAATCGTTATTCGTGAACAGGTTGAAAAGTTCACTGACGAACCAACCGACGTGAGCGGTTCGCCCAGTCTGCGAGATTCCAGACATGAACGACATTCTCTTCGCCAGCGGTCGCGAGGTGTGAGCTGTCTGGAGCAAACTTCAGGCCGACGACGGGACCAAGATGTGCAGGAAATTCCAGTATTGGTTTTTCTTTGTCGAGTTGCCAAAGCTGAACTTTCCCCTGCTCGGTGCCGACCGCGAGAAGTGACCCGCTGGGAGCAATCGTCGCCAGGGCACCTTTGGCAGGTGACCGTTCGAGTTCGATTTCCCGCTCCAGGCGTTTGTTCTGCAAGTCAAGAATTCGATAGCCAGTTTCAACGGCGAGGACGATGCGGCTTCCTCGTGCGTCCAGAAAACGCGCTGGTGGATCAGCTTCAGTTACCATCGCTTTCTTTCGCGCCTCGGCACGGCGATCAGACTCTTCGACCCATTTCGAATTCTTGGATTCCCAAAGACTGACTCGAAAAGTGCTCGGCTGGTACTCGCCATAGGTCAGCATGTGCCGACTGTCTTGAGAGAACATGATCAGCGTGATCGCGTTGGTGCCGCCAATGCCTTTGGGAAGCAACCATGGCTGATCGTGACCGTGTTCTTCAATAATCTGTTTCTGCTTCAGGGACATAGCGTCCAGAGCAATCAGTTTATGGGCTTTTCTTTCCCGGATACTCGCAACAAGCGTCATTCCATCCGGTGAGAAAGCAAGTGCCGTCGGGTAACTCTCGTACGCTGCGAATGTGGCGACCTCTTGCAAAGTCTGAGAATCAACGAGTCGAATCACAGGAGCCAACGCCTGCTCCGCACCGCGTTCGCCGATCGCAAAATGTTTTCCGTCCGTCGAACGGGCAAGCAACATTGCAGATTCATTCAATGATGATGTAAGGCCGTTCGACCGGTTCAGCATGACTGCGGATGGCAATGTCGCGATGTTCTGCCCGTGACCAACAACCTGCAACTGCTGCAGTTCCGTCGCCAGACTTTTCCACTGGCGAAGTTCCACGCCGGTCGGAAGATCCCAGAAATGAATCGTCGACGTTATCTGTCTGGCCGCAGTTGTTTCCTGACGCCCTGCTGCGAGCTGAGTCCCGTCCGTTGAAAACCCGATTTTCACGGAATCGGCAGTCGAGCGGGATCTGACGGCTGTCGTAAAAGTGAACGCCGTCTTGAAAGAAGCCGTTAACGGTGGTGTCTGGTCTGTCGGTTTCTGAGGTGCTGACTGTGGGCTGAGTTTCAGCAGAGCTTCACGATTGGACTTGAGCTGCTCGACAGAAACTGACAGCCGCAACTGGTCATGAAGCTGCTGAACTTCAGGCGTTTGATCGGCAGCGGTCTCAGCCTGAGCAATCGGCTCAGACGCGTTTGCTGCTTCAATTTCAGTCATATTGAACCGGGCAACAGGGCGCGTCAGTAAACGAGTTCGTCTTGTTTCCGCTGGGTCAGCCGAAGACGACCACCACTGAAGCAGGCCTTTCGCATCCGCAGCGAATATACATCGCATAAACTGTCGGGAAGCCGTCGGCGTCGAATAGCCAAGGGAAACGATTTCCGCTCCGTATGCAGACGTTCGCTCCAGCTCCTTACGAGTGGCGACGTCCCATAAACGAACCATGCCGTCGTCACAGCCGGTCATCAGTAACTTCGCGTCGGCAGACAGCGCTACGCAGCGAACTTTTCCCGGGTGAGCAATTGCCGGCTCGGGAGCAGCGTTTCTCGCCGTGGGCGTTTTTGTCTCGGTTTCGGGGACAGCCTTCTTCGCGTCATTTTCCTGGGATTCTGAATCTCCATTCAGCGAAACAAGTCGAATCGATCCTTCTCCATACGCCAGTGCGATCGTCGACTCGTCCGGGCTGACCGCAACGGCGGAAATGCACTCGTCAGTGGAAGCGACTTCGATTGGCGAAGCATCTTCGTCGTCGACTGACCAGATTCGAATTTTCCCGTCATCTCCCACTGACACCAGTCGATTTTCGCTGAGAGACTGCAGTGCAAGCAGCTCAGCAGGATGAGCAGAAAAGGCACGCACGGAACGAATCGTCGGAAGTTGAAAATCTCCCGCACCGATTTCCCAGACATGAATCTGTCCGTCGGCTCCGCCCGTCACCAGTTGCTTTTCGCCGGGAAGAAGAAACGCGTGTGTCACGATTCCTTCGTGCCCCTTCATACCGACATCGTCCCGTTGAGCCGTTTCAATCATCCGCCGCGCGTAGAGATCAATGCGACTCGTGTCGATTGATCGAAATGGTTTGACAGTACCATTCTCCATTCCGGCAATAATCAGACTGCCGTCTGAACTCGCCGCCAGGACCGAGACATTACTCTCGCCGGAATGCAGATATTCGGCAACTTCCTTGCCCGTGTACTGGTCGAAAACGATCAGCTTCCGTTCGTCCCGCCCGGCGAACACTGCATTGTTTTCCAAAGTTCGAGCCAGACAGCCGGCAACAGGGATTCGTGCGACTTTCGAATGCCTGGTTGTCGCCGCTTCTGCTTCCGCGTCATCATTCCCCGCGTTCGCAGAATCGGCTTTCGGAGCTTCGCTGGCCACCGGCATGACTCCCGCCGGACTGCCCGCCAGCACGGAGACTTCAGGTGCTGTTGATTTCCCACTGATTGATTCTGGCGACGGTACATCGCCGCTGATTTCCGTGCTGCCTGTCGTTGACTCCGTCGGAGTCTGGCCGCCCGAATCAGCAATCGGAGCTGTCGGAATTTCCGCTTTCTTCGAGGAACTGCGAATCACGGTCGGTCCGAAATCGTCTTCGCCACCGCCACAACCGACTGCTAACGGTAAAAGCAGTAAACTACAGAGAACGAGTTCGGCAACACGCCACGAAACGCTGCTTTGCATTCTGAGTTTCAGACGGGTATTGAATTCAAATCGCGTCGTCATGCTGGTTCGCCTTTTGGGTAACGCGGTTCCTTACAGGATTCCGGAACTTCAGAACTCACGACGTACCGCTGCAACGTGAACAATCTGTTAAGTTGATATGAACGACAAAAATCCAGGCGGGACCTCTAGCCTGCTTTGCGCACCGGTGTGATGGCTGTCTGGGTTCTGTTGTCGCTTGGCGTGGTGTTGGCGGGTCGGAGCGCCGGGTGCGGGCGAGAGGGGCTGATCCGGTTCTTTGGGGCTTGAAACGGCGAATTATCTCTGT
>JABMPE010000726.1 GCA_013203845.1 Rhodopirellula sp. | reverse complement strand
AGTGGGGGGTGAGCGATTTGCGATCGTGTGCGTCGATCCCGCCAAGCATCGGTCCGAGTGGATGATGGCCGACTACTTTGGAAATCTGCTCATCAAACCTCAAACGATCGAGCACCGAGCGGTCGACTTCAAGCTGGCCGTGGCGCAGATCCGGGAAGCTCAGCAACAGCACGACATTCAAGACACGATCGTCGTCGTGGAACGGACGGGCACCTACTACTTGCCTCCCAAACGGGCGTTTGCCAAAGCCGGCTTTGAAACACGCGTCGTTCATCCGTTTGCAACGAAGCAGTACCGCGTGCCGGCCGATCCCGGGAACAAGACCGACGAAACCGATCTGTATGCTCAGCACCGAGCGGCCGCGGCCGGTTTTGGATTGGGCGAGTTGGAGTTGGAATCCCCGTATCGAGAGTTGCAGCTTCGAGCGCGACATCGGCGCAACCTCGTCGAAAAGTCCGCTGCCATGGCCTGTCAGATTCGCGAGCATTTGCACTTGGCGCTACCCGCGATACTTGCCCGCCTGGGAGTCACAACTACAGAAGACGAAAACGGGGATCGGCCCTGAGCTCGTGTGAGGGTCCACACCGCCTTGGCCCACAATGGCAGTTTCTGCCTTCTAGGTGAATGGCGCTCTGTCCGATCACCAGCCATACTACCTCCTTTGTCGGAACTGTTCATGCTTGGCGGAAATTGCTCTGATCAATAATCGAGGGGATAGGCCAGGGACTGATTCTATCAAATATTGGCTGTCAATTCATTTCTTCGGCGGTGCTTTTGGTGTCGTCAACTCAGCTGGCACCGGCTGATCCCACCAATTATGGTTTGTCTCTCGCAGACGGCACAGCCGTTTCAGTTCTTCAACGTCTGCCCAGCAAATGACTCGCCCATGATAACCCGGCAACCTCCGCGACATGTGAACCCAGCCACGCTTGATCCAGGCGAGCAGCGTGTTTTTGGCGATTCCGATGCGAGGAGCTAGGTCGACTGCCAGCCATTCGTTCTCTTCGAGCACAAGACTCACTGGGTGTGACCGCGGGCCTGGTTGACTTCCCTCATGTCCACGCAGGAGGTTGCCGACGAGATCGCCGTGAAATGTCTCTGCCTGTTTCGCAGGGCGGAAACCGTCACGGTTGAGCTCTTCGGCGATTGCTGCAAACGAAAGGCCCTCTCGTCGCAGCCCCTTGATGCGAGCGATCAACCGTTCATAGTCTGACAACTGGGCATATCCACGAACCGGGCGAATGAACTCGTGCTGACTGGTAAAACCACCCGACCAATGGAGCGTTACATCAACGCGCTCCGTCGAGTCCTGTACTCTGACCAGAATACGATTCAGCAGGATCTGAACGATCCGCTGCTTGTCGGCAGCCGACGTCGTCGACGCATTCCAGACCGCTGGAAGGTCTTTGGACAGTTTGCGAATTGTCTCACGTTCATCGTCAGTGAGCGACGACGAATGTGCCTGACGAAAACGGGCATACTCCTGTTGGACTGATTGTAATTCCGAAAGCGCCGACTCCCATTGCTGTTCCAGTGTACGCGCGACAAGGCGGTTCTCCGGTTCGACAGCCTGGTATTGTCGTTCGGCGCGTTCGGCATCGTAGCGGGCTCGTTCCAACCGATGCTGCCAAGTCTGTTCCAGCCGACGTCGCTCCTGTTGCAGATCATCGGCCGCGCTGAGACTTATTTCTAGCGCTGCTGGTTGGAGCGCTGCCAGGATCTTCTCGGCTACCAGTTTATCCAAGACGCGGCCGGATATGCTTTGGCACAATGGGCCGTTGCAGTCATAGATCCTTGCACGACACGTGTATTGATACGCGCCTTTGCCTGCGTAATGGACTGACATTCGAGTGTCGCAGTGTCCGCAAAACACCAAGCCGCCGAGCATGGCTGCACCTTCACGTGCTGGTCCTTTCGCCGAAAAACGCACTCGATTCTGCGCAATGCGACGCTGATTCCGCTCATACCGTTCCATCGAGATGTATGCCGGGCAACGACCGGGTATCAACGCATGGTAGTCATCCGGATCCATCAAGACGCGACCGGAATGCGGCTTGCCTGGTTGTTTTCGCCGCGGGTCAAGCTGTCGATGACCGTATCGATACGTGCCGGCAAAAATTGGATGCGTGAGAATTGTGTTGACTGTATCGCGAGTGGGACGTCTCCATTCAAGCTGCCCCTTATTCGGGCCGGAATGTGGACGCACCGGCATCATTACCGAATGCTCGACCAAATATCGGATCACGCCGCGGATGGTTCCACGACGGTCGAAAGCGTCGAATGCAATGTGAATAACATTCCGGGCCTGTTCGTCTGGATCAAGGGCGAATTCGCCCGTTGGCAACTTTATGTAGCCGATGGGCGGGAGTATGTAGAGGTCGCCCCGACGAGCTTTGTTGAGCACCGCCTGGTACATGCGCCCTTGCATGATGTGCAGT